>DATETZ010000182.1:0-12406 GCA_035283385.1 Hyphomicrobiaceae bacterium
TGCATCCCATCGCCGTCATGCCCGCGTCATGGCGAAGCCATGCTTCGCATGGACGGCGGGCATCCGTCCAAACTTCAAGCTTGGGTGGGCCCCCGCCTCCGCGGGGGTGACGTTGAAAGGGACGCAAATGAATGAGCCACAGCACTAGCGGCCTCTTCCCTGCCGCCAGCAACGGAGCGACGGTCGGGCAGCCTGTCTCCAGGCTCGCAGCCGCCGCTACAGCGCGTCGGCGCCGGTCTCGCCGGTACGGACCCGCACCACCGAGTCCAGGCCCAGCACGAAGATCTTGCCGTCGCCGATGGTGCCGGTCCGCGCGGCATTGGTGATCGTCTCGACCACGCGGTCGGCCTCGTCCGCCGCCACGGCGACCTCGAGCTTGATCTTCGGCACATAGCCGATCTCGTACTCGGCGCCGCGGTAGATCTCCTTGTGGCCTTTCTGCCGGCCAAACCCGCGAACCTCGCTGACGGTCAGGCCGCGCACGCCCGCTTGAGCCAGTGCCTCCCGGACCTGATCCAGCTTGTAAGGCTGAATGATTGCGACAATGAACTTCATCTCTTTCGCCTCATCTCAAGATCAGAACCTGTAGGCGCTTTCACCATGGGCTGCGATGTCGAGACCCTTGACCTCGTCGTCGTCGCTCACTCTCAGGCCGAGCCAAGCTTGCACGCCCTTGCCTATCAGGAAGGTGACAACCGCCGACCACACCAAGGTCGCCACGAGGCCCACGAGCTGGGCCGCGAATTGGCTGGCGACGGTCTTGTCAGCCGAGAGCCCGGCACCGCCGAGCGCGGCATCTATGAAAACCGCCGTCAACAAGACGCCCATGGCACCGCCCACGCCGTGCACCGCAAACACATCGAGCGAGTCGTCGATCTTCAAGCGCTGCTTCACGAGCCCTACGCAGAAAAAGCACACCGTCCCCGCGATCAGCCCGATGATCAAAGCCCCTACCGGACCGACGAAGCCGGACGCGGGCGTGATCGTCGCCAGCCCGGCGACCGCACCGGTCACGATGCCGACCATGCTCGGCCTGCCGTACTTGACCCATTCGGTGGTCATCCATGCGAGCGAGGCGGTCGCGGCCGAGATATGGGTCGCGGTCATGGCCATGCCGGCGTTGCCGCCCGCTGCCAGCGCGCTCCCGGCATTGAAGCCGAACCATCCGACCCACAGCATCGCCGCCCCCGCCATCGTCATCCACGGCGCGTGCGGCGGCTTGACATCATTGGGAAAACCGGTTCGCGGCCCAAGCAAGACCGCGAGCACCAGTGCCGAGGTGCCGGCCGTCAGATGCACGACGAGGCCGCCGGCGAAATCGAGAGTTCCCATCGCGGCGAGCCAGCCCCCGCCCCACACCCAGTGCGCGACCGGCGCGTAGACAAAGGCCAGCCAAAGGCCGCTGAACGCCAGCACCGCCGAAAATTTGATGCGCTCGACAAAGGCACCGGCGATCAGCGCCGGCGTGATGATCGCAAACGTCATCTGAAACATGAAAAAAACGGTCTCGGGAATGGTGGTGTTCGGAAACAAGCTGTCGCGCCCCACGCCGCTCAGAAAAGCCTTACTCAAATCGCCCAGCCACGGGCCTCCCGCGGCAAACGCCCAACTGTAGGCGAACATCAGCCACAGCACCGAGACCAGGCACGCAATGGCAAAACAATGCATCAGCACGGAGAGCACGCTCTGCGCCCGCACGAGCCCGCCGTAAAACAGCGCAAGCCCCGGAAGCGTCATGAACAAGACCAGGGCCGTGGCCGTAAGCAGCCACGCCGTGTCGCCCGAATTCATCATGGTTGGATCCTCCCCAGGATTGTCCGCTGGCGGAGGGCTGGTCACGCATCGCCCGCTCACGCGAGCTCCGCCACAACCGGCCGCACCCGGCGGATGCTCAACATTAGCGCAAATGACCGTTATTTGTGCAAGCACTGTCGGCGGCCGCGACAAGACCGCGTCGTGTCTCGAGGCCCGCTCGGGGAACCACGGCGGACGACGGCGATCGCAGAGCTGGAACGGACCGCAGCCGGAAGCGCGGGCTCAGCGCAGGATTAGCTGCGGCCATAGAATAACGGCTCGCAACCGCCGGCAAGCCCGGTGCTGCGACGTCTCCCAGGGGCGGCCGCCTACTCCTTGTCCTTATCGCCATCACTGTCGCCGCCGTCGGCTTTGCCCTCCGAGGACTTCGCCAGCTGGGCTTTGATATTATCGAGGCCGGCCTTGAAAATGCTGTCGATAACTGCGCGCGCTTCCTTATCGGGTTTGCCCTCGGCGTCGAAGGTGGCCGCCCAGGCGACGTTGACCTCGTCCTCATCGTCATCGTCCGGCACGATGGAGAACTGGGCCTCGTAGTTCTTGACCGGCAACGGGCTTGCCACGATCGCGTACCGGTAGCTGACGTTCGATCGTTCCAGGAGCTTTTCCTTGATCGTTCCGCCGTCCTTGAGCGTGAGCGTGCGGAAGGCCGCATCGCCCTCCTTGCTCTCCTCGCACTTCGTAATCGAGGGATGCCATTCGCTGATGGCGCACCAGCCGCCGAACCTCTGCCACAGCGCGGTCTTCTCCTCCTCGACCTTCTTCGGATCGACCTTGACCTCGAGCTTCCTGCCGGAGGCGAGGCTCGCCGCCTCGGCCGCGCCGCCCAGTCCCGCGAGCGTGCCCGCCACCACTAGGCCCGTGAAAAGCACCTTCTTCATCGTTTACTCCCTTTGAGGGCGTGTCCCGCCCGTGGTCTTGCCGGGGCGCGAAGCCAACGGCCGCACAGCCGCGGAACGTTACACTGTAGCGCGCACCTTGGCAAAAACACGATCGCTCACATTCGCGGCATGGCGATCGTCGAGGCCGGCCGCCGGCCGGTCATGGGTCCGGTCAGGGATAAAGCCGCATCTTGGTCCACGGCGCGCCCGGAGAGACGCGGCGGAATGCGACCCGGTCGTGGAGCCGGAACGCTCGGTTGGCCCAAAACTCGACCTCGAGCGGCGTCAAGCGGAAGCCCGACCAGTGGCAGGGGCGCGGCACCTCGCCGATATTGAACCTCGCGGTCATGACGGCCACTCTCTTCTCGAGCGCAAAGCGGCTCTCGAGCGGGCGCGACTGATCCGACGCCCAGGCCCCGATGCGGCTCATCCGCGGGCGGGTCGCGAAATAGGCGTCCGCCTCCTCCGCCGTGACCGGCGTGACGGGCCCGCGCGCGCGCACTTGGCGCTCGAGGCTTTTCCAATGAAAGAGCAGAGCGGCCTTCGGGGTCAGGGCGAGCTCGCGGCCCTTGGCGCTCTCGAGGTTGGTGTAGAACACGAAGCCGCGGTCGGCCGCCTCGGGCCCGTCCAGCCCCTTGAGCAGCACCATGCGCACGTTCGGCAGCCCCGCGGAATCGACGGTGGCGAGCGCCATCCCGTCGGGGTCGTTGATCTCGCGCCGGGCGGCTTCGGCAAGCCACCCTTCGAACAGAGCGAAGGGGTCTTGAGCCTCACCGAAATCGCCGGCGGGCGAGGCGCCCTCGTCCTCGGCCGGCCCACCGCCCCTCTTGTCCGCGCTCACCGTCTTTAAACCTTCGCTTAACCGCCGCCCCGGCTTGAAACGGGTGAGACGGCCCTTCAGCACCTTTTAACCACTGCGCGGCACAATCGAAAGCGTGGATCCCAATATGGCGGATCGTTGCGTCCGAGAGCGTGAAGCGTCATGCGTCTGACCACCTTCCTCGTACCGTTCGACCGGCGAGCGGCTACCGGCCTCGCCCTCGCTGCGGCGCTCGTGATCTCGGCCGGTTTCTCGATTGCCGCCGAGGACCCGCCGGGAAGCGCACGAACCGGCAATCCCCTCGCCGGCGGCCCCGCGTGCACCTGCCTCGATGGCGGGCAAAAAGCCGCGACGCCGAACTACGCCGATCTCCATCCCGAGCTCAATGAGGCCGACGAAATCGCCGCGCTGCAAAGCGTACAACTTGCGCTCTCGCGGCTCGCCGACGGCTCGAACTTCATATGGCGCCGGCGCAACGGCCATCTTTCCGGCCTCGTCAAACCGACCTCCTCGTTCCGCAACGCCGACGGTGCAATCTGCCGCCATTTCGTGGTGCTGCTGACGACCGGCCTCAAAACCAAGAAGACCGAAGGCATCGCCTGCCGGCTCGCGAACGGCCGCTGGCAGCTCGAGGGCTGAGCCGGGCGGGCGCTCGCCCCCTTGCTGTTACGCCCCCTCGGCGCTCGACGAGCGCCGCGAAGCCGCCTGCGCGAAGAAGTCACCACCAACGGAGCCCCGTGCCCGAAACGGGCCCGCAAGACACCGATCGGAGTTGCGGCCAATCCGCTGCCGGACGCAGCCCCTCGCCGAGGCAGCCATCTGGACCGCGAGGACCGTTTGTGTAGGATGCGCGCCAAACTACGCGCGAGAGAAGGAATTCCGGCCCCATGACGGAACAGGCCCATGGCGCGCGAGCGCCGACCGGCAATCTGATGTCGGGCAAGCGCGGCCTCATCATGGGGGTTGCCAACAACCGCTCGATCGCCTGGGGCATCGCCAAGGCCGTCGCCGCCCAGGGGGGCGAGGTTGCGCTCAACTATCAAGGCGACGCCTTGAAGAAGCGCGTCGAGCCGCTCGCAGCCGAGCTCGGCTCGAAGCTCGTGATCCCATGCGACGTGACCGACAAGGCCTCGGTCGACGCGCTCTTTGCCGAGCTCGCCCGCGTCTGGGGCCGGCTCGATTTTCTCGTCCACGCCATCGCCTACTCGGACAAGAACGAGCTCGACGGGCGCTACGTGGACACGAGCGAAGGCAACTTCACGCAGACCATGCTCGTTTCCTGCTACTCGTTCACGGCGCTCGCCCAGCGCGCAGAGAAGCTGATGACGGGGGGCGGCGCGATGCTGACGCTCACCTATTACGGCGCCGAGAAGGTGATGCCGCACTATAACGTCATGGGCGTCGCCAAGGCGGCCCTGGAAGCGAGCGTGCGCTATCTCGCGGCCGACCTCGGCAAGGGCGCCATCCGCGTCAACGCAATCTCGGCGGGGCCGATCAAGACCCTTGCCGCGTCGGGCATCTCCGACTTCCGCTACATCCTCAAATGGAACGAGTACAACTCGCCGCTCAGGCGCACGGTGACCATCGAGGAGGTGGGCGCGGCCGGCCTCTACCTCCTGTCGGACCTGTCGCGCAGCGTCACCGGCGAGATTCACCACGTCGATTGCGGCTATCACGTGCAAGGCATGAAGAACGAGGACGCGCCGGATATCTCGGTGGTGAAGAGCGAGGGTGCTTAATATTCCCTCTCCCCACTCTTCGTGGGGACAGGGAGCTTGTGTGCGATGCGCGAGGGCATAACGATCTGCTTCGTCCGCCACGGCGAGACGGACTGGAACGCCGAGCGGCGCTACCAGGGCCAGAAGGACATTCCGCTCAACGAGAAGGGCCGGGCGCAGGCGCGCCGCAACGGCGAGGCCATGGCGGCGCTGCTGCCCGGGATTGGCGAAGCCGATTTCGTCGCGAGCCCCTTGGGCCGCGCCCGCGAGACCATGGAGATCGTGCGCGCATGCCTCGGCCTCGAGCCCCGCGACTATCGCCTCGAGGCGCGCCTGATCGAGCTCAATTACGGGCACTGGGAAGGCAAGCTGCAGAGCGATTTGCCGGCACTCGACCCGGCCGGCCTCGCCGAGCGCGCGAAGGATCCGCTGCGCTGGCGCCCGCGAGGCGGCGAGAGCTACGCCGACCTCCTCGCCCGCACCGTCGACTGGCTCGCCGGCCTCGAGCGCGACACAGTCATCGCCGCGCACGGCGGAATCGGCCGCTGCCTGCGCGCGCACATCCTCGGCCTCGATCCCGAAACGATCCCGGCCCTCGAGTCCCCGCAGGATCGCGTGCTCGTCCTCGCGGGCGGCGCCATGCGATGGCTGTGAGCGGACCTTGGGTGAAAAACTTGGGTGAAAAGAAGAGCCGGAGCAGCGGCCGCCCCGGCTCTTCCCTAGCAATCGACGGGCCGCTCGAGCGCGGCTGCTCAAGGCCGCCAGGAGCCGCCCGTTTCACGACTGGACTTTGGATTACCGACGCTGACGCCCGTGGCCCGCGCCGTGCGCGGCCACCCTCCTACGCCTCATGTCCGCCTCCTTCCTCGAGGCGCAAGACACGCGGCACCGGCCCCTCATAATCTCTCTCGTCCGAGTCTGCCACTCGAATTAACCCGCGCGAGGCGGCTTGCGGGGCGCGCGCGCCACTCTTAAGACTGGACACTAGTGTCCCGAACCCGAAGTTCGCACACACCGTGCGGCAATCGCGTTTGCGAACTTCGGGTTCATAAGGGACACTAGAAACATAGACTTGCTAGTATGGCTTTGGTTCAGAAGTTCCCTCACGAGGGAGCCGCGAGGGAATGGGGAACTTCTGAACCGCCATACTAGCCTGAGACGGGCCGCGGTTGCAGGTGCGACCCTCCCCGGCTCGCGCGCCCTCCCTGCCCGAGATCGAAGCGCTTCCCCATGTCCCACAACACGTTCGGCCACCTGTTCCGCGTCACGACCTGGGGCGAGAGCCATGGGCCGGCGATCGGCTGCGTGGTCGACGGCTGCCCGCCGGGAATTCCGCTCACCAGCGACGAGATTCAGGTCTACCTCGACCAGCGCAGGCCCGGCCAGTCGCGCTTCACGACCCAGCGCAAGGAGCCCGACCGGGTCGAGATCCTGTCCGGCGTGTTCCCCGATGGCGACGGCCGGCAAGTGACGACCGGGACACCGATCTCGCTCATGATCCACAACGTCGACCAGCGCTCGAAGGACTACAGCGACATCGAGGACAAGTTCCGCCCCGGTCATGCCGATTTCACCTACTGGGCGAAGTACGGCATCCGCGACCACCGCGGCGGCGGGCGCTCGTCGGCGCGCGAGACGGCCATGCGCGTCGCTGCCGGCGCCATCGCCCGGAAAATCCTTGGCCCCGTCACCATCCGCGGCGCGCTGGTTCAGATCGGCGACAGGAAGGTCGACCGCTCGCAGTGGGACTGGGACGCGGTCGCGGCAAATCCGTTCTTCTGCCCCGATCCGGGCTCGGTGCCCGATTGGACGCATTACCTCGACGCCGTGCGCAAGCAAGGCTCCTCGATCGGCGCCGTGATCGAGGTCGTCGCCGAGGGTGTGCCCGCGGGCCTCGGCGCGCCCGTCTACGGCAAGCTCGACCAGGATCTGGCGGCCGCGATGATGAGCATCAATGCGGTGAAGGGCGTCGAGATCGGCGACGGCATGGCGGTCGCCGAGCTGACCGGGGAGGCCAACGCCGACGAGATCCGCATCGGCCCGGACGGCAAGGCGCGGTTTCTCTCCAACCATGCGGGCGGCATCCTGGGCGGCATCTCGACCGGCCAGCCGATCATCGCCCGCTTCGCGGTCAAGCCCACCTCGTCGATCCTGACCCCGCGCCAGACCATCGACACGCACGGCCGCGAGACCGAGATCGTCACCAAGGGCCGCCACGATCCCTGCGTCGGCATCCGCGCCGTGCCCATCGGGGAAGCGATGATGGCGATCGTGCTCGCCGATCACCTCTTGCGCCATCGCGCCCAATGCGGCGCGCCGCCGGCTTGATACGCTCTTCGCGGGCCGCACGGGGGGCCGCTGCACGCACATGCCGAAGCTGCTCATCGTTCTCGGAATCGTGCTCATCGCCGTCGGCCTGGCATGGCTCGCCGGCGAGCGGCTCGGGCTCGGGCGGCTGCCGGGCGACATCGTCATCGAGCGCGAGAATGTCAGGATCTACATTCCGCTCATGACGTCGCTCATTCTCAGCGTCGTGCTGAGCCTCATCGTCTGGTTTCTGGGCCGCTGATCCGCAAGCGCGCGGCTGCCGTTACGGACACGGGAGCGCCCCACGGCGAGAGTTCGTGTAGGCTTGGCGCTTCGCCACAGAGCGTACGGGCCTGGCGCCATGACAGCACCCCCTGCCAGCAAGACCGAGGTCAGCGACACCGAGCCGCGCCTCTACCCGCCAGCGGCGCAGCCGGCGGATCGGGTGCTACCTCTTCCTCTCTATCTGGCGCAATTCGTCCGCAACCCGCTCACCGCGCTGCCGAAGCAGGCCTTCTACGAGCCGATCGTCACTACCCGTTACGCCGGCGTGCCGGTCGCCTGGGTGACGGCGCCGGCGCTCATCGAGACCATCTTCCTCAAGGAGCACGAGCACTTTCCGAAGGCGCCGCTCGAGCAGCGGGTGTTGGCGCCGTTGGTGGGGCAGGGCATCCTGACCTCCGAAGGATCGAGTTGGCGCTGGCAGCGCAAGACGGCGGCGCCGCTGTTCCGGCACACGGAGCTGCTCGACTTCGTGCCCGTGATGGCCGAGGCGGCCGGCGAGCAGATTGCACGCTGGGCCGAGCCTCCCAAGGGACGCATTCGGGCCATCGACGCCGACATGACCGCCATGACGTTTGCGGTCGTGAGCCGCACCGTGCTCGCCGGCTGTGCGGAGAGCGAAGGCGCCGTGATCCAGCAGGCCGGACGCGCCTTCCTCGACCACAGCAGCTGGTCCATCGCCTACGCCATGCTCCGGCTGCCCGAGTGGACGTGGCATCCGGGCAGGCGCCGCATGCTGCGCGCTGCGAGAGCCGAGCGCGCCGCCGTGGCGCGCCTCGTCGCGCGCCGCCTCGCCGAACAGCGGCCGGCCGAGGACCTGCTCGCCCGCCTGCTCGCCGCACGCCATCCCGAGTCAAAAGAGCCGATGTCGTCGAGCCGGCTGGTCGACAATCTGTTGACGTTTCTTGCCGCCGGTCACGAGACGACGGCCAAGGCGCTGACGTGGACTCTCTATCTCCTGGCGCGCGCGCCCCAATGGCAGGAGCGCGTGCGCGAGGAGGCGCGGCGCGTCGCGGGCACGCGGCCGATCGGCGCCGGCGACATCGCCAATCTCGCGGTCGCGCAGCAGGTGTTGAAGGAGAGCCTCAGGCTATACCCTCCGGCCCCGGTGCTGACGCGGGTTGCGGCCGAGGACGTGACGCTCGCCGGCGTGTCCCTTCCCAAGGGCAGCCTGATCGTCATTCCGATCTATGCCGTGCACCGGCACAGGGCCGCCTGGGACGATCCCGATCGCTTCGATCCCGACCGCTTCCGGCCCGAGCGCGAAGCCCACCACGCGCGCACCCAATTCATGCCGTTCGGGTTCGGGCCGCGGAGCTGCATCGGGGCCGCGTTCGCGATGATCGAGGCGACGGCGATCCTGGCGACGCTCGCGAGAGGCGTCCGCTTCGAATGGGACGGCCGGCACGAGCCGGTGCCGGTCGCCCGCGTCACACTGCGCCCCAAGGGCGGCATGCCGCTTTCGGTTACGGTGCTCTGAGCCTCTTTCCGGCCGGCTCGGGCCCGGTCACTGCCTGGCGACGGTCAGCGCATAATCGCCCGCGCCATCCGAGTAGTAGTCGGCGATGCGGAGGAAGTAGGTCGTCCCCGGCTGCGCCTTGAAGGTGGTGGCGACCTCGCCGCCGGCGGTCGTGTTGTGCTGCTCGCCGATGCTGGTCTTGCTCGAGTCGAAGACGGTCACGCTCGGGTGCAGGGACGCCGAACGGTTGTCGATCTTGACGGCCATCATGCCCGCTCCCGAGCCGGAGTCGACGGCGAAGAAATCAATGTCGTTCTTATCCATGATCTGGGCCTCGGCCGCCGCGCCGAGCGGGATCGGCCTGGCGCTCAGGATATCGTCGTTGGGCTCGTGGGTGTCGTAGGCCTTCGCCGCCGCGACGCGGATCAGATAGACGCCCGTGCTCTCGCCATAGTAGTTGCTCGCCCGCACCGCGAACCGGGTGTTGGGCAAGGCCACGAACGAGTAGGCGAGATCGGCCCCCTTGGTGGTCTTGTGCACGGACCCGAGGCTCGATTTCTCGCCATCGAAGAGCTCGAGGCTGGGCTCGAGCGTGGCCGACTGGTTCTGCAGCTCGACGCGGATCCAATCGCGATGCGTGCCGGGCGTCGTGAAGGCGTAGTAATCGCTGTCCTTGGCGGCGCCGATCGAGCCGGTCACCCATTTGTCGAGCTCGACGATGTTGGTGCTCAGCGGATCGTCGTTGGGCTCGCGCTCCTGGGCCGCGACCTCGACGTGCGCCGCCGGCATCGCCTCGAGGGTCGCCAGCGCCTGGGCCCGGCGCACCTCCACGACCTCCCGGTTGAAATCGCGCGAGGTGCTGCGCGCGGCCTCGACCTTCTCGTTGAGGCTCGCGACAACGGCCGCCCGCGGCTGCTCAGCTTTCGCCGGCTCGGCAGCGGGAGCGCGCGCCGCGCCGTCCTTCATCGTCGTGCGCACCAGCGCGACGATATCCTCGACGCGCGCCTCGTAGTCGCGGGCCTTCGCCTTGCACGTGAGGAACTGCTCGGGATCGATGCGGCCGGCGTCGAGCACCGTGCAGCAGGTCTTGAGATTGAGCGCCGCCATCTGCCCGCGCTCGTCGAGCTCGGTGAGAGCGGTGCGCCCGATCTCGAGCTCGCCCTCGGCTCTCAGGAACCTGACCCGCGTCGACAGCCCGACCGAGGTCTCGCGGAAGATCGACTCGCAGGGCGACAGCCGACCCTTCACCAGGTCGTAGCCGAGATAGATCAGCGCCATCGCGGCGAGGGTGCCGGACACCGCGCCCAACGGCGAGACAAGGCCCCGCCACCGCAGCAGCCTGCGCCAATCGGGCACCCCCCGCTCGCGCTGTTCGCTCATGCAATCCCCCTCGAGCGATGGCCGCAACGACACCACCATAACGGGGCGCAGCTGCCCTCGTGTCAACCGCCGGCCGCGCCCGCGGCGCGCTGCCGGTGGATAGGCGCGGCGCACGGCGCGGCCTGCGGCTTGGCCCTGCCGCGCGAGGCCTTCATCACCCGGCCGTCGTCGGCGCCGGGCCAAACAGGCTGGCGAGGGGGATTTCGATCCCGGGCGGATCGAGCTTGAGCACGCCCTCGCTCAGGACTTCGGTTTCGATCGTACCCGAGGCTCCGCGCTTGTGGTGCGTCACGGCGCGGTCCTGCCAATCGAGAATCGGGTAGTGCTCGACGCTTGGAACCTCGAAATAGCGCTTGAGCTTCGTCGTGGCGTCGCGCTGCGCAGTTGACGGTGAGAGCACCTCCACGACGATGACGGGGTTCGGCACCTCGAGCGATGTCGGCTCGGGCTCGGGCAGCGGTGCAATGAGCGCGTCCGGCTCGAACGCCGTGCGCGAGTCAATGCGAACTGTCGGGCCGTCGGTCGCGGCATAGAATGGTACGCCAGCCGTCTTGATCGCGTCGATGAGGGCCAAGAAGACGGCGGCCTTCACCTTGTGATGGCCCCACTGCCGGGATTGCTGCACGATCACCACCCCGTCCAGCAGCTCGAGCTTGCCCGCTTCGTTGGGCTGGTTCACAGCCCAGGCGAGGAACTCATCGACCGTCAATCGGCTCGGCAGCGAAAGGTTCATGGGCGCGACACTAGTGTTGTGACTCAATCAAACTCGACCCCTCAGTGTCATGGTCGGGCTTGGCCCGACCATCCCTGGTGCAGCGCGCGTCAGCGCCTGTTGGAAGTTGGATCCTCGGGACAAGCCCGAGGATGACAAGCTGGGATTCAATCGTTTGTGACAGAACAATAGCATGCACGTGAGCGCTGTGCCACGGAGCGGCGATGGCATCGCGATGCACGCCTAAATCCCGAGCTTCCTCTTCAGGATCTCGTTGACCGCGGCCGGGTTGGCCTTGCCGCCCGAGGCCTTCATGACCTGGCCGACGAACCAGCCGAGCATGGTCGGCTTGGCTTTCACCGCCGCGACCTTGTCGGGGTTCAAGGCGATGATCTCGTCGACGGCGCGCTCGATGGCGCCCGTATCGGTCACCTGCTTCATGCCGCGCTGCTCGACGATCTCGGCCGGGTCGCCGCCTTGCGTCCACACGATCTCGAACAAATCCTTGGCGATCTTGCCCGAGATCACGTCCGAGCCGATGAGGTCGAGAATTGCGCCGAGCTGCCTGGCCGATACCGGCGAATGCTCGATATCGCGGCCCTCCTTATTGAGGCGCCCGAACAGCTCGTTGATCACCCAGTTGGCGGCAACTTTGCCATCGCGGTTCTTCGCCACCGCCTCGAAGTAGTCGGCGCTCTCCCGCTCGGCGACCAGTACGTCCGCGTCGTAGGCCGACAGAGCGAACTCCTTCATGAAGCGCGCGCGCTTGGCATCCGGCAGCTCCGGCAAACCGCGCTCGAGCTTGGCGACATAGTCCTTCGTCAGCTCGAGCGGCAGCAGGTCCGGGTCGGGGAAGTAGCGGTAGTCGTGCGCTTCCTCCTTGGAGCGCATGGCGCGCGTCTCGCCCTTCGCGGCATCGAAGAGGCGCGTCTCCTGGTCGATCCTGCCCCCATCCTCGAGGATTTCGATCTGGCGCCGCGCCTCGGCCTCGATTGCCTGGCCGATGAAGCGGATCGAGTTGACGTTCTTGATCTC
>DATETZ010000183.1:0-12762 GCA_035283385.1 Hyphomicrobiaceae bacterium
AATACCGGGTCCGGGGACTAGTCCCTGGTGGGGTGTTCGAGGGGCGTCATGCTGGAAGCATGCCGTCTTGGCGAAGCCAAGCTCCGCTTGGACGGCATGACGCCCCTCGATCTTGAGGGCAAGAATGAAGCAGTACGGAAAGAAAGCGGAAGCAGCGGCGCGGCGCGCGGTGATCAGGACCGCGCTCGCCATGAGCCGCGCCGGGCTCTCGCCGGGGCGCTCGGGCAACGTGTCCTGCCGTTGGAAGGGGGGCATGCTGATCACGCCGACGGGGCTCGCCTACGACAAGATCAAGGTGCGCGATGTCGCCTTCGTCGCTGGCGACGGCACCGCCCCCGGCAAGCAGAGGAAGCCGTCGAGCGAGTGGCGGTTCCACCTTGCGGCCTATCAAGAGCGCCCCGACAGGCATGCGCTGGTGCATACGCATTCGCCCTACGCGACCGTGCTCGCGTGCGCGGGGAAATCGATTCCCCCATTCCATTACATGGTGGCGGTCGCGGGCGGGAACGACATACCCGTTGTCGCGTACGCGACATTCGGCACCGAGGAGCTGGCGCGTCATGTGGCCGAGGGCTTGCGCGCGCGCGATGCGTGCCTGATGGCGAACCACGGCGCCATCGCCATGGGCGAGACGCTCGCAGAGGCGCTGGAGTTGGCCGCGGAGGTCGAGGTGCTTGCGGCCCAATACTATCGGGTGCTGGCGCTCGGCAAGCCGGTGCTCCTGGCCGACGCCGAGATGCGCCTCGTCCTCGAGCGCTTCAAGAGCTACGGCCAGAAGGGGCAGGGGTAGAGCTCTCTCGCCGATTCATGCCGCGCGGCGCGCTGGGGTGAGGGCGGGCGGCTAGCGGAACCAGCGGAACGGCAGCCACGGCATGCCGGCCCCGAGGGGCGGCCGCCCGATCGTCGCCCGGCCGGTGTCGAGCCGCTTCAGGAGCACCCAACCGGCAAGAAATCCGCCGATGTGCGCCCACCAGGCAATGCCGCCGCCGTGCGCGGGCAGGAACAGCGAGCTCGTTCCGGAGAGCACCTGCATCAGAAACCAGAAGCCGGCGAAAAACAGCGCGGGCACATTGAAGAAGACGGGAATGATGAAGATCGGCACCAGCACGCGCACCAGGGCATAGGGAAAGGACAGGGCGTAGGCGGCGATTGTACCGGCGATGGCGCCGGAGGCCCCGAGCGCCGGCAGGGGAGAGAGTGGGTTGAAGAGGGCGTGCGCAAGGCTGGCGACGACGCCGGACGCGAGGTAGAGCACGGCGAAGCGGGCGCTGCCGAGCCGCTCCTCGAGCGCGGGCCCGAAAATATAGAGCGTCCAGAGGTTCAGGACGATGTGCAGGAAGCCGCCGTGCAGGAATGTGTTGGTCAGGAACGGCGTGACATCGAGCGGGCTCAAGCCGACCGCGGTCGCCCATGACGGATTGAAGTAGCGGCGGGGGACGAGAGCATAGTGGATGAGGAACGCCTCGAGCTCGTAGTCCGAGAGCCCGAGCTCGTAGAGGAAGACGGCGGCATTGGCCGCGATGATCGCCCACGTCACGGCCGCGAAGCGGCTCGTCGCGATATTGTCGCCGATCGGAAACATGTCTTTTCCGTTCCGTCCGGAGCCCGTCCCGGCCGCTGTTCGCCCGCAGCATGAGGGGCCGATGACGGCTACGGGAAGACAGGCGTCACGTTCCGGCCTTCAAGCGCGCGCGGACGCGATAGCGGCCACAACACGCCCGCGCCGCTCGATGCCCCGTGCGCGGCCCCAGGAGCTCGACGAGCGTGTCCGAGCGCGTTGGCTCGAAGCGGGTGATGATCGCCACGAGCCACCCGGCTCAGGGTTTCTTCAGCGAATGAATGTAGGCCGCCAGATCGGCGACTTCGGATCGTGTGAGTTGTATTTGTGGCATAGAAAGATGGGGCATAACGAAGCGATCCGCAATGGCCTCGGCCGTTTGACCAGGCCTGCTGGCGATGGCGGCGAAGCTCGGTACATCGGCAGGCACGGTCGTGCTTGGAGCTTCCTTGCCAACAATGTGGCAGGACGTACAGAGCTTGTCGGCAAGCGCACGACCCTTGGAGGCGTCGGGTCCGACTTGGGCCAATGCGCCGCTGTTGGCGCACAAGCTCGCACTCAAGGTCCAGATTGCCGCGAATAGCATTCTGCGGCCGGCCGTTGCGGAGTGTTCGGTCGCGCCCATGTTGACCCCCTTCCTGTTGGTCGCCTGCAAAGCCTGTAATAGCTGCGAGACAACGCCGAGGATAATTCAGCTTCGCGCGCGCGACGATGGAATTCGCGACCGATTCTTGCTGACAAGCCGGCGGCATCGCGCCGCTGGTCGACCCATGACCCGCTGCGACATCCTGCGATTTGGTCATAGGACTATCGTAGGGTCAGCATTCGGACGGTCGCCGCCACGTCACATCAACAGGCCGCAAGAGAGTGACCGGGATGATGAAGGAGCTGCCCCTATCCAAGGTCTACCAGCTCCTCGAGCCGGGGCCGGTGGTCCTGCTCACGACCGCCCGCAAGGGCCGCGCCAACGTCATGACCATGTCGTGGCACATGATGGTCGACTTCGAGCCCCCGCTCGTCGCCTGCGTCGTCAGCGGCGCCAATATGAGCTTTGCGGCGCTCCGGGCGACGCGCGAGTGCGTGATCGCGGTTCCCTCGGTCAAGATGGCGGAGAAAGTGGTCGCGGTCGGAAACTGCTCGGGCCGCGATGTCGACAAGTTCGAGGCCTTCGGCCTGACACGACTGCCGGGGAAACGCGTGGCGCCGCCACTCATCGCCGAGTGCTTCGCAAACCTCGAATGCAAGGTGGCCGACATGCGCCTCGTGAATAAATACAATCTGTTCGTGCTCGAGGTGCTCGAGGCCTGGACCGATACGAAGCAGAAGAATCCCAAGACCATCCACCATCGCGGATATGGCACGTTCGTGGTAGATGGCGAGACGATTACATTGAAGTCGAGGATGCCCTGATGTTTCGCTATCGATCGCGATCGGCGCCTCGTCGCTGGACCTCCCCAGTCACGCGGCTCCGCCGAGCGGCCGGATCCGTTCACGAGGTTCTTGTCGTCGCGACGGCGGCTGTTGTCTGCCACTCGACGGCGGCGCATGCCGACGCGAGCAGCGCTCTTGCTGCGCGAGGCAAGGCTATCCTGGAGACGAACTGCGGGCGCTGCCACGCAGTCGAAGTGATGGGTGACAGTCCGCTCAAGATCGCGCCGCCGATGCGCGACATCTACATGAAGTTTCCGGTCCGCGAGCTCGAAGAGGAGCTCAAAGAAGGAAAAGTGTCCCGCCACAAGGAGATGCCGCAGATCTCCTTCTCCGACGACGACGTCGAAGCCATCCTCACCTATCTCTACGGGCTTGCCGTCGAACGTGCGCCCTGAAAGGGGCGGCTCGTGACGGCTGCTCTATTTGCTGCCGTTGCTCGGCGATATTGATCTCGTGCAACGGTCGACCCAGGTGCGCCTTGCCGAATTGTTCCAACCACGAGGACGAGGGTCGAACAATGCGGCTCCGGACAGGATTGGTGCTTCTGGGGCTCGCAACGGGAAGCACCGTCACTTGGGCCGGCATGGAGAGCGAGTGCCGCCAAAGTCGGGACGCTCTCGCCACGATTCGCGCCTGCACCGAGATAATTGAGGAAGCCGCCTACGGGCCCGAGCAAAAGGCTGCGGCATTTAGGAGCCTGGTCAACCCGGGACCCTGAACCGACATGGCCGGCCCCGCACCTCTGCGATTGGGAAATGTCCCCAACTCGTTCCATTGAACGGCACTTGGGTTTGATCTTGGTCAATGCAGCAGCTTTCTCTTTGATCAGTTGTGCCTTAGTGGCGTTGGTTGCGGCATTTTGAACGCCGTCGAATGGTGGCCGCTCAGTCAGTCGATTAACTTGAGGCAAAGGAGTTCTGAAGGGGACATGTGAGAAGGAGGGGCAACATGAGCGACTTTAGGTATCGCTGGCCGATACTCTACCGGAAGTCTCGTCAACCCGAGCTGATGGATCGCATGATGGAGCGCATGGGCGTAAACGCGACCGTGGCCGCGCATGTTGATGGGGGCATGGCTTGGTATGAAGCCCGCACCAAATGCATCTTTTGTTGTCATGAGGGGGAATGTCGCAATTGGCTAGAGGGCTCGGAGGAGCTCCCCGGGCCAGCAGATTTCTGTCCCAACGTTGAGTTCTTCCGGTTGTGCTCAGAAACAAACGCACTCCATCGGCCCGCTGCGCTCCGGATGGCTGGCCATCCTGCGCCGCGTTCACTGCCTGGACAAGAGGAAGCACCTCGCAGGATTGAGGTGCGGCAGCGAGCCAACGATTGTGCCGAGGGTCTGGACTGAGTGCCGGATTGCGCGCAGGCTCGCGGTCTGTTTCTCAGCCTGCACACCAAAAAAAACGAGCCGGCCTCCCCAGAGCGTGATCGTCTCGGATGGACCCATCCGAGACGTGGCTCATGCTCTAATTCCTGAGTTTAGACCATGATCGCGTCAGACTGATAAGGTCTGACGCGATCATGGTCTCGGCGCTCATCTCAGCGCCGCATGCGCCCGCACCATAAGGGGGAGATGCCGGCCGCTCCTCGACGCACAGCGGCGCCGTCGCGCCCGACCCGCCGTGGATCGCGTGTCACCCAAATCGGACACGGTGCCTTCGCCGCGCGGTTTCGATTGGACGCTGCGTCTAATGGGCCTAAAGTGCCGTTATGGGGACTGAGGCACAACGCTCTCGCGTGCTGGTCAGCATCGACGACACGGATAATCTGGAGAGCCGTGGCACGGGGTGGCGTGCGCGCCGGCTCGGCGCGCTGCTGCACGAGCGCAATCTCGCGCGCGTGCGCGGCATCAGCCGCCACCAGCTCCACGTCCATGCCCGTATTCCCATGACCTCTCACAACAGCGCGCTGTGCCTCGACATCGAGTGGCGGGGGGGAGATGCGGCGGATCTCGCAACGCTCACGCGCGCGTTCCTCAAAGAGGAGTCTGCGCCGGGCTCGGACGCCGGCTTTTGCCTGGCTCGCTTCGAGGATGTGGGGGCAAATATTGTCGCATTCGGCCGGCGCGCGAAGACATCGGTGGTGCACCAGGGAGAAGCCCGCGAGCTTGCGCGCGAGGGCGGCTTCCATCTGGAAGGTGTCACCGGCGACGAGGGCGGCGTGATTGGTGCCCTGGCGTCGATCGGCCTTCGCAAGAGCGGCCACGACGGGCGGTTCGTGTGGGTCGCCGGTGTCCGGGAGCTCGAGGGGGTCACCACGCTGAGACGGCTCCTCGGCTCGACAGGGATCGACATCGTCCGCCCCTTGGCCGGCGAGGCGATCAGCGAGGATGCGCGCATTTCCATCGATCCTTGGCCGCGACCCGTGCTGCTCGAGGACAAGGCCGTTCTCCTTGTCTCGAAAGTGGAGGAACCACATGCCGGCTTCGACTGGAAGCTCGTCCCCCGCGAAATCATCAAGCAGTATTGAGCCAGCCGGACCGCTGACGCTGGCGCGGCTCGTGGTCTTGCTCATCGTGGGCGTGCTTATCGTGGCGCTGCACGAGAGCTTCAACTATCCGCTCAAGATTCCCGGCCACCACGGCCTCGAGGCCATGGCGCTTCTGGTATTTGCGCGCCTGACCTCGACATACCGGTGGGCCGCGACAATCGTTTCGCTATCGGCGGCGACAACGGCGGCCGGCGTCGGCGCGGAGCACGGATGGCTGACGCCGTTCCTATATCTTGCGCCGGGCGTGGTCATCGACCTTGCGGTCATGGTGTTCGCCGGCTGGCGGACGCAGATCCTGGTGTTGCCTCTGATCGCGGCGTTCGCCCATGCGACAAAGCCGCTGATGCGCTTCGGTCTCGCCGAGACATTCGGCATGGAGTTCGGCTCGTTCAGGGCCGGTGCGCTCTATCCGGTTTCGACCCATCTCGCGTTCGGCTTCGCCGGCGGCCTCGCAGGCGCGCTCCTCTGGCGCGAATGGGCCCGGCGAGCCGCCAAGCAGCAGGCGTAGCCGGCTGATGTGCGAGACCGGCTGGGCATGCGTCGTACCCAGAGCCTGCTCTCGTCATCACCGCGAGAAAGATGATTTTCAATATTTCGCCCTCAACCCCGCGAAGGCGGATAGGCCCGGCTCGGGAAAGCCGAACGACTGCACATAGTTCTCGTCCAAGAGGTTTTCGACGCGGGCGTAAAGCTGCGCCTGCCCATCGAAAACGTCTTTTGTGATTCCGAGGCCGACGACGTGATAGTCGCCGAGCTCCAGGACTTGGGTAGGCGAGGTGCGGGACAGGGTCTTGGCTCCGGCAATGTACTCATAGGACGCGTTGAGCTCGATGCGCCAAGCGAGCCTGTAGTTGGCGATCAGCGTCGCCTTGTGCTCGGGCCGGTTTTGAAGCTCGCTCGTGTCCGCGTCTGCCGATAGGTTCTTCGACTCGAGGAACGTGTAGGCCGCGGAAAGTCTGAGATCCTCGATGCCAGTGTAGCCGAGCGTCGTCTCGACGCCGCGGAACCGGTACTGGTCGTGGTTATGCGCGATACCGTCGGCATCGGTCTCGATAAAGTCCTTGGCGTCGATGTGGAAGAGCGCGAGCCCGAAGGACAGATGTTGCGGCGGGAGCCGCGACTCTAGTCCCACCTCGTAGTTCTGCGTCACCTCCGTCGTAAGATCGGGATTGGCGCGCCCGACCTCATAGAGGTCGCGCAGGGTCGGGAAGCGGATCTTGCGGGCGACCGACCCGCGAACCGCGGTGTTGCCGTCGAGCGCGAGCCTCAACCCCGCGAGATAGGTGTGGTCCTTGTCGCTCGCTTCCGCCCGCTCCTGCCAGGCGTGCCCGGCGCCCAATACGGCCGAGAGCTGCTCGCTCAGCTCGAACTCGTTCTCGAGCGCGACGGAGTAGATGCCGATATCGTGGTCGAGCGCGAAGCCGACCGGGCCAGCCTTTTGCACCTCGAAGCCGTCCGACTCCCAAGCCTCGTTTCGTGCATCGAGCTTCAATGTGGCGAGGCCGCCCTGGTACGCGTAGGCCGTCTCGAGACCGGCTCCGAAAATCGCTGTCGTCGCGTCCTGCCTGAAAGACCTTTCCTTGATTTGCGAGGCGAAAGTCGCGTCGTCATAGAGATTGGTCAGCTCGTCGAGCACGTTGTAGAACAGCGTCGGACGCACGGTGAGGCCGCCTGCGAAGCGTTGCGAGGCGGTCGCCTGCACGCTTACCGTCTCGTAGTCGTCCACGCGCTCGAACCGGGTGCGCGACGCGAAGATCGACTCGTCTTGACCGAGGGTGCCCGGAGGCTTGCCGTATTCACCGGCTCGATAGTTCACGCTCACGCCGAATTTGGTCGTCTCGCTCGGCTCGTAGGCGATGTTGGCATAGGCCGCGTCGTCGTGCCGGTCGCTGTTGACGCGGCGCTCGCTGGATTGAATGCTCGTCAGGTCGAAGCCGTCGGAGAGCTCGAAGTAGCTTTGATCGTACGTCGATCCCGACATGAAGACCCTGACCGTGCCGGTCCCGTAGCTTGTCGTGGCGCTGGCCTTGTATTGCTCGGGGCCGCCGTACTCGATGGCACCCGTTCCATGCATGCCCGGCGCGGCGCTCTTCGTAATGATGTCGATCACGGCGGCGTTGCCGCCGGCCCCGTAGAGCACCGAGCTCGCACCCTTGGTCACCTTGATCCTGGCGATGTTCTCGACAGGAATGGAGCGCGGGTCGAATTGACCATCGAATGAGGAGTTGAGCGGGACCCCGTCCAGCAACAGCAGAATGTTGCGCGTGCGCAGCCCGCGGACATCGATGCGCGGCGTGCCGTCGCCCCCATTGCGCACATAGAGGCCCGGCACGAGATCGATGGCCTCGTCCAGCGTCTTGGCGCCCTGGCGCTCGATGTCCTGAGCCGTGACCTCGCTGACGGTGGCGACCTGCTCGACCACGCGGCGCCCCGTGCTGCCGGCCCCCTCCGCATCGCCCGCGCCCGCCGGGGCTCCACTGCTCGCCACGCCGGGAACGCTTCCACCGCTGCCGGCGCCCGCACCTTTGCCCGCGCCCGTGCTTGTCTTGGTCCCGCCGGCGACCTCGCTTTCGACGACGACGGTTGGCAGCTCGAACTCCGGCGGTGGTTCCTGAGCCGACACGCGCGACATTCCATTCGCGACCGCCAGTACGGCGAGCACGCCCGCACAACGCCACACCCTCGCACGCATACGACCCCCCAACGCGTAATGGCCGCTCAAGCATAACGATCGGGGATGTTTGTCGGCAAGCTCGCCGGCGTCCCGGCGCGGGCGGGTTCATGCTTTCTGGTTCCGATTGGTGCATAATGGACATAAGAAGCCCGCACTCGCTCAGCTCATGGTCAAACTCGTCATACGCATCGACCTAGGTCCCGAGGACCACATCGGCCCCGGCAAGATCGAGCTGCTCGAGCGCGTCGCGGAGCTCGGCTCGATCTCGGCGGCTGGCCGCTCGATGGGCATGTCCTATCGGCGGGCTTGGGACCTGATCGATCAGATCAATCGGAAATTCGAGAAGCCGGTCGTCGCGGCGCATACCGGCGGCAAAGCCGGAGGGGGGACTAAACTCACGAAGTTCGGTGAGGATCTGGTTCGCAACTATCGGGCCATCGCAGAAAAGGCGCTGCGATCCTCGAAGGCCAACATGGACGCGATCAACCGCTCGCTGCGCAAGGGCTGAGCCCGACGCTCTGCTACCGGACCACGTCAGCACCGTATCGTTGACGGTAGCTCCTGCCACAGTGCGAGGCCGCGATCGCCGAGCCCTTGCCCTCGCGCGCACGGCGCCGCCGCGCCCAACGCTGCTCAATTCGCAAATCGGAAGTACATCACGTCGCCGTCCTGGACCACGTAGTCCTTGCCCTCGAGGCGCATCTTGCCGGCCTCCTTGGCGCCCGCCTCGCCGCCCAACGCCACAAAGTCGTCGTATGCGATGGTCTCGGCACGGATGAAGCCCCTCTCGAAGTCGGTGTGGATGGTCCCCGCGGCCTGCGGCGCCTTGGTGCCTCTCGTGACGGTCCAGGCGCGGGCCGCCTTGGGGCCTGCGGTGAAGAACGTGACCAGGTCCAAGAGCTTGTAGCCCTCGCGGATCAGGCGGTTCAAGCCGGGCTCGGCAAGCCTGAGGTCGGCGAGGAAGGCCGCTTTCTCGTCGGGTGCAAGGCCTGCGAGCTCGGCTTCGATCTTGGCCGAGATGACGACGCACCCCGCGCTCTCGGCCCGCGCCCGCTCCTCGACCTTGCGCGAGTAGGCGTTGCCGGTCGCCGCCGAGGCCTCGTCCACGTTGGCCACGTAGAGGACCGGCTTTGCGGTCAAGAGCTGGAGCGCGCGAAAGCCCGGCTCCTCTTCTGCGCCGAGCTTGGCGAGGCGCGCGGGCTTGCCGGCCTTGAGGAGCTCGAGCCCCTTCTCGACGAGAGCGAGCTCGGCCTTGGCCTCCTTGTCGCCGGTCTTGGCCCTCTTCTCGAGATTGGCCGCGCGCCGCTCGCAGCTCTCGAGGTCGGCGAGCATTAGCTCGGTCTCGACGATCTCCGCGTCGGCCAGGGGATCGACGCGGCCCTCGACGTGGGTGATGTTCTCGTCCTCGAAGCAGCGCAGCACGTAGGCCACCGCGTCGACCTCGCGAATGTGAGCGAGGAACTGGTTGCCGAGGCCCTCGCCCTTCGAGGCCCCTGCGACCAGGCCCGCGATGTCGACGAACGAGAGCCGCGTCGGGATGATCTCGGCCGATTTGGCGACGCGGCCAAGCTTCTCGAGCCGCGCGTCGGGCACGCCCACCTCGCCGACGTTGGGCTCGATGGTGCAGAATGGATAATTCGCGGCTTCGGCCGCCGCCGTCTGCGTCAGTGCATTGAAGAGCGTGGACTTGCCGACGTTCGGCAGCCCCACGATGCCGCACTTGAAGCCCATGATCTTGTTGCCCTCGCGTCGTGAGCGTGTGGGCTACACCGGCAGGCGCGGCTGATCAACCCCGCCATGCCGGTGTCAGACCCTGCGGGTCTGACACCCTGCACATGAGCTTGTAAGCGTCGATGGGTGTCTGACCCGGAGGGTCAGACACCCACTCGTCACCGGAAGCGGGTGAGGGCGAAGGCGGAGTAGCTCTTGGGCGCGGGCAGCTTCTTTTGACCGCTCAAGGCATCGGCGAGCGCTTCGCCGACGTTTCCGCCGGGCTCCAAGTCCTTGACCGCGATGACGATGAACGGGCGCTGCCAGTTGGTGCCGCCGGCCTCGCAATCCTTGCACGGCTCGCGGTACTGGCCGAGGTTCAGCGTCCAGATCGGGATCGCGGCGTCGATGCCGCCTTGGACGATCTCGGCCGTCTTGTGCGCGCGCCGGCCGGCCCGCTCCGTTTCCTCCCTGGCGTCGCCCTCCTGCGAGGCGGTGCCGACGGCGATGATCTCCTTTGCGGTTGCCAGCGCGGCCCGCACGTCCTGATCGAGGACCTGGCTCTCGATATCGGCGCCGGTGATGGTCTTGCCGTCCCGTTCGAGCTCGTCCGAGCTCTTGCGCACCCAGAGAAACTCCTTACGCGCGACGACGACATCGAAGGTGCCGCGACGGCCGGCCTTGTCCTTGCCCTCGATGGCGAAGATGACCGAGCTCTGCGTCTGGCGCTCGGGCTCGGCGGGGGGCGCGACTGGCGCGGCGACCTCGACCGGAGCGGGCACGGGCGGCGGTGGCTGCTCCATTGTGGTGTACACCACGACGGCGGCGGTGGTCGCGACAACGCCCGCCGAGCCGATCGCCACGGCGGCGCCCGCTTTGGTCTGAAACAGCGACACGAGCCAATTCAACCAATCGGGAGCCCTTCGCGCGCGGTTCAACCAGCTGAAGAGGCGCCACGCGCCCCTGACTTTGGACCTCGCCGTCTCCGGTGGGCCCCCTGCGGGGCCGCCGTTGCCTTCGGTCATCGCGATCCTCCCACGAACCATTCGAGATATGTTTCTTGGGGGCAGCTTAACCGGAAGCGCGGAAAAGAGGGAGCGCGTTCCGCGCAAGATATCTTGCCCGCCGTATCCAGAAGTTGTGGCGCCGATCAGTCCTGCCGCTTGCGGCCGGCGAGCCATTTCTTGAGATTGGCAGCGAGCGCGCCTTTGCGCTTCTCGGCGCTCTCTCCTTCGGGGTGCCCCCGCGCGCTGCGCGACTCTTGCGGCGACTCGTCCTTCTTTTTCTTTGCCTTTGCCATTGGCTCGTCCTCCTCCGCGGTGTGCTTGATGACCTCGGTCACAAATCGCGATTGATCGTTGACGACGAGCCGGGCGGCCGATTTGGCGATGGCGTCGAGCAGCGGCTCGAGCCAGAGGGCGTCGGCCTTGGCGAAGTCGCGCAGCACCCAGTGCGTAACGAGATCCTTGTGGCCGGGATGGCCGACGCCGATCCTGACCCGCACGTAGTCGTTGCCGAGGTGGGCCGAGATCGAGCGCAGCCCGTTGTGACCGGCATTGCCTCCGCCGGTCTTGACCTTGAGCTTGCCGGGGGCGAGGTCGATCTCGTCGTAAAAGACGACGATGTCTGCTTCCGCAATCTTGAGAAAACGCGCCGCCTCGCCGACCGCGCGGCCGCTCTCGTTCATGTAGGTTGCGGGCTTGAGGAGCATGACGCGCTTGCCGCCGATCTCGCCCTCGGTCGCGGCGCCTTGGAAGCGCCGCCGCCACGAGGGGAAGCGGTGCTCGGCGGCGATCCGGTCGACGGCCATGAAGCCGACGTTGTGGCGGTTGCGCGCATGCGTGCTGTCCGGATTGCCGAGGCCAACGAAGAGTTTCATTTCTCAACTCCTCGCAAAGTATTCGAGGGGCTTCCCGCCCCTCGATCACCCCGGCCAGGGGCTAGCCCCTGGACCCGTTTTGTAAGAGTTCCCGCGTCTCGCTTACTTCTTCTTGTCGCCGCCCTTGCCGGCCGGAGCGGCGGGAGCACCCTTGCCGCCCGCGGCGGGAGCAGCCGGGCCCTTGCCGGCGGCCGGAGCCGCGCCCTTGCCCTCCGCGCCCGGAGCGGTTGGCGCGGCGACGGCAGCGCCCTCGGCTCCCTCGGCGACTTCGCCCACGACCGCGGCCGCGGCGGGGACCTCCTCCTCTTCCTTCTTCGCGCCGGCGATGGTGGCGACCGTGAAGTCACGGTTCTGAATGACCGCCTTGACGCCCTCGGGCAGCTTGACGGCCGAGATGTGCACCGAGCGGCCGATGTCGAGACCCTCGAGGTTGACCTCGAAGTGTGGAGGAATGCGGTCGTAAGGGCAGGTGACCTCGATCTCGTGGCGCACGATGTTGAGGACGCCGCCGCGTTTGAGCCCCGGCGACAACCCCTGATTGACGAAGCGGACCGGCACGGCGACGCGGATGACGGCGTCCTTGCCGATGCGCATGAAATCGACGTGGAGGGGCTGGTCCTTCACGGGATCGACCTGCAGCTCGCGCGGGATGACGCGGCACTCCTTGCCGTCGACGACCAGGTCGAACACGGTCGAGGTGAATTGTCCCTTCAAGACCTGCTTCCACAGCGCGTCGTGGTCGAGCGCAATCGTCTCCACGGGCTTGCTGTCGCCGTAGACGACGGCGGGCACTTGCCCGTCGCGGCGCGACTGGCGCGCGCCCCCCTTGCCGGAACGCGGGCGCGCCGTGGCCTTAATCTTGATCATCTCCTTGGCCATGGCTTGTCTCCGGTGAAAACGCGGCCGTCGAGGGCGCTCGATCGTCGCGCCCGCCATGGGTGCGGGGCGGCGTCGCGAGCGTTGGCGTGAGATGGCGGGGTTATAGCGGCGGCGCACGGGCTTGGCAAACGGCCGATCT
>DATETZ010000184.1:0-5315 GCA_035283385.1 Hyphomicrobiaceae bacterium
GCTAATGACGCGCGGGCCGGACTCAGCGCGAAGGCTCGACATCGGCTCCTCGGCGCGAACCATGCTCCCCATCGAATTCCGGGGCGAGGAGGTGATGCTCGAAGCGCGTGCCTACCAGGGCAAGGACGAGACCACGCAGGCCATGGCGCTGATCAACCGCGGGCAAGGCGCCGCCGCCGCCGAGATCCCGCTGGTCAGGGTGCATTCGGGCTGCGTCACCGGCGACATCTTCCACTCGCTGCGCTGCGACTGCCGGGCCCAGCTCGAGGGCGCGCTCGAGCGCATCGTGAAGACGCCGAACGGGGTGCTGATCTATCTCCCCTATCACGAGGGCCGCGGGATCGGCCTCGTCAACAAGATCAAGGCCTATGCGCTCCAGGACGACGGTCTCGACACGGTCGACGCCAACATCGAGCTCGGCGAGCCCATCGACGCGCGCGACTATCAGCTTGCCGCCGAGATCCTTCTCGACCTTGCGATGACGAGGATCCGCCTGATGACCAACAACCCCGCGAAGGTCGAAGCGCTTCGCGCCCAGGGCATCGAGGTCGTGGACCGGGAGCCGCTGATCGTGAGGCCGAGCCCGCACAACGAGCGCTATCTCGACACCAAGCGCCGGCGCATGTCGCACAAGCTGTGACGGGAAGCCACGCGCCGCACGTTTTTTCCTACCACCGCAACATCGTCATGGCCGCAAGCGCGCGCGGGGCCCCGGGGACGAACAGGCGGGCGAGCTTCTCGAGCGACAGCCGGCCGGCGTCCATCGTCTCGCGGCGGTGAATGCCGGCAGCGATGAACAGGGCATCTAGGCCAGCGTTCTGGGCGGCCACCAGGTCGGTGCGCACGGCGTCTCCGACCACGAGCACGCGCTCGCGGGCGACTGCCTTCCCGCGCAGGCGCCCGGCGACCTCGAGCGCTTTGGCATAGGCAACGGGGTGCGGCTTGCCGGCCCAGAACACACGGCCTCCGAGCCGCTCGTAGAGATCGGCCAATGCGCCGGCGCAGGGATAGAGCCGGCCGCCGACGTCGACCACGAGATCCGGGTTGGCGCACACGAACGGCAGGGCGCGCGCGCGCGCCCTCTCGAGCAGGGGACGGTACTCCTCCGGCGTTTCGTCGGCGTCGTTTTCGAGGCCGGTGCAGACGACGGCTTCGGCCGCCTCGAGCGCAGACGGCTTGGCAGGGGAGCGCGCGAAAAAGTCCGCGTCGCGATCGCCGGGGCCTATGTAGCGCGCGGTTGCGTAGCCCATTTCCACAATGTGCGCGAGGGCGATCTCCCCGGACGAAACGATCGCGTCCCAAGCGGCGCGCGGCACGCCGCGGCTGTCGAGCATCTCCGCAACGCGCGTCTCCGGCAGCGGCGCGTTCGATACCACGATCACCGTGCCGCCTTTGGCACGGAAGCGCACGAGCGCGTCGCTCGCCGTACTGAAGGCGTGCAAACCGTCGTGCAGCACCCCCCACGCATCCGAGAACACCACGTCGTAGCGGGCAAGGAGCTCGCGCGCTTCCTCGAGGATCGGCGGCGGTAAAGGGCTCGAGCTCATTGCCATGTGCCCACGTTCGCGAGCGAGAAGCCGGGCGGCTCGTGTGGCGGTTCAGAAGCTCCCCTATCCCTCGCCGCTTCCTCGTGAGGGAGCTTCTGAACCAAAGCCACACGAGCAGGTCTATTATTCTAGTGTCCCTTATGAACCCGAAGCTCGCAAACGCGAGTGCCGCAAGGTGTGTGCGAGCTTCGGGTTCGGGACACTAGTATGGCGGTCGCCGTCGGCGGCAGGTCAGTTTTTCTCGAGCACCAGCGACAGGCCGACGAGAGCGCTGGTGTTGAATTGAATCTCGATGATCTGCTTTACGCCTTTGACGATGATTTCCATGTTGGCGCTCATGTCGTCACCTTTGACGATGACGCGAAAGCCCTGCTTGGTGACTTGCCCCGTCAACACGCCAGCCATGTTGTGCATTTCTTCGCTCCATGTCCCGGAAAGGGACCCGGACTGGTGAGTGACGCTGCTTTTCACCTCGATCGCGCCGCTCGCCGCCGCGCACCGGATGTTCTGTGTGAGCTGGTCCGTGTCGTCGGCAAGAAAATAAGTGGCCCGGCACTTCACGATCTCGACCTTGCCGTCCTTGAACCCCAGACGGCCGTCGCCGACCCATCTCCCCGGTAAGGCCGTGAACGGCTCAACGCCGTTCGCGAGCCCGCTGTCGCCCGCCAGCATCAACGAGGCCGCCGCCAGGGCTGCGACCGCGACCCTCTTCGTTGTCGTCATGCGCGCGTCACCTCTCTTCTAGCGAACCCGACGGCAGTGGGCGTATTGCGAGACTCACTTGGGGAATGCCGGCACGATTCGCACACATGCCCGGCGTTGGCATCGGTTCCCGATGTCGCGGGGGGTTGGGTCGCTGCCCGGCTACGACTGCTTGATCGAGAACAGCTTGTCGAACGTCATGTAGCCGAGGCTGAAGCCGTACCTCTGCCCGAGCGCGGCGGACGCCCTGACGCCCTCCGGCGTAATCTCGCCGGTTGTGGGATAGTCGCTCGCGCCGGCGAGCCCCAGGATGGCGGTCTCGGCCATGCAGGCGAGGAGATGCCCCTCCGGAAGGCCCGCGCTCTCGACCCTGAACTTGGCTTCGCCCGGCGCCAGGGCCACGCCGCCGCGGATCAGCTTCAGGTCGGGGCGTGCTGCCAGGAGATCGACATCGACATCGCTCGGAACCGAAATGTCGCACAGGAGCCTGACATCCTGCGCCACATTGTGCGGCCCGAAGATCGGCTGAGTGCTGTTCGAGGCCGTCACGATGACGGCGCAGTCCGTCAGGTCGTCGACGCTGTCGGTGATGGCAATCAGCGGATCCTCGCCGAAACGTTCGATCAGCGCGGCCCGGATGTGTGCGCCGATGGCTTGCGCGGCGCCGGAGCCGTTGCCCGCGCGCCCGATGCTGGCAAGCACGCCCGTTTCGGCGAGCGCCGCCGCGAGGCCGCCGGCCCTTGTGCCCTCCCTCGTCCAGCGATGCCAGCAGTCCGCGTAAGCCTTCTCCGCCGTACGTTCGACCGCCGCAAGGCTGGCCCTTCGGCCGACCAGCTTGAGCCGGCCGAAACGGTCCGCAAGGATGCGCACGAGCGTCGAGCCGATATTGCCGCTCGCGCCGACGACGCCGAGCCGCGTGGCGGCCGGGTCGAGGCCGCATTCCTCCGTCGCTTTCAGAATGGCCTCGCTCGCCAAGGCGACCGTATAGGTGTTGCCCGTGGTCACGACCAGGGAGGGATAGCGCCCGGCGATATCGAGGCCATTGCCGGTGACGACCGAAAGCAGCCCGCCCAGCCCGACGATGCGGACGCCCTGGGCAGCGAAGTGCTCGATGGCGTTGCCCACCAGGGCAACGACCTGATCGCGCTGGCCACTCCTGAATGCCCGCTCGATCACCGAGCTGGTGAGCGCCAGCGAATGCACGGCGAATTCGACGGTCTCGCCGGTGGCCGCGCGGATTGGGGCGCTCATGACCGGGATCGGATGCGCGATGCGCTTGGCCAGGCGCTCCCGCTCCGCCGGATCGAGAGACATGAGCGAGGCATCCCATTGTCCGATGTCATCGGCATTGATCATGTGGCCGAGGAAGACGGCCGTGCCGCGGTGGCGGACGCCGGCCGCGGCGTCGGTTCGGACCGGTCTCTTTGCCTCGCGCCGCACTTTGAAGCGGGAGCGGCCAAGCGCCGTGTCGGTCCGGGCTAGATGATGGGTGAGCGTCGCGGCATCCCCGATCGAGATGATGCGGCAAGTCTCGCCGAGCGCGCGGATGACATGGTCGATGTCTTCCCTGCTCACATAGGCGGAGGGCTCGAGCCGCAGCGTCGAGGGCCGCGAGAGCGTCGTGCCGACTCGAACGCCGTGACTATGCAGGAGGCAGCCCGCAGCGACGATGCCGAGCAGGCTCTGGGCGTGGAGGCCGCGGATCAACGGCGAGGCGTTGCCCGATTGGTCGGCCACCTCGACGCCGATCATCAGCCCCTGACCTCGGACATCCGCGAGCACGCCCGGATACTCGCCCTTGAGCGCGCGTAGCCGATCGAGGATGTAGGATCCCGTTTCGGCGGCACGCCGGGCGAGCCCGTCCTGCTCGAGCAGCTTCAGCGCTCGGAGCCCGACCAGCGCAGTGTGGTCGTCCTCCCCGTACGTCGAAGTGTGGACGAAGCCGAAACCGGGCTGGTAGCGCTCGGCCGAGAGCAGCAGCGCGGAGCTCTTGGTGAGCCCGCCGCCGAGCGCCTTTCCGAACAGGTAGTGATCTCCTTTCAGTCCCAGCAGCGATGAGGCGAGCAGGCTGCCGCAGCGTCCGAGACCGCTCTGGATCTCGTCCACGACCACGGGGCAGTCTGCGGCGTCCGCCGCCTGGCGAATGGCCGCGAGAAACGGCTTGGACAGCGGGAATATGCCGCCCTCGCCCTGGACCGGCTCGACAAACACTCCGGCGATGCGGCTCCAGGAGCCGGCGCCGCTCCGCCCCTCGATGCGGTGCGCCGCGAACTCCTGGAACACGCGGCCGGGATCGTCGCGGTTGAGCCAGACTACCTCGAACGGGCCCTTGAGCCCGAGCTCCTCGCGCCCGGGCGCGTTCCAGGTGACGGCGTAGGCGCCGAGCGTCTTGCCGTGATAGCTGCCTTCGACCGCAAGCATCACCGGCGGCAGGTCGACCCCCGGAGCGTCGCCGCCGTCATGAGCGTCGAGCCACTCGCGGCGCCGGGCCGCCCACTCCATCAGCACATGCTTGACCGCGGCGTCGACGACCTCGGCCCCTGTGCTGCCGAGCACCGCGACATAGTCGTCGCCGGTCAGCGCGCCGACCTGGCGGACCAGCTCCTTGGCGAGCATTCCGGCTGCGGTTCGGTTGGTCATCTGGACGAATTGCGGTCGCTTGGCGTGCAGCGCGCCCTGCAGCACCGCAACGAGAGCGGGGTGGTTGTGCCCGAATAGCGTCGCGCCATAGCCGCCGAGCATGTCGATGGCCTCGAGTTCGACGCCGTTGATGCGGCCCCGGACACGGTCCCCCTCCGCCCAATGGCAGTCGAGATTGAGCGCGAGCTCGCGCACCGCCCCCGTGAAGTCCGGACGGATGGCGTCGCAATAGTCACCGGGGCTCGACGCGAGGAGGTCGGGTGCCGCGAGCGGGCTTGGTGCCGGCGCCACATCCGCGATCGGGGGAAGTGCCATTGCCGCGACGGGCGGGGACACGGCGCCGTTCGAGCGGGCGCGGTCCGCCGCCTGCATCTCGCGCGCCGAGCCGGACGATGCGGCCGCCGGCGCTCTCGCCTGCGCACCGTT
>DATETZ010000185.1:0-27429 GCA_035283385.1 Hyphomicrobiaceae bacterium
TTCCTGCTGATCGAAGGCGGGATCGAGGTCTGTGCCGCTCGCGAGTGCCGTCTGCTTACGACGCCTGGCCAATATGTCGTGGTGTCCCCTGACGGCACGATTTCCCAGACGGCCGCATGGTCGGGGCCGATGCTGGACCTCACGGCCTCCGTCGATTGCCTGCAGACATATTTCTCGAGCCTTCTCGAGCGCGGCAACGACGTGCTGCCGCGCTACAGGGACCTCAACGATGCGACTGAGTCTCAGGGCTTCACGCCTCCGTGCGTTAGCGAGGGCTGTCCAGATTAAGTCGAATGACCAACGAACCGCGCGGCAGCGCAAATCACATCCTCAGCCTCGAGATACCGCCGCCATAATCGCAATCAGCAGCGCCATCCTGCTTCGGGAGTGCGCCACGCGAGTGACAGCTTCGGCCACGGAACATGCCATCAGTTGGGCGTTTCGTGATGCTTGCTTTGGAGCAGGCCTGGTCGCGGACATGATTGACAACGACAAGGGCGGGGCTGGGCGGGCGGTCGCCCTTAGAGCGTGATCGTCTCGGATGGAATAAACCGAGACGTGAATTACGCTTTAGGGACGACATCGTGATGGCGGTACTCGTGGGCGCACTCTTACTGAGCGGAACAGCCGACTACGCTTGGCGGTGTCCTTGATAGAAGAGTGGAAAATTCTGGCTCTGGGTGGTCCAGAAACGGGGTCAAGTTCAGTGCCAATCGTCAGTATTCGGCTTATTGCTCCAAAATCGAGTGCAAATGGTCCAAATGACGTTTTCTAAGCCATTGAACTTATTGAATTAGAGGTTGGTTGCGGGGGTAGGATTTGAACCTACGACCTTCAGGTTATGAGCCTGACGAGCTACCGGGCTGCTCCACCCCGCGTCACCATTCGCCGCCTACGCGCAAGACCTATGTGCTCACGGGCGCTTGTCAAGGGAGGCCGGCGGACCGCAGATCGCCGGCGCCCAAGTCAAAAGCCGCCCTGGAAGGGCGGCGCGGCGGCCCGGTCTATAGCACGATTTGCGAGGATGTGAAGCCGCTCTCTCCCCGTCCTCTGCCCGCGGATTTCAAGCCGCCGCAGTGCGCGGCCCGAGCCCGCGGGCTGCCACGAGGTGCGGCCGGGCTCTTGCGACACGCGTCACGCCATCGGCGGCGAAGTCCCGTATAGTGCGAGCGGATGGCGCGCCGCCGGCAGCCGAACACGCCAGCCGACCGGCCGCGCGTGACGAGGGCCCAAAACGGCGCAAACCAACGTGAGCTCAATCGCCGATGACGCCAGCCGATCGCAGCGGACACGCTTCCGGCCCCGACAGCGCGGCGGCAAGCCTCAAGGAGACGTTTGTTCTTTTGGACAACAGCTCCGGTCAGGGCGCGCCCTCGCTCCTGTTCAGCGACCCGGTGGCGATCGTCGCCGCGCAAGCCCCCGAGGAGGTCAAGGGCGCGCTCGAGGGGCTCGAAGCTGGCCTCAAGAGCGGGCTTCATGCCGCAGGTTTCTTCGCCTACGAGCTCGGTTACGTTCTCGAGCCGAAACTGCGGCCGCTGCTGCCCGAGGGGCGCAACGTTCCCCTGCTCTGGTTCGGCCTTTACAAGGAGCCTCGCGCGATGACCGAGACCGAGGTCGAGCGCTGGCTCACGACGCACACCAGGAGCGGCTCCTATCAGTTCACGTCCGTCACCTGCGCCTGGGACAGCAAGGCCTACCAGGAGCGGTTCGCCGAGGTGCAGGAGAAGATCCGCGCCGGCGACATCTACCAGCTCAATCTCACCTTCAAGGCGCGCTTTCGCCTCGCCGGCTCGCCGCTGACGTTCTATCGCGACCTGCGCCAGCGCCAGCGCGTCGCCTACGCCGGCATCGTCGACACCGGCGAGGTCACGGTGCTGTCGGCAAGCCCGGAGCTTTTCATCGAGCAGCGCGCGCGTGTGATCGACACCCGGCCGATGAAGGGTACGGCCCCGCGCGGCACCACGCCCGAGGCCGACGAAGAGGCCCGCCGCGTGCTCGCGAGCGATGTGAAGCAGCGCGCCGAAAACCTCATGATCGTCGATCTCATGCGCAACGATCTCGGCCGCATAGCCGAGACCGGCGGCGTCACGGTCACCGACCTGTTCACGGTCGAGACCTTCAGGACCTTGCACCAGATGACCTCGGGCGTCAGGGCGACGCTCAAGACCGGTGTGGGGCTTGCGGATCTCTTGCAAGCAATTTTCCCGCCGGGCTCGGTGACCGGCGCGCCGAAGATCCGGGCCATGGAGCTCATTTGCGCGTATGAGACCGAGCCGCGCGGGGTCTATTGCGGAGCCATCGGCCATATCACGCCGCGCGGCGATGCGCTGTTCAATGTTGCCATCCGCACGCCGGTCGTTTTCCGCGACGGGGAAGGGGAGATGGGCATCGGCTCCGGCATCGTGTTCGATTCGGAGGGCGCCAAAGAGTACGCCGAATGCCTCTTGAAGATGAGGTTTCTCACCGATCCGCCGCGAACGTTCGAGCTGATCGAGACTCTGCTCTACGAGCCGGGGCGCGGCTACTGGCTGCTCGGCCGCCATCTGGAGCGGCTCGAGGCCTCGGCCCGGTACTTCGGCTTCGCGTTCGACGCGGCAGCCATCCGCGATGTGCTTGCGCGCGAGGTCGAGGGACGCGAGGGCGAGAGGCGGAGGGTGCGCCTTCTACTCGCCGAGGACGGCGCGATCACCTTGACGGGCACGCCGCTCGCGCTGCCCGAGCCCGGCCCGGTGATGCGCTTTGCGGTTTCCGAAACGCGCCTCGACAGCACGGATCTGTTCCTCTTCCACAAGACGACACGGCGCGAGCTCTACGACCGCGAATGGCGGCACTATTCCGATCGGCTGGGGGCGGACGAGGTGATCTATTTGAACGAGCGCGGCGAGCTTGCGGAAGGAAGCCGCACCAACATCTTCGTGGAACGGGGCGGGCGGCTTGTGACGCCGCCGCTCGAATCCGGGCTTTTGCCGGGCGTGCTCCGGGCCGAGCTCATCGCATCGGGCAAGGCGGAGGAAGCGGTGCTCACGCTTGCCGACCTCGACGCCGCCGATGCCGTCTATTTGGGCAACTCCGTGCGCGGCCTCGTGCGTGCCGAACGGGTCTCCAAACCATAAGACAGAGACACGACATCGGCGGGCCCTTTGCAGCCTTGCATCAAGCCGCCTAGTTCGGCTCGCCTTCCGGCGTGCCGGGAGCGTCGATCACCGCCGCCGTCTCCGATAAGCCGCTGCTCAAGGCGGCGACGGCAAACGCCGCCGCGGCAAGCGTCAGCGCGAGCGCGATGGCAATCTCGCGTGCGGAAAGCCGCGCGCGCCGGGTGAAGGATTCGGGTTGGAATGCATCCTCTGGCATGAGACAGCAGGCTAGGTCTTATCCGGCGCCACAGCTAGAGCGCCCAACGTCGCGCGACACAACGGCACATTCACGCAGACGATGGCTGCCGCCGATTCGCCAAAGGCAACTCTGGTCAAATCTGTCGGGATCGGGCGCGGGCGGCCACTCGCGGCCCGGCTAGTATGGCGGTTCAGAAGCTCCCCTTTCCCGAGCGGCTGGGTCTTGAGGGAGCTTCTGAACCAACGCCATACTAGCAAGGCTCATGATTCTAGTGTCCCTTATGAACCCGAAGCTCGCAAACGCGATTGCCGCAAGGTGTGTGCGAGCTTCGGGTTCGGGACACTAGAGGCCGCGCATGATGCAGCCGAAGATCAAGACGACCTCGGCGACGAGCAGGACCCAAAACTCCTGACCCGTGATCAGTGGGATGCTCGCGCTGAAGAAATAGGTGACAAGCGCGAGAACGGTCAGGATCACCGAGAGCATGAACGTCAGGATGCCAGGGGATTTCAGGGCCATGTGTCGTATCTCCGCTCGAACCCACGATGTCACTCATGCGTCGCTGACCGGCAGGCGCGGTGGTGCCGAACCGGCAGCTCCCGGGGGGCTTATAGCAGGGGCTCAAGGCTCTGGCACGGGCTCAGCTGCAACGGTGTGGGCGATTCGCGCGGGTAAATCATTTTCCGCCTGCACGGGTGAGGTCGAGCCGACCGGCGCGGGCTAGACGATTTGCCGGCGCGGCCACAGCAGCCGGTGCAGCATCAGGACGATAAGGGCGAGGGCAATGAGCCCCGCGCCGACCACCGCCGGGTGCTTCTCCCAGAGTAGGATCGGCTTGACGCGGCCGTCCCACGCCGAGCGGAAATCCTCGGCGATCGCCCGCGGCGCGATTGCGCCCTCCGGCCGCAGCATCATATCGACGGCGGCGGACTGGTCGGCGCTCGAGATCACGGCGTCGCGCACGCGCGCCGAGGCGAGGATGCGCATCGTGCCGGGCTCGCCCGCCACCGCCCCCAACACGCGCTCGCGCGGGCCCTTGTCGAGTCCGGTGAGATAGCTCGCGAGGGTTTCGAGCTCGGCTTGAGTGAGGCTCCGCGCCAGGCTCTTCAGCGGCTCGGGTCCGAGATCGAAGAGCACGTCCCGCGCCTCGGGTCTCACGGGGGCAAGGCGGGAGATCGCGAGCGGATCGTCGAGGTTGAAGATCCTGGCAAGCGAGGCTTTGGTGAAATCCTCGGGCTTGGCCCGGCGATGGATCTCGTACTCGATCACCTTGTCGAGCCGCTCGCCGGCCAGATCGGACCATCTGAGTGCGGCCTCGACTGAGCGGGTTTCGCGCGCGATGTCCATCCCGGGCTCCGGCAAGACCGTCACAGCTACGTTGAGCGAGCCATCGTCGAGGCGGCGCAAGATGCCCGCCTCGCCCTCCGCGCCGAGCACGAGCCCTACCACCTCGTCGAGGCGTGCCAGCGCTTCGGGCTTCACAGTCTCGAGGAAGCTCTTGAACGCGGGGTAACGCTCGGCGAGGGCCAGCGCCTTAATGTGGGCGCGGCGGAACTCCTGCCAGATCTCGACGATCCGCTCCGCCGCCTTGGAGGCAATCTCCTTCACATGCTCGCCGATCTGCTGGGAGATCGTTCGCGTAAGCTCCTCTCTGACCTTGTCCTTGGTTGCCTGAGCTTTCATCTCCTCGGCGATGATCGGCAGTACGCCGTGTCTCAGCTCCCAAATGTCCTTCGCGATCAGGACCAGGCCGATGCCCCCCGCCACGACCGAGACAAGGCGCGCGAGCACGCTGCCGACGAGGCGTTGCCCGATGCGGCTCGCCATGTTGGCGAGCTGGCGGCGCACCAGCAGAATGGCCGCGCCGGAGATGCTCTCGCCCCGCTGTCTCAAGACGGCCCCGGCCGAGATCTCGGCGCCACCCGCGCGGGCATTGATTCCGAAATCGCTCTCGGCCTCGCCCGCGACGGCACCCGCGACCATCGACCCGTAGCGGAGCCCGAGAAAGGCGCGGAGACACTCGAGCGCGGGGGTGGCGGCATCGAGGCTCGCGACCTCGATCTGCTTTCCGACCGCCTTGCCGACGCCGGTCGCCAGCTGCTCGATGGCGGACGTGACGGGACCTGAGCGATAGACGCGCTCGGCGACCGCGGTCGCGAGCTGTTGCGCCGTCTCCTTGTTGGCGAGCGACTTGATGAGAGCCGCCCAGCTCGTCTCCTCGCGCACCTCGGCGACCGCCAGATCGACGCGCCGGTCGAGGATGTCATCGAGACCCAATTGCCGCCACTCCCCGCCAACCGCGGTCTCGTAATCGATGTCCTTGGTTGCCTCCTCGAGGGCCTTGACGGTGATCGCTTGGACGGCCCGGCGGAAGCTCTCCTCGTCCGCGGCCTGGCAGGCTTCGTACTCGGCACGCGTGATGGGCGGCGCCGAATGGGCGGGCGAGATCGGATTGGCGACCAGCGAGAGGACGGCGAACGTCGAAATAATGGCGCGGAGGAAACGAGGCAAAGGCGAACTCCTGCGGCGCCGGGGCATGCCGGCCCTAGCCTGGCCGGCGCTACGCCGCATGCTTCGACTATACGGGAGCCAATGGGGGCGAACAGTGACAATTCGGAAATGCTGGCCGCAGCCGAGCCACTTGGGACTCGCTTGGTACTCAAAGGGACCCGTGACGCGCTCTGCGAATGGCCGCACCTGTCGACCGGGGTTGTGGCGGGCCGATTAACGGCACACACAACTTCCGTACACACGCTTTCGTACCGACGCCGGCCGGCCTCGGCAGGATTGCACGCACAACCCATGCCGGCGCAGACGGTTCGCGTCTGCTGATTGGAATAGGTGCGGCGGACGTTTCGACACTGGTTGTCGGCTGGGGGGCGATCGTGGATAGGGAGCACAACCGGGACGGGACGCCTGGGCCACTGATCGGGCCATGATCGGGCGTTGCGGCACATTGCCCCATCGCGCCCCGCTTGGGTGTGGTGTCAAAGGAAGCCGGGATGTCCTTCAGTCCGAAGGACATGTGCGGCGTGGCTCTGACGCAAAAGCAGGCGCTTCGGCCGAGGAGCGACGCACCGCCAGCGAACGCAATCCGCTCCGGGACTTTCAGCGGGGCGATGTGCAATCAGAATAATGGGCCCCCGGGCGCGACGAGCGTCAATCAGCGGGGCCGTGCCGGAGGATCTCAGGAGCAACAGTCGGAGCCGTCTTGAGGCAAGGTCGCAACGAGGCCTTGGCTTTGGCGGCGCGATTGGTTTAACTCGTGCAATGGACCTTGAGAGTGAGTACTAATAACAGCATGAACAACAAAGATAAAATCAAGGCCTACCGGGGGAGCCTCAGCATCCCCGGAAGTCGCGTGGGCGTACTGTTGGTGCATAGTCTCGGCGGAAATCCCATTGAGCTGCGCTTCGTCGCCCAGGGTTTGGCGCGGTCCGGCTACACCGTTTATTGCCCTGTTTTGCCTGGTCTCAGCGGCGGCACCGACAGTCTGGGCCTGTCGTCGTGGCGGGACTGGTACCGGGGGCTCGAAGCCGCTCTCGACGAGCTCGCGGCGCGATGCGACGTGATCCTGGTCGGCGGGCTCTCGGCGGGCTCGATGCTGGCATTAAGGCTCGCGCGCGAGCGCGCCAAGGACGTCCACGGCCTCATGCTGTTTGCGCCGACAATTTGGCCGAACGGGTGGGCCATCCCGCGTGCCTTCAACTTGTTCAGGGTGATCCGCACGAAGTGGCTCGCGAGCTTCTTCCACTTCCAGCAACGCCCGCCCTACGGCATCAAGGACGAGCGCATCCGCAAGTTCGTCATCGACTCGTTCAAGAGCGATGATCGGCCCATCGAGGATCTGTTCGGACGTGGCGGCGGGCTGGTGTGGGAGTTCAGGCAGCTCGCGCGCGACGTGACGACCCGGCTCGGCGAGATCACTCAGCCCGCGATCATCTTCCACCCGCGAGACGACGACCAGAGCGACATCAAGAACGCAATGCTTGTCCAGCGAAAGCTGGGCGGGCTGGTCGAGATGACGGTGCTCGACGACAGCTATCACATGGTGACGCTCGATCGGCAGCGCTCGATCGTTATCGATCGGACCATCGATTTTGCGCAGCGCTTGACGCAGCGGATCGAGGAGAAGGCAGCCGTCGCCCGCCCCTTCAAGGGCGCAGTCGACTGATCGGAGCGCCGTCCGCGATCGGCTCGGCCCATCCCGCTCTTCCACCCGGCGACCCGATGGCAGTCGGCTTGGGGTGGCTGGGTGGAGGAGCGGTTCGCCATGCAGGCCGGCGCCGGCGGAAAGCTTCTTAGTTGTCGCCCTTGTCGTTCTGTGCCGGCAGGATCGAAGCCTCATTGCTGCGCGGCGCAGATTTCGTCGGCGAAAGCCAGGGCAGCTCGGCGGCTGTGGCAGCGGACGTTCCGGACGGCGGGGGGGCCGTCTTTGAGTTCTTTGGCGCGCCGGACGATGCCGTCGCCGTCCTGGCACCCGAGGAGGTGCCGCTCGTGACTTTGGCGCTCGTCGCGGTCTTTCCGGGAGAAGCGGCTGTGCCCGTGTCGGCTTTGATCGGCTCCGCCTTGAGCGGGGTTGCCTTCGTTTCCGGCCGGACGGCCGCCTTCGGGACCGGAGGCGTGAGCACCTTGACGTTGGCGGCTTTCGTTGCCGGGGCGGTCGGTGGCGGGCCTTTGGTCTCTTGAGGCGGCGGCGCAACGCCCGGGCATCGCGGCAGTTCGGCGGGAGCTCGGGTCCACGTGAAGGTTTTGCTCAGGAACTTGATCCCCACGTAGCCCGTCAACGTCAAGCGATCCCGCGACGTGAGCTGGATTGCGGCATTGTAAGACTTGCCGGCCTTGGGATCGTAAACCCATCCCTCGTCCCAGCCGCCCTCGGCCATCTTCTGCAGGTTGCCGAGCACTGGCATGCCGCAGATAGGCCGGTTCTGCATGGCGGGTTGCGGGTTATAGCGATCCCTCTTGGGGACGCCTTGGCTGTTGAGCGGCTCCTTGAGCCACATGATGCGCCCGCAGAGGCGGTCGGCGCGGTCGGCACAGATGTAAATCTCGACGGCGCCGGCCCCGGTGTCGTCGAACCATATGCCGGTCTCGAGCGGCGCTGGCTTGGGCAAAGGGTTCTGTGCTTCGGCAGCGCCCGAGAGCAGCGACAATGCCGCCACCACCATGGCGGGGCGACAGGTGAGGCTTGCGAGCCCAATTAGATTGAGAGGCATGACAGCTATCGGTGTCCTCTTTTGTCGCAGGTGCAAGACTAAGCAAGCAAAAACGGCGAAAACGCGGTTCGTCCCGCCCAATTGCCGACAAATCAAGAACAACATACCGAAGCTAAATGGAGTCTTACCTTTTTTAGGACAAATCGCTGTGATTTGAACTCATTAACGGTACGGGGGTAGAGTCTGTTCACCATAGTCCCTATATAGGGCGGCATTGTCGAGTTAGGCTCAAGAAGGAACCCCGGCAGACTCCATTGAGGTCCATCGCAGACCGGCTCGTCCGCATCGCGGTGCGGCGCGCGCCCCGGGCCTCGTCCGTGCCTGCCCCCGTAGTTTGATCGGCTCTCAGCGATGATCCTGACACTGGCGTTCCGCAACCTGTTTCACGACCGCATAAGGCTGGCGGTGACGCTGGTCGGCATCCTGTTCTCGATCGTTCTCGTTGCCATACAACTCGGAATGTATCTCGGTGCGAGCCGCATGATCACGGCCATGATCGACCATACAAAGAGCGATCTCTGGATCACGGCCTTCGGCGCCAAGAGCTTCGAGGAGGGTGGTATTCTGCTCACGCCTCTCGAGCGGCATCAGGCGCTCGCCACGCCGGGCGTCAAGGCGGTCGTGCCCCTCGTTGTCGCTTTCGCCGAGTGGCGCAAGCCTGGCGGCGGCTCGACGCGTGTCGTCGTGGTCGGCACCGATGCCGAGGACGGCGGCCTCGAGCCCTGGTCTCTGGCTGCGGGCAGCTGGCAGGACATCAAGGCGCCCGATGGTATTTCCGCCGACGACAGCTACTTCCGCGAGCTCGGAATCTCGGGGCTCGGCGACACCGCACAGATTGCGACCGGGCGGGTGCGCGTCAGGGCGCTGACGCACCGGCTCCGCTCCTTCCAGCAATCCCCGTACGTCTTCACGACGCTGTCGCGCGCCCGCAATCTCTTGGGGGTCGACACCGACAAGGCCACATTCTTCCTCGTGCAGCTCGAGCCTGGCGCGAGCGCGGAGGCCGTTCGCCGCGACCTGGTTCAGCGCCTCGATGGCGCCGAGGTGCTGACGAAGGCCGAGTTCCGCTCGCGCAGCCTGACCCAATGGCTGTTCCGCACCGGCGCCGGCCTTGCGCTCATCGGCGGCGCGCTGCTCGGCATATTGGTCGGCACCGTCATCGTCGCCCAAACGCTCTATTCGAGCACCAAGGACCACCTGAACGAGTTCGCGACCCTGCGCGCGCTCGGGTCGTCGGCCGGCTACATCTACAAGGTCATCCTCGCCCAGGCCGGGATCAGCGCCGTCATCGGCTACGCGCTCGGGATGGTGATCTCGCTCTTGGTCCTCTATTTGAGCAGGAACACGCCGCTTCCGCTCATCATGACGTCCGGACTTGCCGCGACGCTGTTCGGGCTCACGCTGTTCATGTCGGCGGTCTCGGCCATTTCGGCGATCTTCAAGGTGACGAAAATCGATCCAGTCGTGGTGTTCAACCGATGACCAGCCCCGTCCTTGAAGCCGAAAACGTGGTGAAGGAGCTCGGCAAGGGCGCCGGGAAGGTGCTCGCGTTAAAGGGCGTGAGCCTGTCGCTCTCTCAGGGCGAGCTGACCCTGCTCATGGGGCCATCGGGCAGCGGCAAGACCACGCTATTGTCGATCCTCGGCTGCATTCTGACGCCGACCTCGGGCACCATCCGGGTGGCAGGGCAGGACACGGCGGGTTTGACGCCCGAGAAGCTCGCCGAGCTGCGCCGCGGGCACATCGGCTTCATCTTCCAGTCCTACAACCTGTTCCCGACCTTGAGCGCGCTCGAGAACGTGCGCATCGCCCTCGACGTGCTGGGCCGCAAGGGCTATCCGGCCGCGGCGCGCGCCGAGGAGGTCCTGCGCGAGGTCGGCTTGGGCAGCCGACTGCATAACTACCCCGGCAATCTGTCGGGCGGCGAGCAGCAGCGCGTCGCCGTTGCGCGCGCTATTGCCGCCTCGCCTTCGATTGTGCTCGCCGACGAGCCGACGGCGGCTCTCGACAGCGAGAACGGTCAGGCCGTTATGGAACTCCTGGCGAAGATTGCGAAGGAGCAGAATCGCAGCGTTCTCGCCGTGACCCATGACCCCAGGACCCTGGGCTATGCGGACCGTGTCGTGCGTATCGAGGATGGCAAGATCGTCGGCGAGGAGCGCCGCCCGCAGGGGCTCGATTCTCCCGAAATCACGGATCTCACAAAAAGGCGTAAGGCACATGGTTAAGGTCGATCCCACCGTCTCAACGCTGTCGGCCGTGGGCGCGCTGGCGGTCGCGACAAGCGTCCTCTTGAACTGGGCTGCGGACGGGCTCGGCGAGCACGCAACCTCGTTCGCGACGGCGTCGGCTCATGCCGCGGAAGCCCCGCCCCCGCGGCCGGCCTGGGCCGCGTCGGCGACTGGGCGCGTCGAGCCCAAGGACGGGGAGGTTCGGATTACCTCGCAAGTGCCCGGCAGGATCGTCGAGGTCGCGGTCAAGGCCAATGATCAAGTCACCGCCGGAGCATTGCTGGTCCGCCTCGATGACGACGAACTCCGGGCCAAGCTCGTGGCGGCCGAGGCCGAGGTTCTGGTGCGCGAGCGCGAGCGCGAGGAGGAGGCTGTCAAGGGTGCCGCACTCGAGCGCCGCCAAGCCGAAGACGCTGCTTCCGCCTCCGAGCGGGCAGTGTTTCGCGCGCAGCTCGCGCTCGACGACGCGGCGCGGGCCTTGAAGTCCGGCAAGGGATCGGACGAGGCGCTCAATACGGCGCGTGCGAAGCTCGCCGATGCCGAGAGGAAATCCGACGCCGACCGCGCCAATTTGGAGCACGTCGGCGCCAAGGCCGACATGCCGCTGCCCACCCGTCTCGAGTCGGCTCTGACCCAAGCCCGGGCCGACATGTCGCAAATCGAGACCGCAATCGAGAAAACGCGCATTCGCGCACCAGGGGACGGGACGGTCCTGACTGTCTGGGCCAAGCTCGGCGAGACGGCGAGCCCCTCGCCCGATGCGCCGCTCGCCCTATTCGGCGATCTGACGAGCCTCAAGGTCCGCGCCGAGCTCGAGGAGCGCGACTTCGTGAAGGTGCGCATCGGACAGCGCGCCGTCGTGCGGGCCGACGCCTATCCGGATCGCGACTTCGACGGCGTTGTGACGTCCATTGCCGGCGCGCTCGGCCCTCCGCGCATCACGCAGCGCGGTCCGCGGCGGCCGAACGACGTCGAGGTGCTCGAGGTAATGATTACCCTCGACGGGCAGCCGCCGCTGCTGACGGGTATGCGCGTCGACGCATTCTTCAGGAGCGAGTCGGCCGCTTCGATGCCCGGGCAGGGCCCGGCGAAAACAGCTCCGACTACGACCTCGTCCATTTCGACGGGAGGCGGCGCCGACGGCCGCTGACGCCACGGCACCGGCTCGAGACGATCGGCGCCGGCGCGCGGGCGACCGGCATAGGCACGGGAACCAAGGCGTCGCGCGTAGTCGGTCAGCCCTACTCCGCGGCAAGCGGGCGAGGCGGCTCGCCCGTGCCGCGCGCCGGCATCCGGGCGGCGGCGAGGGCCGCCGAATGCGGCACCGGAGGGGTGTCCTCGTCCGGTTCGTCCGCCGGCCCCACGAAACGGCCGAACACGCGCCAGACGAGCGTCACGATATCGTCCATCAGCGCGAACACGGCGGGCACGAACACGAGGCTCAAAACCGTCGACGAGATGAGCCCGCCGATCACCGCGATCGCCATCGGCGCGCGGAACTCTCCGCCCGAATCGAGGGCGAGCGCGGAGGGCAGCATGCCGCCGATCATGGCGATGGTCGTCATGACGATGGGACGCGCGCGCTTTCTGCCGGCGTCCACGATGGCCTCCGTGCGCGGGATGCCGCGGCGCATCTCCTCGACGGCGAAATCGACGAGCATGATGGCGTTCTTGGTCACGATCCCCATCAGCATCAAGATGCCGATCACGACCGGCAAGCTGATCGGCTTCGACGTGACGGCGAGGGCGATGATGGCGCCGCCGATCGACAGCGGCAGCGAGAACAGGATCGTGATCGGCTGCAGGAAGCTCGAGAACAGGAGCACCAGCACGGCGTAGACCATCATGATGCCTGCGCCCATGGCCTGCTCGAAGCTGTCGAATACCTCGCTCATGATCTCGGCGGCGCCGAACTCCTTGATCTCGACGCCGGCCGGAAGGTTGTTGGCGGCCGGAAGGGCGAGCACGGCGGCGACCGCCTCGCCGAGCGGCGTGTCGCCGATGAGGTCGGCGCCGAGCACGATGCGCCGTGTTCGGTCGAAGCGGTCGATCGAGGTCGGCCCCTGGCCGAACTCGAACGCGGCGACGGTCGCGAGCGGCACCGCCGCGCCGGAGGCGGTCGCGGCCTTGAGCTGCTCGAGAATCTGAAGGTTCTCGCGCGCGCTCTCCTCGAGCTGGACGCGGATCGGCACCTGCCGGTCGCCGACGTCGAACTTGGCAAGGTTGGCCCCGATGTCGCCGATCGTGGCGATGCGCACGGTCTCCGAGATCGCCTCGGTAGACACGCCGAGCTCGGCGGCGAGCTCGCTCTTGGGATAGACCCTGAGCTCGGGGCGGTCGAGCTCTGCGGTGGAGACGACATTGGCGAGGACCGGGATGCGCTTGGCCTGGCTCGTCAGATCCGCGGCGATCTTCGTCACGGCGGCGCCGTCGCGGCCCGAGACCACGAGCTGGAACTGGCGCTGGCCGTCGTCCTCCATGAAGAAGTAGCGGATATCCGCGACGCTCGCGAGATCGCGGCTGATCTCCTGCTTGATCTGGGCCTGGGAGAGCTTGCGCTCCTCCTTAGGCACCAGATTGAGGATCAGTGTCGCCTTGCGCACCTCCTCGCCGCTGCCGAGCAGCGCGCCGCCGTTGACGAAAACGCTCCTCACGTCGCCGCGCTCCTTGAGGCGGCGGGCGATCTTGTCGGTGACGGCCTCGGTATCGGCGAGCCGCGAGCCGGGCGGCAGCTCGATACCGAGCAGCGTCCGGCTGTTGTCCTCGGCGGGCAGGAAGCCCGAGGGCAGGAGGTAGAAGCTGCCGATCGAGCCGGCAAAGATCAAAAGCCCGAGCGCGACCGTCGCCACGCGGTGGCGCACCGACCAGCTGACGAGTCGGGTGTAGGTCCTGAGCAGCCACCCCTCGCGGTCGATGTGGCTCTCGGATCTCAAGAAATAAGCTGCAAGGAGCGGCGTGACGAGACGGGCGACGAGGAGCGAGAAGAATACGGCGGCCGCGACCACGAGGCCGAACTGCTTGAAGTATTGGCCGGCAATGCCGCCCATGAAGGAGACCGGCGTGAAGACGGCGATGATCGTGGTCGTGATGGCGATCACCGCCAGGCCGATCTCGTCGGCGGCCTCGAGCGCGGCGCGGTAGGGCGATTTGCCCATCCGCATGTGGCGCACGATGTTTTCGATCTCGACGATCGCGTCATCGACCAGGATGCCGGTGACGATCGTGATCGCCAACAGGCTGACCAGGTTGAGCGAGAAGTCCATCGCCTCCATGGCCCAGAACGCCGGAATGATGGACAGCGGGAGGGCGATGGCCGCGACCAGCATCGCCCTCAGGTCGCGCAGGAACAGGAGCACGACGATGATGGCGAGAACCGCGCCCTCGATCAGCGTCTTCATCGTCGATTGATAAACGCCGTAGGTGTAGTCGACGCTGTTGTCGATGCGCGACAGGCGGATATTGGGGTAGGTTTTCGCGATCTCGGCGATTTTCTCCGCGACATCGGCCGCTACGACCGTGTCGCTTGCGCCCTTGGCGCGCGAGATCGCGAACGCGACGACCGGCTCGCCGTCGAGCTCGGCAAAGGTGCGCGGCTCGGCTATTCCGTCGCTGACGCGGCCCAGCTGATCGAGCCGCACCTTGCGCCCGCCCGGGAGCACGATCATGGTCGCCGCGAGCTCGTCCACGGTGTGCTTGCCGGCGAGCGTGCGGATCGCCTGCTCGCGCCCGCCGAGCTCGCCGCGCCCCCCGGCAAGGTCCACGTTGGTGGCTCGCACCTGCCGGTTCACGTCGCCCGCGGTCACGCCGAGGGCGAGCAGGCGGTCGGGATCGAGCGCGATGCGTATTTCGCGTGTCACGCCGCCGATGCGCTTGACCTCCGAGACCCCTTTGATCCCCTGCACCAGGCGGATGATGGTGTCGTCGACGAACCACGACAGCTCCTCGGGCGTCATGGCCGGCGCCCGCGCCGCGTAGGTGACGATCGGCAGGCCCTCGATCTCGAGGCGCGTCGTGACGGGCTCGTCGATGGTGCGCGGCAGATCGGTGCGGATGCGCGCTACCGCGTCCTTCACGTCGTTCAGCGCGCGGTCGGCATCGATCTCGAGACGGAACTCCATCGTCGTTATGGACGAGCCTTCGGTCAGATTCGAGGCGATGTGCTTCACGCCATTGACGCCGGCGACGGCATCCTCGACCTTCTTGGTGACCTGGGTCTCGAGCTCGGAGGGCGCCGCACCCGACTGAGTGATGCGGACCTGGATCACCGGAACATCGATGTTCGGGAAGCGCGTGACCGGCAGCGACCCGAAGCTCATGACGCCGAGCACGACCAAGACCAGAAACAACGCCAGCGATGGAACCGGGCGCCGGATCGACCAGGCCGAGACGTTCCAGTTCATTTACCGGCCTCGCTCACCTTCGCATCCGGCATGACGGTGGTGACGGCGTCGCCGTCTCTCAGGAATGTGCCGGCCTTGGCCACGACGAGGTCGCCCTCGGCAAGGCCCGAGCGAACCTCGACTTGGCCGCCGACCGAAAGACCGGTCTCGACGCGCCGCGTCGCGACACGGCCCTTCTCGACCACCTGCACCGTTGCGCCCTGCTCGCCGTAGAGGACGGCCGACCGGGGCACGGCGAGGCCCTTGGCACGCGCCGTCTCGATCGTTCCGCGCGCGAAGGCCCCGATCTTGAGCGCGGGGTTATCGCCGAGAAAAATGCGCACGCGGCCGAGGCGGGTCGCCTTGTCGATCTCGGGCGCCACCAAGCGCACCGTGCCCTCTACCGTTCCGGCACCCGCCGCCTCGACGAGCGCGTGCTGGCCTTCCTTGATCATGGCCATGCGTGTGTCCGTCACCTCCGCGTCGAGCTCCACCTCGCCGCGGGCAATGATCCGGAACATCGACTCGCCGCCGCCGGCGACGAAGGCCCCGACGGCGATCGCGCCGACGCGCGCGGCCCGGCGGCTCACGATCCCGTCGGCCGGGGCCCTCACCTCGGTGTTGCCGCGCCGCCAGAGAAGCTCGCGGCGCTGGGCCTCGACCTGGGCCTTCTCGGCCTCGGCCAATGTCAATCCGTCTTGAGCTGCCGCGACCTGGGCAGCGGCCGTCTTGACCGCGGCCTCACGCTGGTCGAACACGCTTTCGGCGAGGAACTTCGATTTGACGAGCGGCCGCGCCCTCTCGAGGGAGGAACTCGCCTCGGCAAGGCGCGCCTCGGCCTCGGTGATCGCGCTCCTGGACCGCGAGATGGCTGCTGCCGCGCGGGCGAGCGCGGCGTCGTTGTGCGCGATCTGCGCGTCGAGCTGCTCGGCGACGAGCACGGCCAGGACATCGCCCTTTTTCACGCGATCCCCCTCGTCGGCCTTGAGCTCGAGGACGCGCAGGCCCTCCACCTCGGGCGCCACGAGAATTTCCTCGCGCGCCACGAGCGAGCCGGTAACGAGCACGGTCTCGGTGAATTCCGCCGCTGCGACGCGGGCCACCGATACGGCCGGCGCAGGGGTGGGCTCGGCCGCGGTTTCCTTGCCCGGGCGCGCCGTGATCCTCTCCTTGAGGCGCTCAACTAGTCCGCCCTCGTAGGCGGCGAGGCCAAGTCCGGCCAGCGCGACGGTGGCGATCACCCGCTTCGCGTTCATGCGTCGGCCTCGCTTGGTGCCCGGTGAGGCCCGGCGCCCGGTTCGGACGCTCTGGGATTGAGAAGCGTGCCGACGAGATCGGTGATGACCGGAATCAGCGTCTTCGCATCGAAGGCGGGATCGGTGGCGCGGCGCCAGAACAGGCCGTCGCCGATAATGGCGATGATCTGGGCAAGCGTATGCGTGTCGAGTTCGGGGGCGATCTTGCCTTCCTTGCGCGCGCGCGCGAACAGCTGCTCGAAGCTTTCGAGACAGAAGTTGTCGACGGAGCGGAAAATCTCGCCGACGGCGGGATTGCGCGTCGCCTCGCAGCCGATCTCGATGCAAAGCACTCGCTTGTAGTGAGGCTCCTCGACGGCGTAGTGCTCGCCGAGCTTGGAGAGCGCCGCCAAGAGGTCGGGAGCCTTCGCAAGGTCCGCGAGCTCGCCGGCAAGCTTGGTCCGGTCGCGCTCGGCAATGCCGGCAATCAGAGCCTCTTTCGAGGAAAAGTAGACATAGACCGCACCGGGGCTGACGCCGGCCTCCCTGCAGATGTCGTGCATGGTGCAGCGGTGGAACCCGGAGCGGGCGAAACAGCGCTCGGCGGCATCGAGGATGTGCTCGCGCCGCGCGCGCTGGGTGTCGGGCTTGAGTTTGGGCATGGCGGTGCGCCGGTCAGAGAGCAGTTCGGGAGCCTAGCTTCGAGGTCATACGCCGTCTGTTTCCCGAGAAACAAAACGAACGACCGTTTTGTTTGTAACGACAAATACGGCCTGGTCAAGGCGGAGGCGCAAAGCGAGAGTTTCCGGTTTTTCGGGGCTGGAACGCGGCCGATCCGGCCGTCGAGCCGTCAGGGTAAATCAGGGCCGGTCACCCGTCGATCGGCCCCCGGGGACGGCCTTAGATACTGCGGCAGTTCCGGTCACAGACAGCCTTTGGCGCCGCCTCGAGGGACGTTGCCGTCAGGCCAGGCCCGGGAGGCATGTGACATTGCGGATCGCTAGAACTGCGTGATCCAGTTGACCGTGGCATAGGGATCGGCTTCGCCGGTGCGAATGCCGGAGAAGTCGCTCGACAAACCGGCTGCGGCCGAGATCTCTCCGCCCGCCCACTCGTAGCGCAGGAATGCGCCGCCCCGCGCGTCATTGAGCTCACCCGACGCGTTCACGCCGGCTTCGATACCGGCCGAGACCGTGGGCAGCACGCGATAGGCCGTCCGGAAGCGAATGGCTCCGGTGTCGTGAGCCGTCGTCCAGTTGAGGTCGAGAGAGCTCCAGGCAGCGGGCCCCATGTTGAGCCACAACTCGATCACCCCTTTCGGGCCGATCTCCAGGCCTTGCTGCTCGGTCTGTGCTCCGAAAGGCTCGATGTCGTGCCTGATTGCGGACATGCCGACGAAGGCTTTGGCGGTCAGGGGGTCGAGCCGCCAGAGATAGCCGACAAGAGCATCGGAGAAGGTAACCCGCCCGCGAAACGTGCCCACACCGGCGACCGCTGTGCCGGGCTCGCCGGTATCGCGAAAGTGATCTTCGAAAGTGTACTCTCCGTAGCCGCCGACCACACGAAGTCTGAGCCCCTCACCGTGGATATGGCTGAAGGGGGCGATGGTGACGCCCGAATAGAGGAGCCATACGTCGGACGCGACGTCGGCTCCGCTCCACACCTCCCGCCATCGCGTGGGTGGGGCCGCGTCGCCGGCGCGGGCGGGACTGCAACTTGCGCACAGAAATGCAGCACCCATCGCCAGGGAAAAAAGCCCGGCCCCCGGTGCCGCCATCCGGTGCTTGCGGGTACGCAACACGTAGGAACTCAAAATAAGGCCGAGAGGCCGGCCAAAACGCGGATACAACTTTCAGTAATGAATCCGCATTGCGCTCAACATGTCAATATCGCGAAATAGATGGACTAGGTTTCTACTGTAGATATACGATAGATTTTGTATACAATCATAAATTGTATTCGAATTGTTAGCAGCACGCATGCCATGCTTGAAGCCTGGAGTTGGGGCGGCGATGGCAGAGTTCCGTCTCCCGATTTCGGTGCGTGCCCGAGGCCGGGCCGGAAAGTCGTGTTGCGGGTCGTGGACGCCGAGCCTATGGTGGCGCGTCTCGGAAAATGGTTCAGAACAAAAACGCCTTCGACAGGGTGCTCGGAGGTACGGCTAGGGAGAAGAGGGCAATGCTGACGCAGGCAGGCTTCGACCCGAATCTGTTCGGGGCTTTCGCCAATCCATTTCAGGCGTACTTCAACAATCTCGATGCTCTGTCGCAGGGGCTCGGGCCCGTGAAGGGCCTGGCGCGATGGCAGCTCGAAATGGCGGGCTTCATGAGCCGCCGGGCCCAGGCTCTTATGGAGTTCCCCTCCCGGATGAGTCAGTGCCGCACGCCCCAGGATTTCAGCAACGAGCAGATGCGTTTCTGGCGCGAGGCATTGGAGCAGTGCTCGGAGAGCTCCCATCGCATGGCGGAGGCATGGGGTCAGATGCTGATGCCGTTCGCCGCCGGCGGCGAGGGTCAGCGCCGCTCACGCGATTACATCAGCCTCCCCGAGGCCGAGGGCACGGGCGGGCAGCAAAGCGGCCGCGGCGGGCGCGAGCGTCGCGCAGCCTGAGAGAGGCTTCGGATGCGCGGCACCGCAAGCGAGCTCGCGGTATGGCTGCGACCCTCAATGACCCTCAATTGAGCGCGGCGAGCGCGTCGCCGAAACCCGAGAGCGAGATCGGGATGCCGATGCCGGCCTCTTCCGTTTGGAAGATGATGAATATGGCCGTCTTGCCGGTCTTGAGCTGCTCGATAAGCTTGTCCTCGACGGTGACCTGCGCGTAGCACGCGAAAGTATGGCAGCGCAGGAACGGAGCGTGACCGACGTCGACCTCGTCGATCTTGAGGCCGATGCCGGGCGGCAGCAGCACACCGAGCGGCGCGAAAATCCGCAGCACCTTCGTTCCGGTCGAGAACTTCTGGAAATAGACCGTGAGGCCGATGTTGTTGCGGTCCTCGGCGCTCACACTTTGGACCAGCGCGCAGACTTCGTTCTTGGCGCCGGGCGGCGGAGGCTTGCAGACGATCTGCCAATCGCCGTGCTGCCCCTTGACGGTGCCGTCGCCGGGCTCGGGTTTGAGCATGGCTTCGGAAGGGGTGGGCGCCTCGCCTTCAGCGGCTCGCGCTTGGTCAAGGAGGAGAGGGCACGATTGCGCGCCGATGAGTGACAGGAGCGACAGCGCGGCACGGAACGCCCATCGGTCGTGCCGGCCGGCCGGGGCCGAACGCTTGGAGCCTATCGAGCAGAAGCGTTTCATGTGAAGTCGCGGCACACTCTAAATCCTTGTCGGACGTGCCCAAGGGCCCTCTCGATCGCGCCGGCCGTCCCGTCGTCTCGGCGACGAAAGAGGCCAAAATGGGACCCTAGAGCGTGATCGCCTCGGATGCGCTCATCCGAGACGTGGATCACGCTCTGAGTCATGAGTCTAGACCATGATCGCGTCAGACCCACTCGATCTGACGCGATCATGGTCTAGCCGCCCTGCTGACCATGGGCGCCGTAAGGCGGCATGTGAGAAACAGGCTCGTTCGCGGCGGCGTCTAGTGTGGCGGTTCAGAACTTCCCCACCACTCGCAGCTGGATCGTGAGGGAACTTCTGAACCAAAGCCACACTAGCAACTCATTGATTTCTAGTGTCCCTTTGAATCCGAAGTTTGCAAACGCGCTTGCAGCATGGTGTGTGCGAACTTCGGATTAGGGACACTAGCGAGCATGACCAAGGTTCAATGTGTCGACGCGAAGATTTGCCGCATAAAACTTGACTTGAGGCCCAAAGGACGATTGTGCTCTGAGTAGATGGGGCGAGGCTGCCTAAGAATTCGGCGCATAGGGTTCATCAGTACATTCGAATCCAGGGCTCAGGGGGGATCTCTCGAGCGGGACGGCCGCTTCCGGCCGATCCCGGGAACGGACGCAATTGAGGAGGAACTCCGGCGTCAAGGGCCGGAGACAACCGGGGAGCTGACGGATGTTGAAACGGATCCTCAAGTCGGTGCCGTGCGCGGCCTTTTCGGGGTTGGCCACGCTCTTGGTTTCGCTCGAGCCCGCGGGAGCTGCGAATGGCCTCGGGCAGCCGCTTCCAGGTCAGATAGGCCTGCAGCTCGCGGCAACTCCGGTGGCGCGGGAAATCCACCAGTTCTACGACTTCACCAATCTGATCATCATCGCGATCGCGGTATTCGTTCTACTGCTCATGCTCCTGGTGATGGTGCGCTTCAGCGAGAAGCGAAACCCGACGCCGACCGCAACGACGCACAATACGTTCCTCGAGGTCGCGTGGACCGTCATTCCGATCTTCATCCTGGTGGCGATCGCGATCCCCTCCTTCAAGCTCCTGATGCTCCAGTACAGCTATCCCAAGCCCGATCTCACCATCAAAGCGATCGGCAACGCCTGGTTCTGGGAGCACCAGTACCCCGATCACGGCAACTTCCTTGTTACGTCCAGTGTGCTCTCTGACGAGGAGGTGAACGCGCGAATCAAGAAAGGCATCGCGACGCCGCGGCTGTTGGCCGTCGACAACGAGATCGCGGTGCCGGTCGATAAGGTCGTGCACGTTCTCGTTACCTCCAACGACGTGATTCACGCATGGACCATTCCTTCGTTCGGATCGAAGACCGACGCTGTTCCAGGTCGCGTCACCGCCACCTGGTTCAAGGCGGAACAAGAAGGAATCTACTACGGCCAATGCTCGGAGCTGTGCGGCATAAACCATGCCTACATGCCGATCGCCGTGCGCGTCGTTTCCGAGACCGTCTTCGACGACTGGGCGGCGGCTATGAAGGCCAAGGACAAGAAGAAGGCCAAGGAGATCCTCGACAAGGTCGCTCTCGAGCAGGCCGGCGTCACAAACGTCGTGCAGCTCGAGAGCTCGACGGCAAATTGATTGAGCGCGGGTGGGGCAGCCAAAGCTCACCCTGCCCCACATCGGATGGAAACACCCAAGGCTGAAGGTCTGAAAGACAATGGCTAGCACCGCACACGCAGACCACGACCACGCGCCCTACGGCATTGGGCGCTGGCTGTTCTCGACCAACCACAAAGACATCGGCACCATGTACCTGACCTTCGCCATCGTGGGCGGGATTGTCGGCGGCCTGCTGTCTATCGGCATGCGCCTCGAATTGCAGGAGCCGGGCCTTCAGTATTTCTCGAACCCGCACGCCTTCAACGTGTTCGTCACGGGCCACGGCCTGATCATGGTGTTCTTCATGATCATGCCGGCCACCATGGGCGGGTTCGGCAACTGGATGGTGCCGCTGATGATCGGCGCGCCGGACATGGCCTTCCCGCGCATGAACAATGTCTCCTTCTGGCTGCTGCCGGTTTCGCTCACGCTGCTCGTCACGTCGATGTTCGTCGAGGGTCCGACGGGCATGAACGGCGTCGGGGCGGGCTGGACGGTCTATGCGCCGCTATCGACCACTGGCCACCCCGGTCCGGCCATGGATTTCGCGATCCTGTCGCTCCACGTCGCGGGTGCAGCCTCGATCCTCGGCGCCATCAACTTCATCACCACGATCTTCAACATGCGCGCGCCCGGCATGACGCTGCACAAGATGCCGCTCTTCGTGTGGGCCGTGCTCGTGACAGCGTTCCTCCTGCTGTTGTCGCTGCCGGTGCTCGCCGGCGCCATCACCATGCTGCTCACCGACCGCAACTTCGGCACGACCTTCTTTTCGCCCGCCGGCGGCGGCGATCCGCTGCTCTACCAGCACCTGTTCTGGTTCTTCGGCCACCCCGAGGTCTACATCCTGATCGTGCCCGGGTTCGGCATCGTCAGCCATATCGTGGCGACGTTCTCGAAGAAGCCCATCTTCGGCTATCTGGGCATGGCCTACGCCATGGTCGCCATCGGGCTCATCGGCTTCGTGGTCTGGGCGCACCACATGTATGCGGCCGGCATCAACGTGAACACGCAGGCTTACTTCATATTCGCGACCATGGTGATCGCGGTGCCGACCGGGATCAAGATCTTCTCCTGGATTGCGACCATGTGGGGCGGCTCGCTCTCGTTCCGCGTGCCGATGCTGTGGGCACTGGGCTTCATCTTCCTGTTCACGGTCGGCGGCGTGACCGGCGTCATGCTGTCCAACGCGGGTGTCGACCGCTACCTGCACGACACCTACTACGTCGTCGCGCACTTCCACTACACGATGTCGATCGGCGCTCTGTTCACGATCTTCGCCGGCTGGTACTACTGGTTCCCGAAGATGACCGGCTACATGTACTCGGAGTTCTTGGGCAAGTTGCACTTCTGGCTGACCTTCGTCGGCGTCAACGTGCTGTTCTTCCCGCAGCATTTCCTGGGGCTCGCCGGCATGCCGCGCCGCTATGCCGACTATCCGGACGCCTTCGCGTTCTGGAACGAGATCTCTTCCGTGGGCTCGTACATCTCGGCGCTCGGCACAGTGGTGTTCTTCGTCAGCGTGATAGCGGCCTTCGCCCGCAAGCAGAAGGCCGGCAACAATCCGTGGGGAGCGGGCGCGACGACGCTCGAGTGGCTGCTTCCCTCGCCGCCACCCTTCCATTCCTACGAGAAGCTGCCGCGCATCGCGTCGACGTCGCATCACTGAGCCTCGGCGTCGGTTGGCGTGACTTGGCGGCGGGCCGGACAAGTCGATCGGCCCGCCGCGACTGACACACCGGGGAAAAAGCGGGGCGACCCGCAAACAACAAGCGGTTCGAGCCGCGGTCGGAGGAAAGCGCGAGATGCCGGGAGTTGGCATCCAGAGCGAGATCGGTCAAACGGCCGCGGCTTCAGAGCCGTCGGTCGGCGATTTTGTCGAGCTGATGAAGCCGCGCGTCATGTCGCTCGTCGTGTTCACGGCGCTCGTCGGCATGGTTGCGGCACCGGGCGAGCTGCACCCCGTGCTGGCCGCCATCGCGCTCATCGCGATCGCGGTTGGCGCCGGCGCTGCGGGCGCCCTCAACATGTGGTACGACGCCGACATCGATGCGCGCATGGCGCGCACGGCGGCACGGCCCATCCCGCGCGGCCGCGTCACCCGGGACGAGGCCTTGAGCTTCGGGATCGTGCTCGCGGCGGGATCGGTTGTGACGCTCGGCGTGCTCGTGAACTGGGTCGCGGGCGCGCTGCTCGCCTTCACCATCGCCTTCTACATCGTCGTCTATACGATGTGGCTCAAGCGCAAGACGCCCCAGAACATCGTGATCGGCGGGGCCGCGGGCGCCTTTCCGCCGATGATCGGCTGGGCCGCGGTGACAGGGTCCGTCTCGCTCGAGAGCCTGGTGCTCTTTCTCATCATTTTCATGTGGACGCCGCCGCACTTCTGGGCGCTCGCGCTCTACCGCACCCGCGACTACGAGCGCGCCGGCGTGCCCATGCTGCCCGTGGTCAAGGGCGGGCGCGAGACGCGCCGGCAGATTCTCCTCTATTCGGCGCTACTCGCACCCATTGCCGTGACGCCGGCCATGATCGGGCTCGGCGGCGCGGCTTACGCGGCCGCCTCGGTCGCGCTCGGCGCGATCTTCCTCGGTCTCGCCGTCAAGGTGTGGCACATCCGCGAGGGGCGCGCCGCCGATCAAGCGGCGCGGCAGCTGTTCGGATTCTCGATCCTTTACCTGTTCCTGTTGTTTGCAGTCCTCCTGGCGGAGCACGTCTTGATCCGATTCGCGGCCTGAGCGGGCTCGGCACGAGGAGGGAACGGCAATGGCGGAGTTGGTGATGGCGGGCGAAGTCGATGACGAAAGGAGCCGCGCGCGCCGTCAACGCACGCGTTCGATCGCCATCGCGCTCGTGCTGGGGTTTATGGTCCTGCTGTTCTACGCCGCGACGATCGTGCGGCTCGGCGGCAATGTGTGGAACCGGCCGCTCTAGGCCGGAGCAGAAGGTTGGCGCGTGAGGCAAGAGGCGGACATGAGGCGGGAGGTGGGTGCGGCGGCAAGACGCCGTGACCGGACCGTGGCCATTGCGTGTGCCGCCGCCATCGCCGCGATGGGGGCCCTCTCCTACGCGGCCGTTCCGCTTTACCGGCTCTATTGCCAGGCGACCGGCTTCGGCGGCACGACGCAGAAAGCCGTGACGCCATCCGAGCGTGTGCTCGACCGCGTGATCACTGTGCGCTTCGACGCCAACGTCGGTTCCGGCCTGCCATGGCGCTTCGAGCCGGTCCAGCAGAGGCTCGACGTCAAGGTCGGCGAGAACGTGCTCGCTTTTTATCGGGCGACCAACACCTCCGATGAGCCGGTCAAAGGCACGGCGACGTTCAACGTGTCCCCGGACATTGCCGGGCTCTACTTCGCCAAGATCGAATGCTTCTGCTTCAAGGAGCAGCGGCTCGAGCCCGGCGCGACCGCCGAGTTGCCGGTTTCGTTCTTCGTCGATCCGGCGATTGTCGACGACAGGGATGGGGCCGGCGTGCGCGAGATTACGCTGTCCTACACATTCTATTCTTCGGGCGAGCCGCAAAGCCCGGCCGGAAACGAAGCCGGGCGAAAGCTCCGGCAAGGAAGTTGACGACGCAACATTCGAGCAATCCGGGCGGATCCGCCCGGCTCGATGACGAGACGGAGACGCTGCGATCCCATCGCTTCTGAGGAGGCGGGGCGGAACGAACGGCCGAGACCGAGGCACGACAAACGGGGACGACGGAGACAACGATGGCTCAAGCGCACGCCAAGCACCACGACTATCACCTCGTCAATCCAAGCCCGTGGCCGGCAACGGCGGCGGTCTCGGCGGCGCTGATGGCTTTCGGCCTGATCATCTGGATGCGCTCGATGGGCGACGGCGCGGCCGGCCTGTTCGGCGTCCAGGGGCCCTGGGTGTTCGCCGCCGGCGCCGCCGGCATGATCGCCACCGCCTTCCTGTGGTGGCGAGACGTGATCCGCGAGGCGCACGGCGGCGATCATACGCCCATTGTGCAGCTCCACCTGCGCTATGGGATGCTCCTGTTCATTGCCTCCGAGGTCATGTTCTTCCTGGCCTGGTTCTGGGCCTACTTCGACGCCTCGCTGTTTCCGGGCGACGTGCACACGCTCGAGAATACCAAAGAAGTGGTCGGCATGGTCCAGCGCAATCAGCTGTTCGGCGGGCAATGGCCGCCGGTGCCGGTCGATGCCACCGATGCCGCGCTGCCTTCGACCGGGGCGCCTATACCGGGCTACTTCAAGCACACGTTCGATCCGTGGAGCGTGCCCCTTCTCAATACGCTGATCCTGTTGTCGTCCGGCTGCACGGTCACCTGGGCGCACCACGAGCTGCTGAAGAACAATCGGCGCGGCCTGATCATCGGGCTCGTGCTCACGGTCCTGCTCGGCATGCTGTTCACGGCGCTCCAGGCCTACGAGTATCAGCACGCGGGGTTCAGCTACGCCGGCCATACCTACGGCTCGACCTTTTTCATGGCGACCGGCTTCCACGGCGCGCACGTCATCATCGGCACCATTTTCCTCCTGGTTTGCCTGTTGCGCGCGATGGCCGGCCACTTCACGCCGAAGCAGCACTTCGGATTCGAGGCGGCGGCCTGGTATTGGCACTTCGTCGACGTGGTGTGGCTGTTCCTGTTTGCCAGCATCTACGTCTGGGGTGCCGGGGCCCCGGCGGCCGCGGGCCACTGACCGGGGGAAGTGACGGGCGGCCATCGGCCGCCCAGTTGTTCAGCATCGCGCGAGGCTTCGAGCCGGAGAACGACCCGCCTGCGGCAAGCTCTCGCGTCGGCGGCGGAGTCGCTCGAGCCGTCTTTCGTCGTGGGAAGGAGAGCTCTCGTGACGGCAACGCCGCATGCCCGGTCAGTCTTCGAGGTCGGCCTCAGGTCGCGCTGTCCGCGCTGCGGACAAGGGCGGCTGTTCAAGAACGTCCTCGAGCTCAGGGAGCGCTGCGAGAGCTGCGGGCTCAGCTACACGTTCATCGACACCGGTGACGGGCCGGCGGTGTTCGCAATCTTCATTCTCGGCGTTCTGGTGCTCGGGCTCGCGCTCTATGTCGAGTTCGCATACCAGCCCGCCGTTTGGGTGCACGTCGTTCTGTGGGGGCTTGCGACGCCGCTCTTGGCGTTGGGATTGCTCAGGTTCCTCAAGGCGGCGCTCATTGCCTTGCAGTTCAAGCACAAGGCGGAGGAAGCGCGCCTCGCCAAGGATTGAGGCCCGATGATTGTGCGACTGCGCGAGGCTCGCCTCCTCTGGCCGGCGGCCATGACGCTCGCCGGGCTCGCGGCGCTCGCCGGGCTCGGGGTCTGGCAGGTCGAGCGCAAGGCATGGAAAGAGGGCCTGATCGCGCGCCTCGCCGCGCGCACGAAGGCCGAGCCCGTGACGCTCGCGGCCGCGCTCGAGGAATGGTCGCGCACCGGCGACGTCGAGTACCTGCGCGTCACGGCGCGGGGCCGTTACTTCCACGACAAGGAGCGCTTCGTCTACGCGCCCGATCCCGAGCTCGGTCCCGGCTATCACGTCTACACCCCGCTCGAGGTGGCCCCGGGCGGCGCCGTCCTGCTCGTCAATCGCGGCTACGTCCCCGAGGCCAAGAAGGACCCCGAGAGCCGCAAGGCCGGCCGGCTCGCGGGCGAGGTCGAGATCACAGGGCTCGCACGCAGGCCCGGCTCAAAGGGCTTTTTCACCCCCGACAACGACACCGCGCGCAATCTCTGGTTCTGGCGCGATCTGTCCGGGATGCTCGCCTCCGCGTTCGGCGATGCCGGCCGGCCCCACGCGCCGTTCTTCCTCGAGGCCGAGGCGCGAGAGGTCCCTGGCGGCTGGCCGAGGGGCGGCGTCACCCTGATCGACCTCCCGAACCGCCACCTCGAGTATGCGATCACCTGGTTCGGGCTCGCCGCGGCCCTCTTGGCCGTCTTTACTGCCTATGCCGTTTCCCGGCTCAGGGAGCCCAAGGCCTGACCCAAAGCTGAGGGCGGCGCTTCGGGCGGTGTCCATTTGGCCGCAAACTGCGCTAGTGTCCCGAACCCGAAGTTCGCACACACCGTGCGGCAATCGCGTTTGCGAACTTCGGGTTCATAAGGGACACTAGAATCAT
>DATETZ010000186.1:0-10435 GCA_035283385.1 Hyphomicrobiaceae bacterium
TGTAGACCCGCTTAGCCGGCGCCCATACATTCCCTGCCATGACCGATCCCATGCCCTCCCGTCTCAAAATCGCGCTGGCCCAGCTCAACCCGACCGTCGGCGATCTCGACGGGAATGCCGCCAAGCTGATCGCCGCCCGCGACCGCGCGGCGGCCTTGGGCGCCGATCTCGTCGTGTTCCCGGAGCTCTTCATCACCGGCTATCCGCCGGAGGATTTGGTGCTCAAGCCCGCGTTCCAGGCGGCGGCGCGGGCGCGCGTCGAGCGTCTTGCGGCGCAATTGGGCCCTGGTCCGGCGGTGCTCACCGGCACCATCTGGCCCGAGGGCGGGAAGGTCTACAACGCGGTAGCGCTTCTCGATGGCGGCGCGGTCGAGGCCGTTCGCTACAAGGTCGATCTGCCGAACTACGGTGTGTTCGACGAAAAGCGCGTGTTCGAGCCCGGGCCAATGCCGGGGCCGGTCAATGTGCGCGGCGTTCGTCTCGGCGTTCCCATTTGCGAGGACGTCTGGGGGGACGAGGTGGCGGAGTGCCTCGCCGAATGCGGCGCCGAGATCCTGATCGTGCCCAACGGCTCGCCCTTCGACTGGCCGAAGCCCGAGGCGCGCATGAACGTCGCGGTCGCGCGCGTCACCGAGACCGGCCTCCCGCTCCTGTATTTGAACGAGGTCGGCGGCCAGGACGAGCTCGTTTTCGACGGCGCCTCTTTCGTGCTCAATCGCGACCGCAGCCTCGCCGTCCAGCTTCCGGCTTGGGAGGAGGCGGTCGCGGTCACCGAGTGGAGCCGGGGCGACGGCGGCTGGCGGTGCGCGACCGGGCCCCTCGCCGCGATCGAGGCGGGCGACGCCGCCGCCTATCATGCGTGCATGCTGGGGCTTCGCGACTACGTCGAGAAGAACCGCTTCCCTTCCGTCGTGCTGGGCCTTTCGGGCGGCATCGATTCCGCGCTCGTCGCCGCGCTCGCCGTCGATGCGCTGGGGCCGTCCCGCACGCACGCCGTCATGATGCCCTACCGCTACACGTCGAACGCGAGCATCAGCGACGCGACGGAGTGCGCGCGCGCGCTTGGCATGCGCCTGGACAGCGTGCCGATTGCAGCGCCCGTCGAAGGCTTCGGGCAGGTGCTCGCCAAGCTGTTCGCGGGGCGCGCGGCGGACACGACGGAAGAGAACATCCAGGCTCGCGCGCGCGGCGTCGTGCTCATGGCGATCTCGAACAAGTTCGGCGGCATGGTGCTGACGACCGGCAACAAGAGCGAGGTGTCGGTCGGCTACTGCACGCTCTATGGCGACATGAACGGCGGCTTCAATCCGGTCAAGGACCTTTACAAGATGGAGGTCTACCGGCTCGCGCGCTGGCGCAACGCCCATGTGCCCAAGGGCGGCCTCGGACCCGCGGGCGTCGTCATTCCGCCTAACATCCTCACGAAGGCGCCAACCGCGGAATTGAGGGCGAACCAGAAGGACGAGGACAGCCTGCCGCCCTACAAGGTGCTCGACGACATCCTTGCGTGTCTTGTCGAAAAGGAAATGCCGGTCGCGGAGGTCATCGCTCGCGGGCACGCGCCGGAAACGGTGACAAAGGTCGAGCGGCTCCTCTATCTCGCCGAGTACAAGCGCCGCCAAGCCGCGCCCGGCGTCAAGATCTCGGCCAGGAACTTCGGCCGCGACCGCCGCTACCCGATCACCAACAGGTTCCGGGAGGATGTGGCGCGGCCGCCGGCTCCAAATCTTGGCGCCGCGCCGCCGAGCCTCGCGCCGCGGACGAAAGGCGGGAAGCATTAATCATGATGTGGGCAGGGGCGATTGGAGGTTGCGCGGGGCCGCGGGCTTTGCGCCCGAGCGGCCAAGGTCGCTTGGCGGCTTGGGGGGGCGCGCCCAGATGAGATTTAAGCTGGTCTTAACTATCGGGCCCGGGGGAAAAAGCGCCAGGACGCGATCCACGGCTTCTCGCCGTGCCAATCCGCGGCGAGAAGCTGGGCCTCGCTGTGGCTCAGACCCTTGCTGATGATCCTGCCGTCGATCTCGAGGTTCCAGTAGTACGACGAGTCACACTTTACTATTTCGATTACCATGGTCCTCACCTGCAAGAAGCTCAAATCTTAGCCGTTTCGCACTAAGAATCCGTGACCCGGTTCGATCGAATTTTAGCGTTCCTCATCTGTCCAGGTGGCCGCCGTGGAGCGAGGACACTCCGCGAGCCTGTGAGAAAGTCGGGCTAGATGACCATCACCGTCCGCTTCGCGCCGAGCCCCACGGGCCGGCTTCACATCGGCAACGTGCGCACCGCGGTGCTGAATTATCTCTTCGCGGCCAAAAGCGGCGGCGCCGTCATCCTGCGCCTCGACGACACCGATCGGGAGCGCTCGACGGAGGCGTTCGCGGAGGCGATCCGCGAGGATCTCGCCTGGCTCGGCTTGACGTGGGACCGCGAGGAGCGCCAGTCGGCGCGAGTTGCCCGCTATGTCGAGGCCGCAGAGACGCTCAAGGGCAAGGGCCGGCTCTATCCCTGCTACGAGACCGAGGACGAGCTCGCGAGGAAGCGCAAGCGCCAGCTCGCTTCGGGGCGCCCGCCGATCTACGACCGCGCGGCCTTGAAGCTCAGCGACGAGGAGCGGGTCCGGCTCGGGGCGGAAGGGCGGCGCCCGCACTGGCGCTTCCAGCTCGCCAACACCGGGCCCAGAGGCGGCCTCGAGCCCTTGCCGACCATCGTCTCGTGGAACGATTTGATCCGCGGCGATCAGACGGTCGATGTGGGGTCGCTGTCGGACCCCGTTGTGATCCGTGCCGACGGCACGCCCCTCTACACGTTCACGAGCGTCGTCGACGACATCGATTTCGCGATCAGCCATGTCATCCGGGGTGAGGACCACGTCACCAACACGGGGGTGCAGATCGGGCTTTTCGAGGCGCTCGGTGCCGAGCCGCCGGCCTTTGCCCACCACAGCCTGCTCGTCGGCGCCGATGGGCAGGCGCTGTCGAAGCGCTTGAGTGCGCTGTCGGTCGAGAGCTTTCGCGCCGCGGGCCTCGAGCCGATGGCGGTCGTGAGCCATGCCGCGCTGGTCGGCACCTCGGACGCGATCGAGCCGCACGCGCGCCTCGAGGAGCTCGTGGCGCTGTTCGACCTCGCCAAGATCTCGACGGCCCCCGGCCGGTTCGACCTCGAGGACTTGAAGGCGCTCAACGCCAAGCTCTTGCACAAGTTGCCCTTCGGTGAGGTGGCGGCCGGTCTTACGGCGCTGGGCGTGGGCGGGGGCGCGGCATTCTGGGAGGCGGTGCGCGGCAACATCCAGGTGCTCGCCGATGCCGCCGGCTGGTGGCGCACCGTCTCGGGTGATGTCGATCCCGTGATCGAGAACAAGAGCCTCACCGATGGGGCCGCCGCGCTATTGCCGCCCGAGCCATGGGATCAGGCGACCTGGGGCCTGTGGACGGCGGCGGTGACGAAGGCAACCGGGGCCAAGGGGCGCGCGCTGTTCCATCCGCTCCGCCTTGCGCTCACGGGGCGCGAGGCGGGCCCCGAGCTCAAGGCGCTGTTGCCCCTGATCGGCCGCGCCCGCGCGGAGGCGCGTCTGCTCGGCCGCAAGGGTTGAAAATTTTCCCTCTCGCCATCGTCGTCGACGCGAAGCTTGGCTCTGCCAAGACGACGATCAGGAAAGGGAGTGCGTCGCGCCGCATCAGCGCGGGCGCCAGGGGAGGTCGCCGGCCGGAGCTTCGGCGTGCATGCCGCTATCGTCGCCGGCCGAGCCTTGCTGCTGGGGCGCGCCCGCCTCGGGTATGTACTCGGTGGCCTTGCACGAGCAGCCCTGCACGTACTCCTTGCGATACCGGAATGCCGACTTGAGCTGCATGTAGGGCTCGTTGGATCCGACCGCCACCATCTGCTCCACGGCGCCGCCCGGGTTCTGATAATAGTAGAGGCCCGCGGGGGCCGCGCACTTCGTTTGGCACCGTTCGGCGTCGCGCTCGAAGTGATTGGGCAGCGTCGAGAAGCTGATCGGGAAGTAGTAGCCGTCACAGAGCCGCACGCACACTGTCCGGTAGGTCGCGAACGGGAGATTGCTGTAAGTGCCCATGCCCCCATTGCCGCCGCTGTCCTCCTCCTCCCATAGCGAGGCGAACGGGTTCGTGTAGTCGCGCCGGCGCGCCTGCTCCGCGTAGGTTCCCCCGCAGTTGTTGCGCGCCAGCTCGCGGATGATGTCGTCCTGATAGGAGCGGCCCGCCGATGCCATGAGCTGCTGGCGCTGACCGTCGAGATCGGCGAGCCGGCGCCGGCTGCTTTCCTCCTGGTTGGCGAGGTCGATGCAGCGGCGCGTGCGCCGGAGCGTCTTCGAGAACAGGAAGTAGTCGTAGCAGTCCATGCGCTCGAGCTGCGCTTGCGCGGAGCGCAACGCCTGTTCGACCTGGCGGACCTCGCTCTCGACCATTGGAACGAGATCGCGCGACTGGTTGCCGCGCTGACTTTCCTGCACGAGGCGCTGCTCGAGCTGCAGGCAGATCGAGCTCTTGGGCGCCCAGGTGGCGCCGGGTTCGACACCCTGCTGAATGACGGGTGGCGGGGCGTTCTCGGCCGGCGGGCCGTAGATGGGCTCGCGGGGCACCGGCCGTTCCTTGGGCGTGCTCCATGGCCACCACCCTTGCGCCTTGACCGGAGCCGAGGCCGCGACGAGCGTGGCGGCGGCGAGCACGGCGAGGCGCCGCCGGCCGCTGGCCGGCAGCGTGCGCCGCATCGTGCTCGTCTCGGCTCTGGTCATTGTGCCCGCGAAAGGCCGCGCGCCGCATTTCCTCGGCGGCTCAAGCCTTTGTTAGTATGCGAGCCTCGGATTAGGGGGTCAATGCGGAGCAAATGCGGCAGCCGCCCGTGGCGCGCTTCTCTTGTGGGCAACGCTTATGCCGCAAGTCGTGAGCAAAGCTAGTCCCTCGGTCGAGGCCCTGCCCGCCGTCGCCGCCGCGTTTGCCGGGCCGTGCGACAACGCTGGGGTGCCTCGGGCTGCGTAGGGCCGGCCGTCGGCGATCGCCCGTTCTGCTGCCGTCCTCCGGCAGGCGAGGCGGTAAAATGCCGAGGCGGTCCAAGAGGCTAACGCTCCCGTTCGGCACCTGGTGCAGCGACGCAATCGCTTGACGCTTGTTGCCCGACCCCGCATAACGGCGCCATGCGAAGAGCCGTGCACAAAGGGCGCGCCGCAGTTCGGTGCGGCGCTATTATCACCAGCTAGTCAAACCAGGCTGGCGCGCGGCCCGCTTCTTTGCCTCGAGACAAGACAGAGAAACGCCCCGTCAGCCGGCGGACCGAATGCGGAGTGCGCGTGGCGCAAGCCCTGTCATCGGACCGGAGGAGAGGAGGGGACCGTTGCCGCTCACGCTCTACAACACGCTGACGCGCCGCAAGGAGCCGTTCCAGCCGCTCGATGCGAAAAACGTGCGCATGTACGTGTGCGGGCCGACGGTCTACGACTTCGCCCATATCGGTAATGCGCGGCCGGTGATCGTGTTCGACGTGCTGTTCCGGCTGCTCCGGCATATTTATGGGGCCGAGCACGTCACCTACGTGCGCAACATCACCGACGTCGACGACAAGATCAACGCGCGGGCGGCGGAGGAGTATCCGGCACTTCCGCTCAACGAGGCCATCCGCCGCGTCACCACAACAACCGAGAAACAGTTCCACGACGATATCGCGGCCTTGGGCGTGCTTGCGCCCACGCACGAGCCGCGCGCGACCGAGCACATCGAGGGGATGAAGCGGCTCATCGAGACGCTGGTCGCCAAGGGCCACGCCTACGTGGCAGAGGACCATGTGCTTTTCGACGTGCCGTCGATGCCCGACTACGGACGGCTGGCCAACCGGTCGCTGGAGGAGATGGAGGCCGGCGCGCGAGTCGAGGTCGCTCCCTACAAGAAGGGGCCGATGGATTTCGTGCTGTGGAAGCCGTCTAAACCCGGCGAGCCGGCATGGCCAGCCCCGTGCGGCATCACTGCGCCGGGGCGGCCCGGCTGGCACATCGAGTGCTCGGCCATGTCGGGCGCGCTCTTGGGCGACGTGTTCGACATCCACGGCGGCGGCATCGACCTCGTCTTTCCCCATCACGAGAACGAGATCGCCCAGTCGCGCTCGGCGCACGGCACTGCCCTGATGGCGCGCGTGTGGATGCACAACGGCTTCCTGCAGGTCGAGGGCGAGAAGATGAGCAAATCCCTCGGCAACTTCATCACGATCCATGAGCTATTGAAGGATTGGCCCGGCGAGGCTGTTCGACTCGCTATGCTCTCAACCCAATACCGCCAGCCTATGAACTGGACCGAAAAAGGCTTGGCCGAGGCTCGCCGAACCCTCGATCATTGGTACGAGCTCACGAAGGATGTCTCAACCGAAAGTCCGCTCTGTGCCGACGTGCTCGAGGCGCTTGAGGACGATCTCAACACGCCCCAGGCGATGGCGGCATTGCACGAGCTGCGCTCCGAAGCTGCCAAAGGCGAGAAGGGCGCGGCGGCATGCCTCAAGGCTTCGGCCCGGCTAATGGGCCTATTGCAATTTGCTCCACAGGCGTGGAGGGCGTGGAAGCCGGCGACGAAGCAAATTGATGAAACAAGGATCAGCTCGCTGCTCACGGCTCGCCATATGGCACGCAAGGCGAAGAACTTCAAAGAGGCCGATCGCATCCGCAACGAGCTCGCGGCCATGGGCATCGCGCTCAAGGACGCGAAGGACCCCAAGACCGGCGAGTTCACGACCACATGGGAGGTCGCAAGATGAAGAGCGGAGCAGCAATCGTCCCCTCTCCCCACTTCTTCAGTGGGGAGAGGGTTAGGGTGAGGGGCAGAAACTCGCGCTGCGGCAAGCGGCTGCCCCTCACCCCATCCCTCTCCCCACTCCATGCTCGCCATGCTTCGCATGGACCGGGGAGAGGGGGCAGCAGCGCGCACACGCCAACGTCGCGGGAGGCAAGGCGATGAACGACTGGCGATCGGACTTGCCGTTTCCGCGGCACTGGCTGTTCTATGTTGCCGTGAAGATCGGCATCGTTGCGCTCGCCGCCTACTTGGCGGCGCGAACCTTTGGATTGTTGTGAGGCCACACATGGCACGTGCACGAACAAAGCGATATGGAGGCCGTCGCGCAGGCGGCACACAGGACGCAAATGGCTAAGGAAAGACTGTTCCTGTACGATACCACGCTGCGCGACGGCGCGCAGACGACGGGCGTCGATTTTTCGCTCGAGGACAAGCGGCGCATCGCGGCCGTGCTCGACGACCTCGGCGTCGACTACATCGAGGGCGGCTATCCGGGCGCCAACGCCACCGACACGGAGTTCTTCGCCGCCAAGCCGCCGCTCAAGCAGGCCCGCTTCACCGCCTTCGGCATGACCAAGCGGCCGGGCCGCTCGATCGCGAACGATCCGGGCCTGCAGGCGCTCCTGCAATCCGCGGCCGACTCGATCTGCCTGGTCGCCAAGGCGTGGGACTATCACGTGCGCGTCGCGCTCGGAATCTCGAACGAGGAGAACCTCGTGAGCATCGCCGAAGGCATCAAGGCGGTGATCGCGTCGGGCCGCGAAGCCATGCTCGATTGCGAGCACTTCTTCGATGGCTTCAAGGGCAATCGCGGCTACGCACTCGAGGTCGCGCGCGCCGCTTACGAGGCGGGCGCGCGCTGGGTCGTGCTCTGCGATACGAACGGCGGCACGCTCCCCCACGAGGTCGAGCGCATCGTCGCCGAGGTCGTCGAGTTCGTGCCAGGGTCGAGTCTCGGCATTCACACCCACAACGATACCGAGAACGCGGTCGCCAACACGCTCGAGGCGGTGCGCGCGGGCTGCCGCCAGATTCAGGGCACGTTGAACGGATTGGGCGAGCGCTGCGGCAACGCCAACATGACCTCGATCATCCCGACGCTGCTGCTCAAGAACGAGTTCGCAGACCGCTTCGAGACCAGGGTGACGGCGGAGCGCTTGCGGGGGTTGTCGCACGCGAGCCGCGTCATCGACGAGGTGGTGAACCAGGCGCCCAACCGCCACGCGCCCTACGTCGGCGAGAGCGCGTTCGCGACCAAGGCCGGGATCCATGCCTCCGCGATCCTCAAGGAGCCCGAGACCTACGAGCACGTGCGCCCCGAGGCGGTGGGCAACGAAAGACGGCTCCTGGTGTCGAAACAAGCGGGCCGGTCCAACGTTCTCGCCGCGCTCGAGCGGCTGGGGCTCGCCGCGATGAAGGACGATCCGCGCATCGGGGCACTGCTCGAGGAGGTGAAGGCGCGCGAGGGAGCGGGCTACGCTTATGAAGCGGCGGAGGCCTCCTTCGAGCTCCTGGCGCGCCGCCATCTCGGCAACGTGCCGCGCTATTTTACGGTCGAGAGCTTCGACGTCGTCGTGCAGCGCCGCTACAACGCCAAGGGCGAGCTCACCACCGTCTCCAAGGCCGACGTGAAGATCCGCGTCGATGGCGACAACGACGTCCTGTGGTCGGTGGCCGAAGGCAACGGCCCCGTCAACGCCCTCGACCAGGCGCTGCGCAAGGACCTCGGCCGCTACCAGAAGCACATCGATAGCATCGAGCTCGTCGACTACAAGGTGCGCATCCTGACCGGGGGCACGGAAGCTGTGACGCGCGTCCTCGTCGAGACGCACGATACGATCGCGGGCGATCGCTGGATTACGGTCGGAGTGTCGCCGAACATCATCGACGCGAGCTTCGAGGCGCTGCTCGATTCGATCAACTACAAGCTGTTGAAGGACGGCGCCGCCGTCGCCTGACGCGGGAGAGCTCATGCCGAGACGGCGCTTCAGGGCCGAGGGGGCCATGTGCTTCGGCGCGGCGCTCGCGTGCGTGTTCGCAGTGGCGGCCGGGGCCGCCGACCTCACCGCGCGGGACGTGACCGAGGCTCTGTTCAGTACGCCCCGCGGCCCTTCGCTCGATCTATCGGGCAAGGACTTGAGCGAGCTCGACCTCGCCGGCCTCGACTTCAAGGGCGCGCGGCTCGCTGGCGCCGATCTCTTCGGGGCCGATCTCACAGGCGCGCATCTCGCCGCGAGCGACTTGAGACGCGCCCGTCTCGACCGCGCAACGATCACCGGCGCCGAGTTCTCGAGCGCAAACCTCGAGGGCGCGACGCTTCTGCGCCCGACCGTCTTCACGAGCCTCGAGGTCGACAATTATCAGGCGCGGCGCGAGGCGCCGCGGTTCGCCGGAACGAGGATGGCGGGCGCGCATGTGACGGGATGGCTCGACCGCACGGATTTCCGCTGGGCGGACCTCACGGGCGCGACGTTCGGGGCGCGTGAGGCCAAGAACCACGTGCAGCTCGCGGTGCGTGCGAGCATGGTCGGGGCCGATTTCTCCGAGGCCACCCTCAAGGACGCGAGCCTGGTCGGCGCCACGCTGGTGTTCGCGCGCTTCATTGGCGCCGACTTGCGCGGCACGGATTTGCGGGGGGCCGATCTATCGAAGGCGAATTTCTCGGGCGCCGACCTCGCCGGCGCCGACGTGACGGACGCCAATCTGGACGAGGCCGATTTCACCGGCGCGCGCGGATTTGCCGAAATGAAGGGGCTGGCTCTGGCCCACAATCTCGAGCGCGCGCTCGCGCCTCGCTGATCGCATCGGGTCGGCAATGGCGGGGGACGAATGGCCCCCAAGTCCGCTCTGGGGCTCGGTTGCGACGTGGGAGCGGGACGCCCACCATGGCCGCGACCGATGTCACCGCCACCTTGGAGATCGCGCTCGAAGCCGCCGGGATCGACAGTGTGAAGGTCCGTCACCGACCAAGATTGCTCAGCGATAATGGACCGTCCTATGTCTCCGGCGAGCTGGCCGACTGGCTCCGGGACAATGGCATGACCCACACCCGCGGCAGGCCTTACCATCCCATGACGCAAGGCAAGATCGAGCGCTGGCACCGATCGATGAAGAATCTCATCCTGCTCGAAAATTACTATCTGCCCGGCGAACTCGAGGCCCGCATCGGCCAGTTCGTCGCCCACTATAACGGCTGCCGGTATCACGAGAGCCTGGACAACCTCACCCCAGCCCACGTCTACTTCGGACGCGGCCAGCGCATTCGGGAAAAGAGAGACCTCATCAAACGGCAAACCCTCGAACACCGCCGCCAGCGACACCTGCAATCTGCCGCTTGAACTTCAATCCAGATGAGCCAGACCTTCTCTAAGATCCAGACACCAAACGTCCAAAAGGACCTGACGACGTACACTGCACGGGTGCACCCAATCGGCCGACGACTTTATCAATCGCAGGTATCACACGCCAGGTCATGACCGACTACAAGATCGATCCGCGTCGCATCCATATCGCCGGACTGTCTGCGGGAGGGGCGGCGGCGGCCGTCGTGGGGGAAGCCTACCCCGATCTCTACGCGGCGGTTGGGGTTCATTCGGGATTAGCTTGCGGTGTCGCTCGCGACCTGCCCTCGGCGTTTGCCGCCATGC
>DATETZ010000187.1:0-4872 GCA_035283385.1 Hyphomicrobiaceae bacterium
ACGTGGCTTGCCTCGGCGGTGCGCGACGAGCAGCCGGTCCGATTGTGCACGACCTCGTCGTACGGGACGCCCTGCTCCTCGAGATACTCCTGCAGAGTGATTGCGATGCCCATGGCACGTCTCCTTTCCTTGCCGCCGCCATGACGGCCGGCCCGCGCCGGAGCCCGGATTGGCGGGTCGAGCGCGACAGGGAGACGACCCTTTGGCCGGGAGCCGAAGGAACGCACACGAGCCTCGAGCGACCCCGAACGGCGCCAAACGGCGTTCCGAGCGCTGCAAAGGCCACAGCCTACGCTTCCCGGCTGCGGCCGGCAAGGCGAACCACCGGCTCGGTGGTCCGGGGCAAGAGCCGATCCGCGTCGCCTACTTCGCCGCGGGGCAGGCGGTGCTGCACGGCACTTCTTCGCGCTTGTCGACCGTGCCGCGCACCGGCGACATCGTCTCCTGGTAGCATTTGCCACCCTCTTTCACGATGCGCACGAGCTCGTTCTTGCTGACGAGCGCTTGGCAGACGACCTCCATGGCCGCCTGTGCGAGCAGAACCGGCGGGCCCGCGGCGTCGGCCCGCGCAACGCCCACGATCAGATCGAGCAGGCTGGCAGGGGGTGCCTCGCCGGGCTTCTGGAGCTGATTGTAGGCGACCCACTCGTAGGTCGCCTTGCCGCCAGGGTCGGAGATCTTGACCGAGATGTCGCCGGTCGCGGGGCAGGCCCCTGCGTCGATCTTGATGCCCTGAGCCGTGATCAGCGCCTTATAGTCGATCTTGCAGTCGATGTTCTTGACCAGGATGTCGTACTGGGCGAGCCGGTGCGACACCTGGCTGAACGGGATCTTGTACTGCCAGGCGTGGTAAACGGTGACGGCGGTCGGGATCGCGCCGAGGATCGTGACCACGAGCGCGGCCGTCTTGAGGTGGGGCATCAGGCGCTGCAAGGTGCCGGGGTCCGAGCGGTGCGGCATGGACTGGTCTGCTGTCATGGCGTGGGCCTCCTCGAAACTCACAATCGGGGTGCGCATCTCTTGTTCGGGCTCGGCTATTGAAGGGGCATGGCGCGCATCTCTGCAAGAGCCACCTTGAACCGCGCTTGAGCAGCCGGTTCATCCTCCGTTCAGCAATGGGCAAACCCCCGTACCGGATAAGCTTAGCGCGCCGATGATGCGATGACCATGCGCATCCGCCGTCGCACCGTGATATCGGTGACATGTCTCCGGCATGGGTCTCCGGGATGGGCCGCCCGCCCCCTGCCTCACCGCAGTTCGCGCCAGCAAGCCTGCCAAGAGGCACAGGCAAGAATCCGGTCCTCGTGATGAGGCAGGATCTCGGCGTGCGCGCGGCAGATGCGACCGGTATAGACGGCCATGCTAGGTTGGCTGGCGATTGTGCTCCTTCGCCGCCGGCACGAGCTTCAACAGCGCCTGGTCCGCCGCAAGCGGCTTGCCGGCCTCGAAGCCGAACCGGGCATCCTTCAATAGCGGAGTGAAGACCAACCGCCCGCCCGAGACGGCGCCGAGAAAGCTCACGTTCAAGGCGGGAACCCGGACCTCGAAATACTCGGCTCCGCTGCGGCCCTCCTGCTTGGCCAGCCGCTCCCGGGTCTCGCTGAGCAGGCGGGAGTAGTTGGAGGCGCCGAAGCCGCTCGCCTCCCAGTCGCCGCCTTTCCGGGTCATGGTGAGCGACGACTGCGGCTGCTGGCCGGCGAGCACGGGCACGGTCACGCGCTCGGTCCTGTGCAACAGCTGCGACGGCTCCTGTCCGGCCGTGTATTTTGCCAGCTCATCGAGGCGGATCATGAACTCCTCGACCGGCGTTCCGAGCGTTGCGCGCTGGCCCTCTCCGAGCTCCCGGAACCCTAGCGACCTGAAATTGTCCTTGTTCAAAAGGGCAGTAAAGGTCTTGAGGGCCTTTTCGGCCGCCGCCGGCGGTATGCGGACCGGCGCAAAATCGTATTTCATCTTCGGTGTCGCCGCTTGGCGTTCGGTTTGCTGCGCGGGCGCGGCCCCGGCCAGCCAGAGTGGCGCCGAGACCATCAAGGCGGATATGAGCATCGACCTAACGCTTCGCATGGCGCTCACCCTGTCAGTGCCGGCGGTGCTGCACGGCTACGGCCGCCGGATCTTGTGAAAATCATCCCAATGCGTGTGGTCGCTCGCGCTCACGTACTCGTCGTAGGTTATGATGCGGGTATCGCCGAGACAAGGCGCCCACGGATCGTTGATGTGAACGTAGTTGGTGCCTCCGACCGTGGAAAATCCGGTGATGACCATCATATGGCCGCCGTCGCCGACCCATCGCCAAGCGAAGGCAACGGGCGTCTTCCCGCACCCGGGTTTTTGTGACAGCTCGTGGCGTATCTGATCCCAGGTGAGAGGCGTGCTGGCGGTGCGCACGAATGTGAAGCCATACTTGTCGAATTCCGGCCACCCGCCTGTGACGCAGGCCGGGCTCGGGCTCGGCGAGGCGCCGCATTGAGTGCAGGGGCAGTCGGTCCGGCTGAACCGATTGTTGGCCTGCGTGCACTGGGGAACATTGGAGCCGATATAATGCATCACCATCTGGCCGCTGGCGGCCCAGCACCACATGCTCGTTTCTTGGGAGTGCAGCGCCACCGGCAGCTGCTCGCTGGCGTCGGGCGCGCAGACAACCGGGGATGGCGGGACCGGAGTGGGCGGCACCGGGACCGGCGGCACTGAGACCGGCGGCGATCGGACCCAAAGCAGCCAGAAGAGCAGCAGCAAGAGCGCAAGGATGACTAACGCATAGATAAGCTTCCAGGTGGACGACGACCCGCTCACCGGCATGCGCGATCCCCCCAGCCGACAGCAGAAAACGAGACGTCAAGCATCGCACCATGACACTGGGGCAGCACGGTGGCGCAGGCGGGCCTTGGCCCGTGCACCACGCCGCGAGGACGCGCCGTGATGCGGCATTGCCGCCCGGCCCCCTCTTCGCTACCTAAGCGCCATGGCCAAGTCCCCCAAGCCGCGCGCCGCCCCGTCGCTCTCGAAGACCATCCACGTGCGCGGCGCGCGCGAGCACAACCTGAAGAACGTCGACCTCGAGATCCCGCGCGACGCCCTCGTCGTGTTCACGGGGCTCTCGGGCTCGGGGAAAAGCTCGCTCGCCTTCGACACCATCTACGCCGAGGGCCAGCGCCGCTACGTCGAGAGCCTCTCGGCCTACGCGCGCCAATTCCTCGAGATGATGCAGAAGCCCGATGTCGATCACATCGACGGCCTCTCGCCCGCGATCTCGATCGAGCAGAAGTCGACCTCGAAGAACCCGCGCTCGACGGTGGGCACAGTCACCGAGATCTACGACTACCTGCGCCTGCTGTTCGCTCGCGTCGGCGTCCCCTACTCTCCGGCGACCGGGCTGCCGATCGAGAGCCAGACCGTGTCGCAGATGGTCGACCGGGTGCTCGAGCTGCCCGAGGGCACGCGCATCTACCTGCTGGCGCCGATCGTGCGCGGGCGCAAGGGCGAGTACAGGAAGGAGCTCGCCGAGCTCATGAAGAAGGGCTTCCAGCGCGTCAAGATCAACGGCGCGTTTTACGAGATCGCCGACGCGCCCAAGCTCGACAAGAAGTACAAGCACGACATCGACGTGGTCGTGGACCGTCTCGTCGTGCGCAAGGACGTCGCGACGCGGCTCGCCGACAGCTTCGAGACCGCGCTCGGCCTCGCCGACGGCATCGCCATCGCCGAGCTCGCCGACCGGCCCCTCAAGCCCCCTCACCCCGACCCGCTCCCGCGTCATTGCGGAGCCATGCTTCGCATGGACGAGGGGAGAGGGAGCCGTGCGCAACACACTCCGTCAGTCCCCTCTCCCCCTGGGGAGAGGGCTAGGGTGAGGGGGAGCGACGACAAGGACATCCTCAAAAACAAGAACGAGACGCACGAGCGGATCATTTTCTCCGCCCGCTTCGCCTGCCCGGTCTCCGGCTTCACCATCGACGAGATCGAGCCGCGGCTGTTCTCCTTCAACGCCCCGGCCGGCGCCTGTCCCCAGTGCGACGGCCTCGGCACGGAGCTCCGCTTCGAGCCCGACCTCGTCGTGCCGCAGCCGGAGCTGTCGCTCGCCGACGGCGCCGTCTACCCGTGGGCGCGCACCGGCGCGTCCTCCCCCTACTACGAGCAGACGCTGGCCGCGCTCGCCAAGCACTACAAGGTGTCGATGTCGACGCCCTGGGAGCGGCTGCCCAAGCACGTGCAACTCGCGATCCTCTACGGCTCGGGCGACGAGGAGATCGAGTTCGTCTACGAGGACGGGCTGCGCCGCTACAAGACCGCCAAGCCGTTCGAGGGCGTGATCGGAAACATCGAGCGGCGCTGGCGCGAGACGGACTCGGACTGGGTGCGCGAGGAGCTCACGCGCTATCAGGGCTCGCACCCGTGCGAGGCGTGCGGCGGCTATCGCCTGAAGCCGCAAGCGCTCGCGGTGAAAGTCGGCGGAAAACACATTGGCGAGGTCGGCGACCTCTCGATCAAGGCCGCGAACACCTGGTTCCAGGAGCTGCCGACGACGTTCTCGAAAAAGCAAACCGAGATCGCGACGCGGATCCTGAAGGAGATCCGCGAGCGGCTCAAGTTCCTGAACGACGTCGGGCTCGAGTACCTGACGCTGTCACGCCCGTCGGGCACGCTGTCGGGGGGCGAGAGCCAGCGCATCCGGCTCGCCTCGCAAATCGGCTCGGGCCTGACCGGCGTGCTCTACGTTCTCGACGAGCCGTCGATCGGGTTGCATCAGCGCGACAACGCCCGCCTCCTCGTCACGCTGAAGCACCTGCGCGACCTCGGCAACACCGTGATCGTCGTCGAGCACGACGAGGACGCGATCCTTTCCGCCGACCATGTGGTCGACATCGGCCCGGG
>DATETZ010000188.1:0-10509 GCA_035283385.1 Hyphomicrobiaceae bacterium
GAATTGAAGGGGTCTGCCCGCCGTCTCAACGTCACTCCTCGACGCGAACGAAGTGCCACACCGTATTCTTGTAGAGAACGGCAGAGCTCTCGAGCTCCTTGATGTTCTTCTTGTCCTTGAGATCGGCGTTCGCGAGCACGAGCTGGCCCACCCGATGCGCCTCCGCCAGCATGCACTTGAACTCGATCTCTGACAGATCCCAGTCCGGCTCGAGGCCGCGCATCGCCTGCCAAACGTGCGCGATATAGGCCTTGCGGTGACCCGGCCAGCCTTCGGCCCTTCCCCTCGCGGCAGCCTTGACCGCGCGCGCGAACTCGGCGAGGTCCGGCCGCTGCGGCTTGGGCCTTTGGAGCGCCGCGGGCCCGATGTCGTTGGCGGCCGGCGGTAGCACTCGTGGAACGGCGGCCGGGCGGGGAGCCTCAGGGCCTCGACTCTCCTCGAGCAGCGCGGCGCCGAGCTGGCGCAGGATCGCCAGCCGGAGTGCGTCGAGGTCCGTTTCCTTGGCGCCGACATGCTCGGCCGCGAGATGGGCTATGAGTTTCGCATCGGTGCCGAAGTCGCGCGGGATTTGCGAGAGCTGGCCCGCGAGCAGCCGTCCGGCCTTGGAGGAAAGAGCCGAGCCCTTGCCGAACCCCGCTTTGATCTTGTTCCCGAACGCGCGCTCGAGCGCCACGACCGCGAGCTGTGCGCGCAGCTTTGCCGGCGGCTGGTTCTTCCTCAGCGGCAGCCCGTAGGCCTTTTGCACAATGAGGGCCCGCAGCCCCTCGAGCCGCGATAGGACCTTAACGCGCGAGGAGCTCTCCCCCTCGACACCCAACCCCTTGGCCACGAGCGCGATGTCGCGCAGCTCGGCCCAGGGCCGCGGCTCGCCACCCTTATGGCCGAGAAACCTGGCGGCGCGGAGTGCGCCGGCGTCGGCGGCGGCGAGCCGCCCGCGTGTTTCCGACGCCAGCTCGGCGGCAAGGATGTGGCCGATCTCTCGTTCGGCCAGGCGCCGCCATTCGGCGGGCGGCAGCTTGTGGGACACGAGAGGCGCGAGATCGCCCGCGATGTCGGCGCGCGTTGCGCCGCCGGCCGCAGCAATCCGGACCAGAGCGAGAGTTGCGAGCGCCGAGACCTCACTGCGCCGCGGACGCGCGAGAGCCCCGCTGCCAAGAGCCGACATCCGCACGCCTCCCTTCGAGAGTCGCTGGCCGCGCGGAGCGATCTCGCCGCGAGGCGCTTCTCGTGTTGCCGGACGCGCGAATCACCGGCCCATCGTGCGCCATTCTGGGGGAGAAGAGCCTTTGTTCCAAGAGATTTGCCCGCCGGGCCTCGGGATTTCCCCTCGCACGGGGCGGACTTGCGTTGCCTGTCCTACGCTCGTGCCTGGCGCCGTTCCATGTGCAACACCGAGCTTTCGCCGCAGCACGGTCAAATTCAGGACATCTTCGCAGGACGAAATGAACTGAAGCCGCGGGGGACGAGCCTTGAACGCGTGCAAGGTCCGGCTCGGGGCTCCGGTTCGCATCGGCATGTTTTGGGGCCGCTCGACGGGGGCCTTTCACCATTAACGACCAGTTAACGGGTCTTTGCGATGCTCGCTCTCAGTACCGCGCGTCTCATGGCGGGAGTTAAGGGAATGTATCGCGTTGCCCTATCGGCTGCGCTGGCGGTTTCGCTGGCGGCCTGCAGTCTCAATACCAGCGCTATTTCAACCGGCTTCTTCGACTCCTCGACGACCCCCTCGATCGGCACGGCGCCCATTGCCACCGGCGCCCTCGGCGGCGAGCCCACGGTCGATCGCCCCCCGCCTCGAGCCGCGATCAAGACCGCCAAGCTCGACGACATGGCACCGTCAGGCTCGTTCGAGAAGGCGCCGAAGGACTCGCTGGCGGACCGCGACTATTCCGGCACCTCCCTCGACCCCGGATTGGCGCGTGATCTCATCAATCAGTACCGGCACGAAAAAGGCCTCAAGCCCTTGCGGCTCAACCCTCAGCTTACGGAAGCCGCCAAGCAGCACTCCCGCGACCTCGCCAAGTGGGACCGCATTTCCCACTACGGATCGGACGGCTCGAACCCGTGGGACCGTGTGAAGCGCTCGGGCTACAAGGCGAGGCTCGCAGCAGAGAATGTGGGCACGGGGCAGGTGACGTTCGACGAGGTCTTGAAAGGCTGGAAGCAAAGCCCGGGGCACAACAAGAACCTGCTCCTCGCCGACGCCCAGGAGATGGGGCTGGCACTGGTGCAGGAGCCCAAGACCGAGTTCAAATCATTCTGGACTCTGGTGATCGGCTCGTCGATGTGAGCCCGCCCAGCGAATGGGTCATGTGAGACGCCGCTCCCGGCGCCTCGGAAAGGCCGGACGCCGCGTCCGGCCTTTGCGCTTCGTGCTCCCGACACGCTCCCCCACCCGGCAGGCAAGGCGATTCCGCGTCGCCGGAAACTGCGCTAGCCTCCGCAGCCGAACACGACATCTGCGACAGCCATGCCCGATCCCAAGCCCTTGCTGCTCATCGGTCTCGCGGTTGCGGCAAGCGCGCTCCCGGTGACACAGCGGGCCGCCGCGAGAGGCTGCCGCATGGCGCACCCCGACCTTTCGATCTACGCGATCGAGCTGACAGATAGCGACAGCGCCGCAAGGCAGGTCGGCTCCGGGGCCGCATTGACCGAGGACACCGAGGATTTGCCGCATGCCCGCTTCGTGTCCTCGAACGGGGCGCAAGAGCTGATCCTTTACGCGCATTTCGAGGCGGGAGTGGACGAGTATGCCGAGGCCGAGGTGCGCGTGGCAGGCCAGGAGGCCCTCGCGCTCGAACCGCTACCCGCCGAGGTCTTCCGCACCGAGCACGGCATCGAGCTCGGCATGAGCGCGACGGACGTGATCGACCGGCTGGGCAGGTGCTTCAAGCGGCACGAGAAGAAGCGCGCGAGCGAGGTCCTGGAATACGAGATCAGGGGCGCTGACCGCGATCCCAAGCTCAAGAGGTATGGCTATCCCGTCTACTATGCCGAGTACGAGTTTCAGAATGGCGGACTGGTGCGGTTTCGCTTCGGGTTCGAGTCCCGGTGAACGACCGGAGAGCGTCCTACCTGCCGCGGCGCGGACCGCCGGGACCTGCTGCCTGGGGCGGCGCGCCACGAGCATCCTTATGGCGGAAGTTGATGCGGCCCTTGGTCAAGTCATAGGGCGTCATCTCGATGGTCACGCGGTCGCCGGCGAGAATGCGGATGCGATTCTTCTTCATGCGGCCGGAGGTGTAGGCAACGACCTCGTGCCCGTTTTCGAGCTTCACGCGACATCGTGCGTCGGGCAGTACCTCAACCACCACGCCCTCGAACTCGAGCATCTCTTCCTTCGCCATTCACTCTCCTTGAGCTGAGCCCCGGCCGGTCATGGATACGACAAGGGGAGCAGACTCCTCCGCTCCCCACAACGAGCATCCTGACCGTGGCTTACGACGGGGCTCACAACGGGCGCAGGTTGACGGCGGCAATCTTGCCGTTGCGGCCGCGCTCGGTTTCATACGAGACTTTCTGTCCCTCCCGAAGCGTTTGCATGCCGGCACGCTCCACCGCCGAGATGTGCACGAAGACGTCGTTGCCCCCTTCTTCCGGCTGAATGAATCCATAACCCTTTTGGCTGTTGAACCACTTTACCGTGCCGTTCGCCATTCCATGCCTCCACAGCAATGGGCGTAGGCCCCGGACACAATGACCGGAGCCGTCATCAAATCGCGCGATGGAGACGTCCAGTGTCAGCGCCCTCGGCGCTGTCGCAGAGTTAACCAAGGCGTGTTCGACTGGCCCTATATGTACCGGCTTTGCCGCAAAGGCAAGACGGGGGCGATGGCGCAACATAGGTGTGCCGAGCAAATCCTTTCAAAGCCAGGTCAAGCCGAGAAGAGCGCCACTCTAGTTCTCGATTGGTTGCTTTGGCCCGAGAGACTACACTGTCGATCGGGGCGTCCCGGAGCTGATGCAAGTCACGCCGTCCGGCCATGGACGCGAGGCCCCGAAGCCCCGATCGGGCCCCCTCGGAGGCGGCCGCCGCCATCGCCTTGTATCAGGCAATGGTGCGCCCCTTCGATGCCGCCGGCGGCGCGGACAAAGCTCGCTCGCCGATGCTGCCTCGGGAGGCCGCCGAGTTGCGTTCCGGAGCGCCGGCCCCTATAAGCTCGTCTCCGAGCCGCCCGGCAGGGCATGCCGTGGCGGCTTCTATGCTTTGAGCACCAGTCGGCGGGACCGCACCTTATCCAATTCTTTGGCCCGAAGGGCCGAGGACGCAAGACGCCCGCCGCATTGCGGCGCCATGTCGGCGAAGCCAAGCTTCGCTCGGACGCGGAGGCCGCGAGCGAGAAAGGACACAAGCAAAATGCCCAAGCTCAAGACCAAGAGCGGCGCCAAGAAGCGCTTCAAGATGACAGCCACCGGCAAGGTCAAGGCGCTGGCCCAAGGCAAGCGGCACGGCATGATCAAGCGTCATGCGAAGTTCATTCGCCAGGCGCGCGGCACCATGGTGCTCAGCGACAGCGACGCCAAGATCGTCAAGAAATACATGCCGTACAATCGCTGAAGGCCTACCTGGCCCCGTGCGTCGTCCCCGAAGCCGAACGAGATCCGTCGGAGCACTCTCATGGCACGTGTCAAGCGCGGCGTTGCCGCTCATGCCAAGCACAAGAAGGTTCTGAAGGCCGCCAAGGGCTATTACGGGCGGCGCAAGAATACCATCCGTGTCGCCAAGCAGGCGGTCGAGAAAGCCCAGCAATACGCCTACCGCGACAGGAAGCGCAAGAAGCGCACCTTCCGCGCGCTCTGGATTCAGCGCATCAACGCCGCGACCCGCGAGCACGGCCTGACCTACGGCCGGTTTATCGACGGTCTGACCAAGGCCGGCATCGCCGTCGACCGTAAGATCCTTGCCGATCTCGCGGTCGCGGATGCGGCGGCCTTCAAGGCGCTCGTCGACCAGGCCGCGGCGGCGGTGAAGAAGGCCGCAGCCTGAACCGCCTCACTTGCCACATGTCATCCTCGGGCTCGTTCCGAGGATCCATCCGGCCTCTCGCGCCTGCGCCAGCAGATAGATGGATCCTCGGCATGAAGCCGAGGGTGACAAATACGAGAGGTCCGGCCACGAAATGACCCCTGCGACACAAGATTCCGATCTCGAGCGGCTCGAGGGCGAGCTGCTAGGCGACATCGCGGGCGCCGGAGATCTTTCCGCGCTCGAGGCCGTGCGCGTGGCCGCGCTCGGTAAGAAGGGCCGCGTCTCGGAGCTGATGGCGAGGATCGCGACGCTCGCGCCTGACGAGCGCAAGGCCTTCGGCCAGGCGGTCAATGGCGTGAAGGAGCGGGTGGGGGCGGCGCTGGACGCTCGCAAGGCGGCGCTGCAATCCGCGGCGCTCGCCGAGCGGATCAAGAGCGAGCGCGCCGACGTGACTCTGCCGGTCCGGCCCGGCCCCGAGCGCCAGGGCCGCATTCATCCCGTCAGCCAGGTTTTCGACGAGTGCGTCGAGATCTTCGCCGATATGGGCTTCGCGGTTGCCGAGGGGCCCGACATCGAGACCGACGAGATGAACTTTGCCAAGCTCAACATCCCGCCCGAGCATCCGGCGCGCCAGGAGCACGACACGTTCTATTTCGCGCCCAAGCCCGACGGGTCGCGCCGCCTGCTCAGAACGCACACGAGCCCGGTGCAGATCCGAACCATGGAGACGACAAGGCCGCCGATCCGCGTCATCGCGCCGGGACGCGTCTACCGCTGCGATTCCGACCAGACGCACACGCCGATGTTCCACCAGATCGAGGGCCTCGTGATCGACGAGACGACCCACATGGGACACTTGAAGTGGGTGCTCGAGGAGTTCTGCAAGGCGTTCTTCGAGGTGGACGAGGTCGTGATGCGCTTCCGCGCCTCGCACTTCCCCTTCACCGAGCCCTCGGCCGAGGTCGACATCGGCGCCGAGGCGATCGGCAAGCCCGGCCGGTGGCTCGAGATCCTCGGCTGCGGCATGGTGCACCCGAACGTGCTCGAGAACTGCGGGCTCGACCCCGAGCGGTATCAAGGCTTCGCCTTCGGCATGGGCCTCGATCGCCTCGCCATGCTGAAGTACGGAATTCCCGATCTGCGCGCCTTCTTCTCGGCCGATTTGCGCTGGCTCAGGCACTATGGCTTCTCGGTCCTCGACGTGCCCACGCTCGCCGGCGGCCTTTCGGGCTGAGGAGAGCCGAAGCGATAGTTGTTCGGCGTCGCAACGGGATCGCAGCGGGCACGACCTAATTCTCCTCCCCGCCAGGGGGAAGGGAAGAACGTAGCGAGCGCAGTCCTTCGCTCACCCAACCAACCCGGCGACCAAGCAAATGAAATTCACCCTGTCCTGGCTCAAGGAGCACCTCAAGACCAAGGCCACGGTCGAGGAGATCGCGGCCAAGCTGTCGGCGATCGGGCTCGAGGTCGAGGGCATCGACAATCCGGCCGAGAGGCTCGGCGCCTTTCGCGTGGCGCGCATCGTCGAAGCCAAGAGGCATCCCAACGCCGACAAGCTCCAGGTCGTCAAGGTCGAGGTCGAGAAGGGAAAGCCCGTCCTCGAGGTCGTCTGCGGCGCGCCGAACGCGCGGGTGGGCCTCGTTGGCGTCTTCGCGCCGCTCGGCGCCTTCATTCCCGGCTCCAAGATCACGCTCGAGAAGAGGCCGGTGCGCGGCGTCGTCTCGCACGGCATGCTGTGCTCCGCGGCCGAGCTCGAGCTCTCCGATGACGGCGAAGGCATCATCGAGCTCGCGCCCGAGATGGCCGGGCACGTCGGCGAGCGCTATCTCGATGCCGCCGGCCTCAACGATCCCGTGATCGAGGTAAAGCTCACGCCCAACCGGCCCGACTGCACGGGCGTGCGCGGCATCGCCCGCGATCTCGCGGCGGCCGGCCTCGGCACTCTCAAGCCCGAGAAAAGCATTGCGGGCGTCGAGGGCGCGTTCCCGTCCCCGATCGAGGTCAAGCTCGAGTTGGCGAAAGAGGCGCGCGACGCCTGCCCGGTGTTCGCCGCGCGCTACGTCAAGGGCATCGTCAACGGCCCCTCGCCCCCATGGCTCCGGAACCGCTTGAAAGCGGTGGGCCTGCGTCCCATCAACGCCCTCGTCGACGTGACGAACTACGTGAGCCAGGATCGCGGCCGGCCGCTGCACGTGTACGACGCCGACACGCTCGCGGGCGCGATCCGCGTGCGCCTCGGCAAGCCCGGCGAGACATTCATGGGTCTGGACGGGCGCGAGCACCAGGTCGACGAGACCATGTGCGTCATCGCCGACGACGAGGGGCCGCTCGGCCTCGGCGGCGTGATCGGCGGCGAGCGGTCGGGCTCGACGGACGCGACGACGAATGTCCTGATTGAAAGCGCTTGGTTCGATCCCCAGCGCACGGCGGCGACGGGCCGCAAGACCGGCCTCGTCACCGACGCACGCTACCGCTTCGAGCGCGGCGTCGACCCGGAGACGGTCCTGCCGGGCCTCGACCTCGCAACACAAATGATCCTGAAGATTGCCGGCGGCAAGCCGTCGAAGGCCAAGGTCGCGGGCAAGGTGCCTGACACGCGCCGCGAGATCGCCTTCGACCCGGGCCGCGTCGAAAAGCTCGCAGGGCTCGAGCTCGAGCCGGGCGAGATCGAGGCCATTCTCGAGCGGCTCGGCTTCGGCATCGACGGCAAGGGCGCGCGAATTCGCGTCCGTCCTCCGAGCTGGCGGCCGGACATCCATGGGCCCGCCGACCTCGTCGAGGAGGTGGTGCGGATTGCCGGTATCGATCGCGTGCCGTCGACGGCGCTGCCGCGCACGAGCGGCGTCGCCCGCCCGGTGTTGACCGAGCTCCAGCGGCGTGCGCGCCGGGCGCGGCGCGTCTTGGCGGGACGCGGGCTAGTCGAGGCCGTCAACTGGTCCTTCATCGCGCGTGAGCAAGCCCGTCACTTCGGCGGCGGTCATGATGCTCTCGAGCTCGCCAATCCGATCTCGAGCGAGATGTCCTCCATGCGGCCGAGCCTGCTGCCGGCCCTTCTGGCGGCGGTCGCGCGCAATCGCAATCGAGGCTTTGGCGATGTGGCGCTGTTCGAGCTCGGCCACGCCTATCGCGGCGACGAGCCGGACCAGCAGCATCTCGCCGCGGCCGGCGTGCGCGCCGGCACGGCGCGGCTCGCGAGCGCGGGCCGCCACTGGGACGGCAAGGCCCTGGATGTCACCCTCTTTGATGCCAAGGCCGATGTCGCGGCGGTGCTCGGCGCGCTCGGTCTCGACATCTCGAAGGCGCAGATCACGCGCGATGCGCCCCCCTGGTATCACCCCGGCCGCTCGGGCACGCTCCGCCTCGGGCCGAAGCTCGTGCTCGCGCACTTCGGCGAGCTTCATCCCGAGACCTTGACGCTGCTCGACGTCGCGGCCCCCGTCGCCGGCTTCGAGGTGGTCCTCGACTCGCTCCCGGCCGAGAAGAGAAAGGGCCGGGCAAAAGGGCCGCTCGCCGCTTGCGACCTGCTCCCGGTCCGGCGCGACTTCGCGTTCGTTCTCGACAAGGACGTCGCGGCCGGCGAAGTCGTTCGGGCCGCCGCGGGCGCGGACAAGACGCTCATCTCCGGCGTCACGGTTTTCGACGTGTTCGAGGGCGGCACGCTCGCCGCCGAAGGCAAGAAGTCGCTCGCCATCGAGGTGACGCTGCAGCCGCTCGCGGAAACGCTCACGGATCACGACATCGAGACGGTGTCGCAGAAGATCATCGCGGAGGTGAAGAAGGCGACTGGCGGCGAGATCAGGAGCTGATCTCGGAACGAGACGGGCGGTCTCCATGCCGTAAGTGCATGAATTTGATAGTCAGCCACCCGTCGCGCGCGGAGCGCGAGCCTGGCATTTTCGAGCACGGCTAGTAGATATGACAGGCTCACAATGCGGAGCGACGCGATGAATACGATGGTTCAAGCCCGGATGCCGCCGTTCGTGGTCCCGAAACCCGACTTGCACCATATCGTCGTGGTCGGCGGCGGGGCGGGCGGGCTCGAGCTTGCGACCCGGCTCGGCGACAAGCTCGGCAAGCGCCGCAAGGCGGCGGTGACGCTGATCGAAAAGGAGCGGACCCATATCTGGAAACCGCTCCTGCACGAGATCGCCGCCGGAAGCCTCGACACGAGCCAGCATGAGCTTTCGTATCAGGCGCAAGGCCATTGGCATGGATTCCAGTTCCGCTACGGCGAGATGACCGGGCTCGACCGCGCCAAGATGCAGGTCCACCTGGCTGCGACCTACGACGAGGACGGCCGCCAGATCACGCCCGCGCGCTCCTTCGTCTACGACACGCTGGTGATCGCCATCGGCAGCGTCGGCAACGATTTCGGCACGCCCGGCGTCAAGGAGCACGGGATCTTGCTCGACACGGCCGAGCAGGCCGAGCGCTTCAACCGCCGGCTGCTCAACGCCTGTGTCAGGGCCAACGCGCAATCCGAACCGATCCGCCCCGCTCAGCTCCACGTCGTGATCATCGGCGCCGGGGCGACCGGAACCGAGCTCTCGGCGGAGCTGCACCTCACGGCGCGCGGGCTGGTCGCCTACGGGCTCGACAGGATCGACCCGGAGAAGGACCTCAAGATCACGCTCATCGAAGCGGCCGACCGCATCCTGCCGGCTCTGCCCGAGCGCATCGCCAACGCGACCCTCGACATTCTCGAGGATTTGAAGGTCGACGTCAGGACGAAGTCACGCGTAACGAGAGTGAGCGCCGAGGGCGTCGAGCTCGCCAACGGGAATTTCATCCCGTCCGAGCTCGTCGTGTGGGCAGCGGGCGTCAAGGGCCCCGACGTGCTCGCCCATCTCGACGGCCTCGAGGTCAGCCGCTCGAACCAGCTCGTCGTCCGGCCGACGCTGCAAACGACGCGGGACGACAACATCTTTGCGTTCGGCGATTGCGCCTGGCTCGTGCTGCCGGGGCAAGAGCATCCGGTTCCCCCGCGCGCGCAGGCCGCTCATCAGCAGGCGTCGTACCTCTTCAAGCAGCTCCAGAGGCGTATGCGGGGCCAATCGCTCGAGCCGTTCCGCTATCGGGACTTCGGCTCGCTGGTCTCGCTCGGCGGCTATTCGACGGTCGGCAGCCTCATGGGCTTCATCTCCGGCAAGGGCATGATGATCGAGGGCTGGTTCGCCAAGATGACCTACCGCTCGCTCTACAAGATGCATGAGTTTGCGCTCTACGGCTTCTGGAAGGTTGTGATCGGCACCCTCTCGCGCGTGCTGACCCGGCGCACCGAGCCGGCCGTCAAGCTGCATTGAGGCTCGCTCCGGTCCGCTCCCGGCAGCGATCCGCTTCTCGAGCGCTGAACCCTACGATGAGTGAAAACGAGCCCCTAGTATGGCGGTTCAGAAGTTCCCCGCCACTCGCGGCTCCCTCGTGAGGGAACTTCTGAACCAAAGCCATACTAGCAAGGCTCATGATTCTAGTGTCCCTTATGAACCCGAAGTTCGCCAACGCGATTGCCGCAAGGTGTGTGCGAACTTCGGGTTCGGGAC
>DATETZ010000189.1:0-18099 GCA_035283385.1 Hyphomicrobiaceae bacterium
CGCGCGTCGCGTGCCACCGCCCGGAGCGCGGCCCGCGCCGACGTATCGGAAGCAAGCCCCGACGCCGCGACGATCCAAAAAGCGGCCAGTCTCGAAGCCGGCAGGTTGACGAGATCGTCGAGGCGCGCGGCGGCCCATCCGAAGGCGGCATGGCGCTCGTCCTTGTGGCCGATCATGCTGTCGGCGGTGTTGATGGCCTTGTAGCAGGCCGCGCCGGGAACACCGGCGGCGACGAGCCAGAACAGCGGCGCGACCACGCCGTCCGAGAAGTTCTCGGCGAGGCTCTCGATGGCGGCGCGGCTGACGCCCGCCTCATCGAGCGTCTCCGTATCGCGGCCGACAATCTCCGCCACCGCCCTGCGGCCCGCTTTCAGCCCCTCGGCCTCGAGCGCGCCGGCGACCGCGCGCACGTGCTCATCGAGGCTCCTCTGCGCGAGCAGCGTGCTCGCCGCCGCACCGAGGACGCAGGCCGCCGCCGTCCACGGCAGCAGGGCCTCGACCAGCAAGGTCAGGGCGCCCGAAGCGGCGGCGGTCGCGGCAAGGACGGCGGCGAGCGCCAGAATGCCGCCCCCGCGCCGGCGAGCCCACGAGTGTCCGGGCCGGTTCCAGGCCGTGTCGCACCATGCTATGAGCGCACCCATCCACGTCACGGGATGACCGATGGTGCGCGAGAGCCACCGCGGGTAGCCGAGGATCGCTTCGATGACCACTGCTGAGACGGCGAGCGCGGCGAACATGGGCCCTCGAGGGGGTGCTCCTGGAGAGGCGCCTGCTAGCACGTCCACGGCGGCCGAGAAACCGGTGCCGCACGGCGGCGACCTCGACGCCGCTCGCCGGCGCTTTCCCGAGGCACCGGAACCGTGGTTCGATCTCTCGACGGGCATCAACCCGATCCCCTACCCGGTGCCGCCGCTTCCGCCCGAAGCCTGGGCGCGCCTGCCGCTCGAGAGCGAGGAGGAGGCGCTGCTCGCCGCAGCGGCGGCACGCTATGGAGCCCCCGATCCCCAAATGATCGTCGCCGCGCCCGGCTCGCAAGCCCTGGTGCAGGTGATCCCTCGCCTCATGGGACGCTGCCGCGTTGCCGTCGTCTCGCCGGCCTATGCCGAGCACGCAGCCGCCTGGGCGCGCGAGGGGCACGATGTGGCCGAGGTGCACGATCCCGAGGAGACGCGCGCCGAGGTGGCAATCGTCGTCAACCCGAACAGTCCCACAGGGCACACGATCCCGTGCGACGACCTCATGCGGCTCGCTGGCTCGCTGTCGACGCGCCAAGGGCGCCTGGTCGTCGACGAAGCCTTCGTGGACACTCTGGAGCCCGGCGCCAGCATCGTACCGGTCCTGCCCCCATCGACGATCGTCCTGAGATCGGTGGGAAAGACCTACGGTCTCGCCGGCCTGCGCCTCGGCTTTGCGATCGCCGATCGCGAGACCGCCGAGCGCCTGCGCCGGCTCCTGGGGCCGTGGGCCGTGTCCGGCCCCGCCCTCGCCATCGGCCGCCAGGCCCTCGCCGACGAGCCTTGGCTCCTTGCGGCCCGCCGCCGTCTCGCCGCCGACGCGGAGCGGCTTGGCGCCATGCTCACGGCGGCCGGATCGAGGCTCATTGGCGGAACCCCACTGTTCCGGCTCGCCGAGCACCCCCGCGCCGCCCGCGTCGCAGAGGTCCTGGGTCGCCACGGCATTCACGTGCGCCAGTTCGCGGATCATCCGGCGTGGCTGCGCCTCGGGCTCCCGGGCGCCGAGCCTGCCTGGCGGCGCCTCGCAACCGCGCTGCAAGCCACCTTGACCTAGCCTGCCTCTCCTCCCGTCACATCCGCAATGGGGAGAGGGTGACCAGCAGGACCAGCAGCAGCGTTTCCGCGACCTCGATGCTGGCGCCGAGGCAATCGCCGCTCATGCCGCCGACGCGAAGCCGCCAGAAGAGCGCCAGCGCTGCCACGATGGCGAGCGCGCCGATGAGCGGCGCCGCCAGCCAGGCGGACGCCAGCGCGAGCGCCACGCCCCACGCGGCGGTCGTGCGCCAATCGATCTCGCGCGCGAAGCGCGCGCCGAGCCCCTCCGCCAGCGGAGCAACGGCCTGCCCCAGGACCAGCACGCCCCATCTCGCCCAGGCGGCAACGAAGACCAGCGCCACGACATCGGAGCCGCGAGCGAGCTCGGCGAGCAGGACCAGCTTGGCGAGAATCTGCAGCACGATCGCGGTGACGCCAAAGCTGCCGATATGGGGGTCGCGCACGACCTCGAGGAAGCGATCCGGGGACCCGTGAGCGGCCCCCAGAGCGTCGGCCACGTCTCCGAGGCCGTCGAGGTGCAGCGCCCCGGTGATCGCGATCCAGACAACGAGGCCGCAGAGCGCGCCGATCCAAGGCCCGAAGTGGGCGCCGGTCCACACCGCCGCCGCGACGAGACCGCCGATCACCGCTCCCACGAACGGAAACCATGCCGCCGAGCGGGCGAGGTCGCCTGCCTCGATGGCATCGAGACGCGGGGCGGGCAGCCGCGTCAGAAACTGAGTTGCGACAATGAGGCCGCGCGCCATCATGGCTGCTCGACCTCCAGGATCTCGCCCCACAGGCCGCGCTCGGGATGGCGGGCCAAGGCGAGCCTGACGCGCGTCGCGGGATCGATGCGCAGCGCCCACAGCGACGGCAGCGGAATGGCGCACGCGAGCGACAGGGCCGTGCGGATCGGCCCGCCGTGCGTCACCACGAGCACGCCCCCGGCGTCCGTCCCCTCCGCGAGCCGCGCAAGCGCCCGATCGATGCGCGCCCTGAGCGCGGCCCAGGGCTCGCCGTTGGGCGCCTGCGCGGTCTCGGGGTCGCGATAGAACTGCGTCATCAGTGCCGCCGAGTGAGGGTCCGCCTCGAGCTCGGCGAGCGCCTTACCGTCCCAGTCTCCGAGATCGATCTCGCGCCAGTCCGGATCGATCACCACGGGAAGACCGCGCTTTGCCCCGAGCCGCTCGGCCGCCTCGCATGCGCGCTTCAGCGGCGAGGCGATGACGAGAGCCCACGAGCCGTGCGCCGTCTGGCGCTCGAATTGCGTCCAGCCCGCTTGCGACAGGGCGCAGTCCGTGCGCCCGATGAGATCGCCGGCCCGCTCCGTCTCTCCGTGGCGCATGAGGTCGATCACCGGCATGGGCTTGGTTCTCGCCGGGGGTTGGCGCCGGGGCCCGAAACGGCCGCCTCTTCGAACGTCGCCATGCCATTATGCAGCGCGCAGGCGAGTCGCACGACGGCCAAAGCGACCGCCGCGCCCGAGCCCTCCCCGAGGCGCAGCCCGAGATCGAGAATCGGCTCGGCGGCAAGCGCCTCGAGCACCAGGCGATGGCCCCGCTCGGCGGAGCGGTGCGAGAAGATGAGCCAAGGCCGGCACGACGGATTGAGGCGAGCAGCGGCGAGAGCCGCGACGGAGACGATGTAGCCGTCGACCAGGACCGGGATCGACGCTTGCGCGGCGGCGACGATGGCGCCCGAGAGCGCGGCGATCTCGAGCCCCCCCACGGCCGACAAAACGTCGAGGATCGTCACATCCGGACGGTCGAGGCCGTGGCGCTCGAGGGCCGCGGCGATGATGCACCCCTTGTGCGCGATTTGAGGCCCGTCGAGCCCCGTTCCGGCCCCGGCGAGATCGGCGGCGGGGCGACCGAGTAGCGCGGCCGCAACCGCTGCGGCGGAGGTCGTGTTGCCGATCCCCATGTCGCCGAAGAGGATGATGTCTGCGCCCCCCGGCGCCGCCCGGCTGAGCGCGCGGCGCCCCGCGTCGAAGGCGAAATGTACCTCCTCCAATGCGAGGGCGCGCTCGACCGCAAAGTCGCGCGTGCCGCGGCGCGGCTTGTCGGTGATTACGCCTGGGACGGGCGCGTCTGCGAGCGTGCCGGCATCGACCACCGTGAGTGGCACGCCGAGCTCGCGCGCGAGCACCGCGATCGCCGCGCCTCCGGCGGCGAAGTTCTTGAGCATCTCGACCGTGACCGTCGACGGATAGAGGGAGACGCCGTGCGCGGTGACGCCGTGGTCGCCCGCGAAGAGCACGATCGGCGCGCGGGCGGCGCGCGGACTGTCCGTCCTCTGCAGAGCCGCGAGCTTGCCGGCAATGGTCTCGAGCGTCCCCAGCGACCCGGCAGGTTTCGTCAATCGCGATTGGCGATCTTGCGCCGCAGCGGCATGAGCAGCGGACGGCTCCGGGCAGGGCGTCTCGATCCAATCTTCCGCCACGTCGTCGCGACCCCGCTATGCGGCTCATGCGCTGCGGGCTCCATGACTTGAACCCCTAGTATGGCGGTTCAAAAGTTGCCCGCCACTCGCGGCTCCCTGGTGAAGGAACTTCTGAACCACCATACTAGCAAGTCTATGACTTTAGTGTCCCTTATGAACCCGAAGCTCGCACACAACGGGTCCGCTGTGCGCCGATCAACGGCCTTGCGCCGCGAGTTCTCCCGTCTCGCTGGAGTGCCAAAGCCGATATTCGATGCGTCCGAACGATGGCTTGACAGCCCTTCCGGTCGGCGTTATTTAACCGATAGGTTATTTAACTGGGCGGCAAACAACGAAATGGCGACGGATCCCCTCAGCACCAAGTTCGCAGCCCTCGCCGATCCGACGCGGCGCGCGATCCTTGCGCGCCTCGCCTTGGGCGAAACGTCGGTCGGCGAGCTCGCAAGGCCCTTCGAGATGAGCCTTCCCGCCGTCTCCAAGCATTTGAAGGTGCTGGAGCGAGCTGGCCTCATCGCGCGCGGCCGCGAGGCGCAGTGGCGCCCCTGCCGCATTCAGCCGGACGCGCTGCGCGAGGTCGACGGCTGGCTCGACGAGTATCGCCGCCTCTGGGAGGAACGCTTCGACCGGCTCGACGCTTACCTCCAGAAACTGCAAGCCAAGGAGAAGAAGCGTGTCCGAAAAAAATAGTATCGACCTCGATCAGGACCCGCGGGCGATTGTTGGGACACGCGTGTTCGACGCGCCGCGTGAAATCGTTTTCGAAGCGTGGACGGACCCGAAGCACCTCGCGCAATGGTGGGGCCCGAACGGTTTCACGACCACCACCAGCGCCTTTGACATGCGGCCCGGAGGCATCTGGCGCTTCGTCATGCACGGACCCGACGGCCGCGATTATGAAAACCGCATCACGTTCGACGAAATCGTGCCCGCGGAGCGGATCGCTTACCACCACGGTGGCGGCGACGACGTCGAGCCCGTGCAGTTCAGGACGACGGTCACCTTCGAGGACCTGGGCGGCAAGACCAGGCTCCCCATGCGCGGCGTGTTCCCGTCGGCCGAGGAACGCGACCGGGTGATCAAGGAATACGGCGCCGACAAGGGGCTCGTGCAGACGCTGGCGCGGCTTGGAGACTATGTCGCGGCGAGACTATCGCGGTCCTGACAATGCCCCCGCAAAACGCGCAGGAGAAAGTCATGCAGGTGAAACCCTATCTGAACTTCGATGGCCGCTGCGAGGAAGCGATCGAGTTCTATAAGAAGAAGCTCGGCGCGAAGGTCGAGATGATGATGCGATTCAAGGAAAACCCGGAACCTCCCAAGCCCGGCATGTCTCCGCCTGACGCCGGCAACAAGATCCTGCATTCGAGCCTCCGCATCGGCGAAACGACGGTGATGGCGTCCGACGGACGCTGCACCGGACCGTCGAGCTTCAAGGGCTTTTGCCTGTCGCTCGATGCACGCAACGAAGCCGAAGCCAACAAGCTGTTCGCCGCGCTCGCCGACGGCGGGCAGGTGCAGATGCCGCTGGCCAAGACCTTCTTCTCTCCACGCTTCGGCATGGTCGCGGACCGGTTCGGCGTGAACTGGATGATCATTGTTGCGCCCCGAACGCCACGACGGTCATCGCCAAAGCGAAAATGAGTTCTGATCCATGTCCCTCAAGCTCTATTTCCATCCGCTATCGTCGTTCTGCCAAAAGGCGCTGGTCGCCTTCTACGAGAACGACACGCCCTTCGAGGGGCACATCGTCGACCTCGCCGACGAGACGCAGCGCGCCAACTTCAAGCAGATTTGGCCGATCGGCAAGTTCCCCGTGCTGCGCGACGAGGCCAAGGATCGGACGATCCCCGAGAGTAGCATCATCATCGAGTACTTGGCGCAGCACTACCCCGGCCGGATAAAGCTCGTGCCGGGAGACGCGGACCTAGCGCGGCAGACGCGCATGCGCGATCGCTTCTATGACCTCTACGTCAACGCCCCCATGCAGAAGGTCGTCACCGACAAGCTGCGCCCGGCCGGAAAAAATGACCCGCACGGCGTGGAGCAAGCGAAAGCGCTGCTCGAGACCGCTCTCGGCATGGTCGACAAGGATATGGGGACGAAGACCTGGGCCATGGGGGAGAACTTCAGCATGGCCGACTGCGCCGCGGCGCCGGCGCTGTACTACGCAAACTTGGTGATGCCCTTCGGCGCCACACACAAGAACGCGGCCGCGTACTTCGGCCGCCTGATGGAACGCCCGTCTTTCGCCCGCGCGGTCAAGGAAGCGCAACCCTACCACACACTTTTCCCGCGGTAGCAAGCGTCGTAACGAAGGAGACGAATCGTGACGACAAGAAATAGCCCGACTGTTGAGCCGGCCGAGCGGGAGTTCGTCATCTCCCGCGTCTTCGATGCGCCGCGCGAGCTCGTGTGGAAAGCGTGGACCGAGGCCCCCCGCCTCGCGCAGTGGTGGGGCCCCAAGGGCTGCACCATTCGCGTCGTGAAGCTCGATGTCCGCCCCGGCGGCATGTTCCATTACGCGATGCAGTTCAAGCCCGGCCACGACATGTGGGGCCGGTTCATCTATCGCGAGATCGCCGCGCCGGAACGGCTCGTCTACGTCAGCTCGTTCTCCGACGCGAAGGGCGGCATCACGCGCGCGCCCTTCCCCAAGATCAGCGAGACCTGGCCGCGCGAGGTCCTGAACACGCTGATCCTCTCCGAGCAGGGAGGAAAGACGACGCTCACGCTGCGCGGATCCCCCATCAACGCCACGGAGGAAGAGTTCAAGACGTTCGCCGGCATGTTCGCCTCGATGCGGCAAGGCTTCAGCGGCACGTTCGATCAGCTCGCCGCGTACCTGGCGAAGTCGTGAGATCGCTACTTTGACGCGCCACGGCCACCGATAGGCACAACAACACGCAAAGAGGACACCATGCCGAGTAGCGCCCAAATGATCACGCCATGTCTGTGGTTCGATACCCAGGCTGAGGAGGCAGCGAACTTTTATGTCTCCACATTCAAGAATTCCAGACTTGGAAGGATCAGCCGCTACGGAAAAGAGGGGCATGAGATTCACGGGATGCAGGCGGGAACGGTAATGACCGTGGAGTTTCAAATTGGAGATCAAAACTTTGTGGCCCTCAACGGCGGCCCCCATTTCAAGTTCAACGAGGCAATTTCGTTCCAGGTCCACTGCGAAACACAGAAGGAGATTGATTATTTTTGGAGCAAACTCGCCGAGGACGGAGAAGAAGGGCCGTGCGGTTGGCTGAAAGACAAGTACGGCGTGTCATGGCAGATCGTTCCGGCTGTGCTTCCGGACATGCTGATGGACCCGAACCCCGAGAAGACGCAACGGGTCACGAAGGCGTTTCTTCAGATGAAAAAGTTCGACGTTGAAGCACTGACCCAGGCGTACGAGGGAAATGGGAGGGGATCATGATCAAGAAGCTTGCGATTGCGGCCGCAGCCCTGATCGGCATCGTGATCGCCGCCGTCCTTATCCTCGCCGCGATGAAGCCCGATACGTTCCGCGTCGCGCGCTCGGCGAGCATCAAAGCGCCGCCGGAGAAAATCTTTCCGCTCATCGCCGACCTGCATAAGTTCAATACCTGGAACCCTTACGAAAAGAAGGACCCCAACATAAAGGGCACGTACCGCGGTCCGTCGAGCGGCAAAGGGGCGGCATACGCCTGGGAAAGCATGGAGGTCGGCACCGGGAGCATGGAGATCACCGGCACGGCAGCGCCCTCGAAGGTCGCCATGAAGCTCGACTTCGTCAAACCCTTCGAAGCCCACAACGTCGTGGAATTCACTCTTGCGCCCAACGGCGATGCCACAGAGGTCACATGGGCCATGAACGGTCCGGTGCCGTTCATGGCGAAGGTCGTTCACGTCATCTTCGACATGGACAGCATGGTCGGCAAGGACTTCGAAGCCGGTCTCGCCAACCTGAAGGCCCTCGCCGAAAGCAAGTAGCCGGCGCGAGCCGCAAACGATGGAGCCGACCCGTGAGCGCAACACAAAGCTCCATTTCCGACCCTGCCGAGCGTGCACTTGTCATCAAGCGCGTGTTCGACGCGCCGCGCGACCTCGTGTTCATGGTCTGGACCGACCCCCGCCACGCCATGAGCTGGTGGGGCCCGCGAGACTATCCCGCGACGGTCATGGAAATGGATGCGCGGCCCGGCGGCCGCTGGCGCCACTGTCTGACCTCGACGGAGGACGGCCGGGATCTCTGGCAGGGCGGCGTGTTTCGCGAGGTCGTTCCGCCCGAGCGCCTGGTCTTCACCTTCGCCTGGGAGGAAGAGGGCGAGCGCGGTCATGAAACCCTCGTGACCGTGCTCTTTGCCGACGAGGGCGGCAAGACCCGCATGACCTTCCGTCACGAGCCGTTCCAATCAGTCGAGCAACGCGACGGGCACAGTGGCGGCTGGACCAGCACCTTCGATCGCCTCGACGAGCACTTGGCGCACCTGAGCAGGGGTTCCCAATGACAGCGACAGCACGCGCAAAGCCGTCCGCCGAACGCGAGGTCATCATCACGCGCCTCTTCGATGCGCCGCGTGAGCTCGTGTGGAAGGCGTGGACCGAGCCCCGGCACATGGCCGCCTGGTGGGGCCCGAAGGTGATGACGAACCCAGACTGCAAGATGGACGTGCGCCCGGGCGGCGCCTGGCGCATCGTCATGCGCGCGCCCGACGGCACCGAGTATCCGGTGAAGGGCGTCTATCGCGAGATCGTCGCGCCGGAACGGATCGTCTCGACGGTCGATTGCTCCGAGCACCCGGACGCCTGGCATGACCTCGTCGATCCCGAGCGGGACAAGAGCAAGCGCCGGCCCCCGCTCGACCTCCTGTGGACAATTACCTTCGAGGAGCAGGGCCGCAAGACAAAGCTCACGATCCACACGCTCTTCGGCACGCCGGCCCTTCGCGATGCCATGGTCAAGATGGACATGGACCGGGGCTGGAGCGAGAGCCTCGACAAGCTCGCGGACCTTCTGCGGAGATTGGCGAGCACTTCCAAATCCTGACGGCTCAAACGGAGGAGTTTCACATGCCCTATGTCGATGGTTTCGTTGTCCCCGTTCCGAAGAAAAGCCTCGCTGCCTATCGGCGCATGGCCGAAGCTGCGGGCAAGGTCTGGCGCGAGCATGGCGCGCTCGAGTTTCGCGAATGCGTCGCCGAGGATGTCAAGGTCGGCAAGCTCACGTCCTTCCCGCAGAGCGTCAAGCTCAAGCCCGGCGAGACGGTGGTCTTCTCCTGGATCGTATTCAAGTCGCGCGCGCACCGCGACAAAGTCAACGCGAAGGTGATGAAGGACCCGCGCCTCGCGGCCATGATGGACCCGAAGGGCATGCCCTTCGACGCCAAGCGCATGATCTACGGCGGGTTCGAGACGATCGTCGAGGCCTAGCGGCTCGAACTTTCGCGCGTGCCAGAGCGGAGGTTCTCTAGCCCGCCTCACGACAGTTCAAGAACCGCTCGCTTGGCCCCACGGTGATGTGATTGGCGGTGATCGATTGGTCTTCCTAAATGGGCGGCTATCGAAGGGCGATGGCAATGATCGCCACACGATAGGTTCGATAGTCCAATCAATGGAGAAACTCATGAAGACGTGGAACAAGCCACAGGTGCGCGAGCAGGAAGTCGGGCTCGAGGTCACGAGCTATTTGCCTGCCGAGATCGACGTCATCTGACCACACGGAGCCTGACGCACCTGTTGCGCGGCAGGCCCCCCACACTTCCCCAAGCAAAGATCAGGAGCTTCCAAATGACCCGTGCACTTTCGCTGGCCGCGGTGCTTGCCGCCGGCCTGGCCCTTCCCGCGTTCGCCGCCGAAACCCCTGAGAAGGCTGCGGCCGACGCGGCAGCGACCACAGGCCCCGCTATCCAAAACATCTTCACGTCGGACCAGGCCCGTCAACATTTGGCTCATCTGGGCTACGCAAACGTCTCGGCGCTCGAGAAGGATGCCGACGGCAAGTGGGTCGGCACCGCGACCAAGGACGGCAGGACCGTTGCGGTCGCTGTCGACATCAAGGGCCCCGTCACCAAGTAAGTCGGTGACCGGCTCGTACTTTGAACCAGCGCCCGTCGCGAGACGGGCGCTGTTTTTCCAGGGCATGTTTGCAAAGGACGTGCAGCGCACGGCGTGGACGCCGGAACCGGACATCGCGAGCCGAGACTTGGGCTTCATTCGCGAATTGCGTAGGCGGTTGATAGCTGGTCGGGGCAGCGGGATTCGAACTCGCGACCCCTTGCTCCCAAAGCAAGTGCTCTACCAGGCTGAGCTATGCCCCGACGTTTCGATCTTCGCGGCCTTCTGTGCCGGTTCCGCAAGCCCCGGTCAAGCTTGGGCCGTAAGCTCGCGCCGCTTGCCGCAGCACGCTGCCCCCCAAACACCAAGCTAGCGCGGGGGCTTGGCGAAGTAGCGATGGCGCACCGTGTCGCCCGGCTTGAGCCCGAGCCGCCCGGCCGCTCCGCCCGCGAGTTCGAGCACGGCGGCGACCGGACCGTTCGACGGGATGATGCGCTCCGACAGCGGCTCGGCGTTGGCCTCGATCCGGTGCACCGTTCCGTCGGCGCGGATGAACACCAAGTCGAGCGGGATATAGGTGTTGCGCATCCACATCGTCAGCTCTTCGGGCTTGCCGTGTGGAAAGAGCATGCCGCGCCCGTCGGGCAGGCTGGTGCGGAACATGAGCCCCAGCGCCTGCTGCTCGGGCGTCGCCGCGATCTCGATATCGATCGTGCGCACGCCGCCTCCCGTCACCAACTCGAGCCGGTCGAGCGGCTGCGAGGCCTCCTGCCCGCCGATCCGGGTAAGAGCGACCCACAGGCCGGCCGCCAAGAGGCCGGCCAAAACAAAGAGGGCCGCCGATCTGGCAGCCCCGTTTGACACCCGCGGCACTCGCATTCGACGTCCGGTCAATGGGGCGATGTGATCCCCGGATGAGCCCCGTCGGGGCGCAGCTCGGCGGCCATGCAGCCCTTGGAGCCCAAACCCCAGCGGACCTGGACCACCTGGCCGGGCCTGAGCTCCGTGAAGCCGAACCGCCTCAGGGTCTCCATGTGCACGAAAATATCCGCCGTGGCCTCCCCGCGAGTCAAGAAGCCGAAACCGCGCACGCGGTTGAACCACTTGACGGTGGCGCGCTCCCAGTCGCTTTCCGGCGTCACCTGCACATGCGTGCGCTGCGGCAGCAGCGACGGATGTATGGCCGTGCTCTCATCCATCGACAGGATGCGAAACGCCTGCATGCCCTTCGGCCGGCGCAGCACCTGACAGTGAACGCGAGCCCCTTCGTAGGCGGTCTGGTAGCCGCCCGCTCTCAGGCAGGTCACGTGCAGGAGAACGTCCGCGAGACCATTATCGGGGACGATGAAGCCATAGCCTTTCGAGACGTCGAACCATTTAATGGATCCGGCGATCTCGAATACCTCGAGGCCGTCTTCCAGACGCTCCGTGCCACCTTCACCCGTGACTCCGACGCCCGGAAACTCCGGAGGTAACTTGGAATCCCCCATTTTCTACCCCGCGTTTTACTTCTCTCACGTTGAACCACGTATGCCGTCTCGGTGGCGCTCTCCCGACCCATGCCCTCACATCGGCTGGAGCTGCCCTCGCGACGCGGCGCAGAATAACATCTAAGAAGCGCCCGGCTAGCCCTTAATTCGATCGCGCCGCGTCCTGCAACAAGCTTCGAACCTCGTGTCCACATGAGTGCAAGTTGTTTAACGGTTTGATCCGGCTAACCCTTCTTTGACGCCTGATTCGTCCCCAAAATATCTTCGTGGGCGCCTCCCGGCATCGATCGCCATGCGGCCGCCGCCGCGACGGCCGGCCGCCGCGCAGGAATTTCTGCGCCACTGATTCGCGGCCGTGATTCGCGGCCGTGCCTAGCGCTACCGCTCGGCCTCGCGGAGAGCGGTCCGAGGCGGCCGATTAGAAAAACGCGCACCGATTTGGCGGCGGCCTCGCCGGCAGCTCCCTCCGCCCTCGTCCCTCCCGGCCGCAACGCGGACCGTGATCGTCCTGAGGATCGGGCATGGCTCGGCGACATCTCAGTCTCTCGGCCTCGGCGCCACCGGCGCATCGACCTCTCGCCCCTTCGCACAGGATCTCGATCGCGCTGCGATGGTGAGCCCGGAGCGGGCGCCGGAATGCGACGACTGACTGACGGCCGTGCCCTGCGGAGATGGCCGAGCCCTCTCGAGGGCCGGCCCGCAACATCACGTTCTCTCGCGATGCAGTTTAGTACAATTTTTCCCCTTTGTTAAATCGAGAGAACGTTATCCTATTTTTATTTGCCAGAACCCCTTTATGCGAGAACGGTTTTTTACTAGGTTCCCGCCAACTGGAGGAGTCCATGACCAAAGCCGGGAGCCCACCGCGCCGGGGAGCGGCCCCACGCGCGAGCGCCAAGCTCGCCGCGCGGGCGGCGCCCGGCAAGGCCGCCGAAGCCGCGCGCCGGCTCGACCGTCGTCTGGCCGGGCTCGCGAGCCTCGAGGAGCGCATCGCAGCGATCGTCGCGGCTATCCGGGGCCGCATTGCCTTCTCGACCAGCCTCGGGCTCGAGGACCAGGCGCTGCTGCACGCGATAGGCGCCACGACGGCCACGTTCGATATCTTTATGCTCGACACCGGCCGCCACTTTCCGGAGACGCTCGAGACCTTGAACGAGAGCGAGCTGCGCTATGGGCTCAAGATTCGCGTCGTCGTCCCCGATGCGCGAGAGGTCGAGCGCCTCGTCGCCCGCGATGGCGTGTTCGGCTTCCGGCACGCGGTCGAGAATCGCATCGGCTGCTGCGATGTGCGCAAGGTGCGGCCTCTGAAGCGTGCGCTCTCGGGCGCGAGCGGCTGGGTAACGGGCCTGCGCCGGAGCCAGTCGAAGGAGCGCGCGACCGTGCCGTTCGCCGCCTTCGACCCGGAGCATGGCCTCATCAAGGTGAACCCTATCGCCGATTGGTCGCTCGAGCGGGTCGAGGCCTATGTGGCGGAGAACAGGGTGCCGGTGAACCCGCTCCACGCCAAAGGGTTTCCATCGATCGGCTGCCAGCCGTGCACGCGCGCGATCCGGCCGGGCGAGGATATCCGCGCCGGACGCTGGTGGTGGGAGCACGAGGACGGCAAGGAATGCGGGCTGCACAATCGCCCGCCGAGAAAGGACGCCGCCGCATGACCGCCGCCATCTCGCATCTCGACCTGCTCGAAGCCGAGAGCATCCACATTTTCCGCGAGGCGGCGGCGCAGTTCCGGCGCCCGGTGCTGCTGTACTCCATCGGCAAGGACTCGACGGTCCTCTTGCACCTCGCGCGCAAGGCCTTTTGGCCGGCGCGGCTGCCGTTTCCGCTGCTCCACATCGACACCACATGGAAGTTCCGCGACATGATCGCGTTCCGGGACAAGACGGCGCGCGACTTCGGCCTCGACCTCATCGTTCACATCAACGAGGAGGGTCTCGCCAAAGGCATCAACCCGATCGACTATGCCCCGTCCGTCTACACCGACGTCATGAAAACGGTGCCCCTGAAACAGGCCCTCGACAAGTACCAGTTCGATGCCGCCTTCGGCGGCGCACGGCGCGACGAGGAGGCGAGCCGCGCCAAGGAGCGCGTGTTCTCGTTTCGCTCGGAGGGGCACCGCTGGGATCCGCGCCGCCAGCGCCCCGAGCTGTGGCGGCTTCTCAACGGCCGCCTGGGCGCGGGCGAGACCGTTCGCGTGTTCCCGCTCTCCAATTGGACCGAGAAGGACATCTGGCGCTACATCCTGCGCGAGAAGCTCGAGGTAGTGCCGCTCTACTTCGCCGCCGAGCGGCCGACCATCGAGCGCAACGGCCAACTGCTGGTCCTCGACGACGACCGCCTGCCGTTGCGCCCCGGCGAGGAGGTAAAGCAGCGGCGCGTCCGCTTCCGCACCCTCGGCTGCTGGCCGCTGACCGCCGCCGTGCCCTCCGACGCCGCCGACATCGAGGCCGTGGTCGCCGAGACGCTCAGCGCCCGCACGTCCGAGCGCCAGGGCCGTCTGATCGACCATGATCAGGCAGGCGCCATGGAGAAGAAAAAGCAGGAGGGATATTTCTGATGACGCTCGTCACCGTTCTCCGGCCCGCCGGGGCCGCGGCGCGGCCCGAGAAGCGAAGCGAGCTGCCGCACGAGCTCGGCGGCATGCTGCGCCTCTTGACATGCGGCTCGGTCGACGACGGCAAATCGACCTTGATCGGCCGGCTGCTGTGGGACGCCTCCGACCTTTACGAGGACCAGCGCGAAACTCTGAAGCGGAGCGGGCGCACCGCGGGCGGAACCGCCAATCCCGATTTCAGCCTGCTCCTCGACGGCCTGGTTGCCGAGCGCGAGCAGGGGATCACCATCGACATCGCCTGGCGTTATTTCGACACCGGGACGCGCCGCTTCGTAATCATCGATTCGCCGGGCCATGAGCAGTACACGCGCAACATGGCCTCCGGCGCCAGCCACGCCGATCTGGCGATCATGCTGGTCGACGCGCGTCACGGGGTCAAGAAGCAGACGCGCCGCCACGCCGCGATCCTCGACCTCGTCGGGCTCAAGCGCGTCATTCTGGCCGTGAACAAGATGGATCTCGTCGACTGGTCCGAGGAGCGCTTCCGCCAGATCGAGGCGGATTTCCGCACGCTCACCTGGCGCTTCGGCTTCTGGGAGGCGATCGCCATCCCCGTGGCCGCCGTCCACGGCGACAACGTCGCGCGCCGCTCCGACCACATGCCTTGGTACAAGGGACCGCACCTGCTCGAGCATCTCGAGGAGCTGCCGAGCCGCGGCACGTCCGCAACTGGGCCGTTTCGCTTTCCCGTGCAGACGGTGCTGCGCGACGGGCGCGACTTCCGCGCCCTCGCCGGCACCGTGAGCTCGGGGACGGTGCGGGTCGGCGACACGCTCGCCGACGTGCTCTCCGGCAAGAGCGCCCGCGTCGCCCGCATCGCCACCATGGACCGCGACCTCGTCGAGGCCGCCCAAGGCAAGGCCGTTGCCCTCCAGCTCGATCAGGACATCGACGTGGCACGCGGCGCGGTGCTCGCCAAGTCCGACGCGCTGCCCGTGGTGGCGAGAACCCTCGAGGCGCGCCTCGTGTGGCTCAACGAAACGCCCTTCGAGCCGCGCGCGAGCTACCTGTTGCGCACGGCGACCGACCTCGTCCCCGTTTCGAGCCTGGAAATCAAGGCCCTCCTCGACCTCGAGACGCTGGCGAGCCGCCCCTCGGCCATATGCCAAGTCAACGACATCGCCATCGCGTACATCTCGCTCGGCCGCGGCGTCGCGATCGACAAGTTCACCGACGCGCCCGAGACCGGGAGCTTCATGCTGGTCGACGCGATCTCGGGAGCCTCGATCGCCGCCGGTGTCGCGAACTCGCTCGGCACCGAGGCCGGCGCCTCCCCGGCCAACGCCTTCCTGCTGACGCGGGCGATGCTGGAGCGCGGCCTGTGCGCGGACCTGCGCGACTCGCCCGAGGACCAGCGGGAGCTCCGCCGCCGCGCCAACGAGGTGGCGCTGGTCCTGCGTGCGGCAGGCATTGCCGTCGAGATCGAGAGCTTCGAGGACTATCAGATCTGACGCTCAGTCCGTAGCCGGTCTTCCATTCGCCAACCGATCCAACGACGGGGCCGCCTCATATGTGGGACGACATTCTTCTCTATGTCATCATCGGCTTCGCGGCGCAGATGGTCGATGGCGCGATCGGCATGGCCTATGGCGTGACCTCGTCCGCCGTGCTGTTGAGCCTCGGCGTCGCGCCCGCGACCGCGAGCGCGTGTGTCCATGCCGCCGAAACGTTCACCACCGGAGCTTCGGGCCTTGCCCATTGGCGACTCGGCAACGTGGATCGGGGCTTGCTCGCCCGGCTCGCCGTGCCGGGCATGATCGGCGGAGCCATCGGCGCCTATGTGCTCTCGGAGCTGCCGGGAGAGGCGCTGAGGCCCTACATCAGCGGCTACCTCCTCCTGCTCGGTGTCGTCATCGTTTGGCGGGCGCTGACGACGACCCCGGGCAACGCGCCGCCTCCGCGCGCGGTCGCGCCTCTGGGTCTGGTGGGCGGCGTTCTCGACGCCATCGGCGGCGGCGGCTGGGGCCCCATCGTCACCTCGACGCTGATCGGCCAAGGCACGACGCCACGCTATGCGGTCGGCACCGTTAACCTTTCCGAATTCTTCGTCACGCTCGCCATCTCGACGACGTTCTTCCTCACCGTGGGCTTGAGCCTGTGGCCGATCATAGCCGGCCTGATCATCGGCGGCATTCTCGCCGCGCCACTGGCCGCCTATGCGACCAAGCACATCCCCGATAGAGTGCTGATGCTGATCGTCGGATGCGTGGTCGTGCTCTTGAGCCTGCGCACGATCCTCAACGCGCTGGCATGACGATCGATTGACGAGGCTTCGAACTTCCGTCCAGAACCTTTCTAGACTCGCTGAGAAAAGGCTTCCATGGAGTTTGTCGCAGACCAATGGCAGCTGATCGTCGGCGGCGGGTTCTTGATCGGCTTTCTCATCGGCATCACGGGGGTCGGAGCCGGCTCGCTCACCACGCCGCTCTTGATCACGGGCATCGGCGTGCCCCCCGCGATTGCGGTCGGGACCGACCTGCTCTTCGCATCGATCACAAAGGCAAGCGCGGCCTGGCGCCATCAGCGGCTCGGCAACGTGGACTGGCCGATCCTCGGCTGGCTCGCCGCCGGAAGCCTCCCGGGCGCGCTTTCGATGCTCGCTTTGCTCTACGTCACCAAGACGGATGCGCACGGGCTCGCCATCTACATCCGCCAGGTGCTCTCGGTCACTCTCGTCGTCAGCTCCGTAGCCATCGCCATTCATCCCTGGCTGAGGCGCCACTCGCCGCCCGAGGCGCACGCCGTTGTTCACCTGCCGGCTCGCGGCCTGCCGACGCTCTTCTTCGGTTTCATTCTCGGCGCCATGGTCACGCTCACCTCGGTCGGCGCCGGCGCCATTGGTGTCGCCGTCCTGACCGGGCTCTATCCCGCATTGCTCGCCCGGCGCGTGGTCGGCACCGACATCGTCCATGCCATACCTTTGACGCTCGTCTCGGGAATGGGCCACGCCGGCATGGGCCACTGGGACCTGTGGCTGCTGCTTGCGCTCCTCGCAGGCTCCGTCCCGGGCATCGCCATCGGCTCGCGCATCACGGGGCTGATCCCCGACTGGCTGCTCCGCATCGCGCTGTCGCTGGTGCTGCTCTACGCGGCCTACCTGCTCACGCTCAGGACTTGAATGGCCGGGGAGCCTCGCCGGCGCTGCGAGCTCAGCGCGCAAGGTTCACGTCGGCATGGAAGCGGTTGCCCGCGAGCGTCGGCTTCACGGCGCCGATGCGGATCACGAAATCGCCGAAGCGCTCGCCGGCCTTGCGCTGCTTGGCATAGCGCACGAATAGCGGCCCGAGCAGCTCGACGATGCGCTCTTTGCCGACGTCCGCCGCATAGAGCTTGTTGAGCCGCGTGCCGTCGAACGCCGCGCCGAGATAGAGATGGTAAAGCCCGGGAGAACGGCCGACGAGACCGATCTCGGCGAGATAGGGCCTGGCGCAGCCGTTGGGGCAGCCGGTCATGCGGATGACGATGTCGTCGTCGCGCAGCCCCGCCTTGTCGAGCAGGTCCTCGAGCGCGGTCACGAGCTCGGGCAGGAAGCGTTCGCTCTCGGCGAGCGCAAGGCCGCATGTCGGCAGCGCGACGCAGGCCATGCTGTTGCGCCTCAAGCCCGAGGACGTGGCGATGCCGACGCCGTGCGCCCTGAGGATCGTCTCGATCCTGGGCTTCGTCTTGGCCGCGATGTTGGCGAGGATCAGGTTCTGGTTGGCGGTCAGCACGAAATCGGCGCCGCCGAGCTCGGCGATCTCGCGCAGCGCCGACC
>DATETZ010000190.1:0-29457 GCA_035283385.1 Hyphomicrobiaceae bacterium
CCCAAGTGGATCATCTTGGTGCCGCTGTCGACCTGCTGGTGGCCGTTCGAGACCGCGATCGAGTAGAACTCGCCGCGCGAACCATCGCCGCGCAGGATGCAGCTCGGGTACTTCCAGGTGATCGCCGAGCCGGTCTCGACCTGGGTCCAGGAAATCTTGGCGTTCCTGCCCCGGCAATCGCCGCGCTTGGTGACGAAGTTATAGATGCCGCCCTTGCCTTCCTTGTCGCCGGGATACCAGTTTTGCACCGTCGAGTACTTGATCTCGGCGTCATCGAGCGCGATCAGCTCGACGACCGCTGCGTGCAGCTGGTGCTCGTCGCGCATCGGCGCCGTGCAGCCCTCGAGGTAGGACACGTAGGCGCCCTTGTCGGCGATGATCAGCGTCCTTTCGAACTGGCCGGTCTGCTTTTCGTTGATGCGGAAGTAGGTCGAAAGCTCCATCGGGCAGCGCACGCCCTCGGGCACATAGACGAACGACCCGTCGGAGAACACCGCCGAGTTCAAAGCCGCGTAAAAGTTGTCGGACTGGGGCACGACCGAGCCCAGATACTTCCTCACGAGCTCGGGATGGTTGCGGATCGCCTCCGAGATCGAACCGAAGATGACGCCCGCCTTGGCGAGCTCGTCCTTGTACGTCGTGACGACGGACACGCTGTCGAAGACGGCGTCGACCGCGACGCGGGCGCCCTGCACCCCGGCCAGGACCGCACGCTCCTTCAGCGGCACTCCAAGGCGCTCGTACATCCTCAACAGCTCGGGGTCGACCTCATCGAGGCTCTTTGGCCCCTCCGTGCTCTTGGGAGCGGAATAGTAGTAGAGATCCTGGAAGTCGATCTTCTGATGCTTGACGTTGGCCCAGGTCGGCTCCGCCATCGCGCGCCAGCGGCTGTAGGCCTCGAGCCGCCAGGCGAGCATCCAGGCGGGCTCGCCCTTCTTCTCCGAGATGAAGCGGACGGTCTCCTCGTTGAGGCCCCGGGGCGCCTTCACGGACTCGATCTTGGTCTCGAAGCCGTACTTGTACTGGTCGACGTCGATCGTCCTGACCTTGTCGATCGTCTCTTGCACCGCTGCCATCACTTAACTCCCAATCGGCCCGCCGGCCGGCCTCTCTCGATCACTCTCAGGCCGCGATCGCGGCCCTGCTGCCCAGCTCGCGCCAAGCGGCGAGGAAGGCGGATATGTCGTTCTCCGTCGTGGCGTGCCCGATGCTCACCCGGATGGCGCTGCGTGCGATCTCGGGCTCGAGCCCCATGGCGGCGAGCACATGGCTCTGGCCGACCTTGCCCGAGGAGCACGCGGCCCCGGCGCTGACCGCGATGCCGAGAAGATCGAGCTTGATCACGAGCGTCTCGGCGAGCCTGCCCGGCCAGGCGAAGCACGACGTATTGGCTAGCCGCTCGGCACCCTGCCCGAGCACAACGGCCTCGGGCGTCGAGCGGAGCACGGCGCCCTCCAATTCGTCGCGGAGCCCGCGCACGCGGGTCATATCCGCGAGGTCGCGCGCCGCCGCCTCCGCCGCGGCGCCGAAGCCGGCGATCGCGGCCACGTTCTCGGTTCCCGCGCGGCGCCGGCGCTCCTGTCCGCCGCCGGAGATCAGGGCCCGCACCGAAACGCCGTCGCGAACGACGAGCGCGCCCGCGCCCTTGGGGCCCCCGATCTTGTGCGACGACACGCTAAGGGTATCGGCGCCGAGCGCCTGGAAATCGACCGCCATGCGCCCCGCGGCCTGGACCGCGTCCGTGTGCAAGGCGAGCCCATGCCCGCAGGCGAAGGCGGCCGCCTCGGCAACCGGCTGCACCACGCCGGTCTCGTTATTGGCCATCTGCAGCGCAATCACCGCCCGTCCCAGGTCGCCCGCACCCTCGAGCACGCGCTCGGCGATCGTCGCGACCGCGGCGATCCCATCGGACGACACCGGCACATCGACGATGCGGGCTTGCGACGCGGTCGCGGGCGCCCGCACCGAATCGTGCTCGATGCCGGGCAGGAATATCGAGTCCCAACCCTGGGACAGCGCCCAGTTGTTGGCCTCCGTCGCCCCGCTCGTGAACACGACCTCCGACGGTCTGGCATTGACGAGCGCGGCGACCCTGTCGCGGGCCTCGTCGATGAGAGCCCGGGCGCGCCGACCCTCGGCGTGGACCGAGGACGGGTTGCCGGCGAGCTCGAGCGCCGCAGCCATGGCGGCGCGCGCTTCGGGCCGCATCGGCGCCGAGGCGTTGTAGTCGAGATATGCGCGCTTCTGGCTCATGCGGCTACCTCACCGGCGCCGCGCCTAGTTATGGGCGCAAGGGTCTCCGGCGGGATGCCGTCGAGCACCTCCTGCAAGGTCACGGTCTCCAAGAACGCGGCGATGTGGTCGCCGAGCGCCGCCCAGAGGCCGTGCGTGAGGCAGCGTTCCTCGCCGAGACAACCGGCCCCAGTGCCCATGCAGCGGGTCATGCGCGTTTTCTCCTCGACCGCCCGCATGATCTCTGCGACCCGAATCTCCCCCGCTGGCCGGCCGAGCCGATAGCCCCCGCTGCGGCCGCGCACGCTGTCGACGAGATTGGCGCGGCGAAGCTGCATGAAAATCTGCTCCAGATACGCGAGCGAAAGGTGCTGGCGCTCGGCGATCACCGACAGGGAAATGGAGCCGTCCTCCCCATGCTTGGCGATGTCGGCCATCGCCATCACCGCGTACCGGCCCTTGGTATTGAGTTCCATGGCGACCTCCCGCCAATCATCCTGACTGCGCCTGCGGCACCGTGCGTGACCTCACAAGCCATTGCGCCCCTTGTACCCGACCGCCTCATTCGTGCTAAGAAGCCCGGCCCGCTTCGGCGCCTGCGAAATCGCCCGCTCGCCTTCTTTCGAAACATTCTAATCTCGTGAACGGAATATGAAAATTCCGAGCCGGGAAGTCAAGTATTCCCATTGGCACGATCACGTGATCCCTTGAGTTGCCGCGCGAATGAGATCCGGCGCCGCAGCATGGCCAGCCTCACTGAGCCTGATTAAGCCTACTGATAAGGAACCTCGAAGGATGCCATGCCCGAGCTGATCATCAATGGGCCCGCCGGCCGCCTGGAGGCCCGCTACCACCACGAGCCGGCAAGCGATAGCCCGATCGCTCTGATTCTGCACCCCCACCCCCAGTTCGGGGGGACGATGAACAATCAGGTCGTCTACAGCCTTTACTACACGTACGCCAAGCGCGGCTTTTCGGTGCTGCGTTTCAACTTCCGCGGCGTGGGCCGCAGCCAGGGCTATTGGGACGGCGGACCGGGCGAGCTGTCGGATGCGGCCTCCGCCCTCGACTGGCTGCAGATCGTGAAGCCCGATGCCAAGTACTGCTGGATCGCCGGGGTCTCGTTCGGGACCTGGATCGCCATGCAGCTCCTGATGCGCCGGCCGGAGATCGACGGATTCATCTGCGTCGCCCCGCCCTCGAACCTTTACGACTTCTCCTTCCTTGCCCCCTGCCCGGCGTCGGGCCTCATGGTCAACGGCGAGAAGGACCGCGTGGTGCCGTCGAGCTCGGTCGCGGAGCTCGCAGCCAAGCTCAAGACCCAGCGCGGCATCAAGATCGACCACGAGGTCGTCCCCGGCGCCAACCACTTCTTCGAGAACAAGATCGAGGAGCTGCAGAGCGTGATCGGCAGCTACCTCGACATGCGGCTTGCCAAGGCCGCGCAGGACCGCGAGAAACAGAAGGAGAAGGACTACGAGCGGGAACGTGCGCGCGAGCGCGAGCGCGAGCGTGAGCGCCAAGAGGAAGCCGGGGAGGAATAAGGCGGCCGGCCCGCTCCACCCGGACGCGGCACTACTCGAGCTCGGGCGGCGAGCTTAGGACATGCATTTCCGACACGGGATTGGACGGCAGCCGGGTTTCGGAGTTGAGCGCGTGTTCCATGCCCTCGCGTTTCTCCTGGCGATCGCCGGGCTCATCGCAATCGCGGCTTGGTACAGCATCGTCTTCCCGCGTCAGCCGTTCAAAGGGCCGCTGCCGCCGCTCACCGGCGAGGAGATCGATCTCGCGCGGCGGCTCGGTACGCACGTGACGGCCGTGGCGAGCCGGCCGCACAACCTCTCGCATCCTGCCAATCTCGAAGCGGCCGCGCGCTACATCGAGGCAACGCTCGAGGGCCTAGGCTACGACCTCGTCACCCAACGCTATTCGGTCGGAGGCCGCCTCGTGCGCAACATCGAGGTCGTCATCGAGCCCGCTGGCGGAGCGGACGATGTGGCGAGCTTCATTGCCGGGGCGCACTACGACAGCGCCGGCTCCTCGCCCGGCGCTAACGACAACGGCACCGGCGTCGCCGCGACGCTCGAGCTCGCGCGCCTCCTCCGCGATTGGAAGCCGCGCGACCATCGCCTGCGCCTCGTGCTTTGGGTCAACGAGGAGAACCCCTACGCCAAGACGCCGGACATGGGCAGCTGGCGCCACGCCAAGGCGCTCAAACAACGGGGCGAGCCGGTCGCCGGCGCCATCTCGCTCGAGACCCTCGGCTATTTCAGCGACGAGGAGGGAAGCCAGGCGTTCCCGGCGCCGTTCGGAGCCGTCTACTCGTCAGTCGGGAACTTCGTCGCCTTCGTCGGCCTGCCCGGATCGCGCGCCTTGGTGCATCGGGCGATTGAGTCGTTTCGGCGCCACACGGCGTTTCCGGCGATCGGCGGCGTCGCGCCGGGCTTCATCGCAGGCATCGATTACTCCGATCACTGGTCCTACCACCAGCACGGCATTTCGTCCCTCATGGTGACCGACACCGCACCGTTCCGGAACCCCCGCTATCACAAGGCGAGCGACCTGCCCGACACGGTCGACTATGAGAGCCTCGCCCGCATCACCAAGGGCATCGAGCGCATGCTCCGCGAGCTGGTACGATGACGGCTGCCGCGCTGCGGCGGAGCGCGCCCGGCTCGTGTGGCGGTTCAGAAGTTCCCCACCACTCGCGGCTGGGTCATGAGGGAACTTCTGAACCAAAGCCATGACTTGCAACTCTATGATTCTAGTGTCCCTTTGTATCCGAAGTTCGCAAACGCGCTTGCAGCACGGTGAGAGCGAACTTCGGATAGGGGACACTAGCGCCCGTCAACGCTTCCCGTCGCAGTCACCGGTGGCTCGGCCTTGCGGGACGCGCCGATATGCTCGGCGAACCTCGTTCTTGCCGCAGTCTTGAAGCGAGCCAGATCGCCGCTGGCCTCGAGCCGGCTCACCACTCGATCCGCGAGCTCCTGCAGTTCGGCCTCCCCCGCCCTGACGGCGATGCGGTACTGCTGCCCCAGGCAGAACGGAGGAGTCTTGGAATTGGAATCGGTGTTGGCTTGGAAAAACGGCACCAGCGGCTCGACCTGTATCCGTCCCCCACCCTCGAGCTCCATCCACCCCTCGGCGAACGGCTGGTCGGTCACGACAAAGGAGAATTGGGCGGTGTTGTGCATGAGCATATTGAGCGCCACGACGTTGCGGCTGACCTCGGTAATGTCGAAGCTCCTACCCTCCCCGGCGCCCGCCAACCTCTTTTGCAGCCACTCCATGCAATAAAACGACGTCGTTTTGGCCTGCACCGCGACCTTGCGGCCGAGGATGGCGGCAGGGTCCGGCGCACGACCCCGTCTCGAAAAGCGCTCGTCATCGCTCGAGCGCGAGACGAGTCCGAAGCCGGTCACCTCGTAGCTCTGGTTGCCGAACAGAATATTGTAGTCTTTCTCGCGCTCGGGCTTGTAGGTGATGCTCGAAATCGCCATGTCGGCTTGGCCGTGGCCGACGGCCTGCATCACCTTCTCGAAGCCGAGCGCGGTGATGCGAACCTCTACGGCAACGCATTCCATCTCCTTGCACAGAGCGGAGCCGGCAGGCGGCCGCTTCTCGGCCCGCGACGGAATGCATGTCATGATCCTGTTTCGATCGTCGCGCTGCTGGTCGAGCGTGGTGCGGCAAATCTCGTCGGCTATCTCATAGGCGAGGTCGATCTCGACGCCTTGGTATGATACCGCCTGTCCGGCCGAATCCCCATCGTCCGGCTCCGATCGCTTATCCTCGTACCAGCGGAAGATCGAGCGATCGAACTCGTTCTCCATCGCGATCGAGATTTGGCGCGTGCGGCGGATCTTTTCCAAAACGTTCTTGTACTGCTCGACCTTGAGCGGGCTGCTCCAAGCGCCGAGCCGGTCCGGTTTGCGTGTCGAGGGATCGAGCTTTACGGCCCGCACTCGCCAGTAGAGCGTCTCGTTCCGGTCCGCGTTGAGCAGGTAAATCGAGTCGCCCACGCGTTGCCTGCGAGGGTTGGAGAACCCCGGGTCCTTCGACCATTCGACGTCGAACATGAGCTCCCCGTGGCCGCCGCCTGCATCCTCCCAGTGCAGAACCTGATCCTCGCCAAGCACCGGCTGGAGGTTCGACAGACTCGGCACCGGCAGTCCCGTGCCGCGCAGATACGTGACGGTTGCAACTGAGACGGCGAACAGCGCCACGATCGCTGCGCCGACGGGAACGAAGAAATACCAGCGCGTGAGGTGAGGCAGCAGCCGTCTCACTTGCGCGACCGCGCTGCCGATCATGGTCCCGAGGTAGATCACCAGGATGATCAGAAGCACGAGAATGACCGCCACCGAGAGCCAAAACTGCTCGCGCACGAGATCGTTGAAGGATTCGATGATTTGATTGAAATCGAGCCTCAGCCACGGCAGCAAGCTCATGGTCGGCATCCCCCGTCACCGGAAAACAGTCGGTAATCGGCAGTGCAGCGCACCAAAACATTGAGCCCAGTCTAATGCGTCCCCGGGGCCCCGTCTAATCTCCAGCGGACGTGGCGGCAGCCGGCGCCCTGGCCAGCGTGCCCCCGGTCATCGGCTTCGGCACACCCGTCGTGCCGGGAAACGTGATCGGCAGTCCCTTCACGCAGCGGACGGCGAGATAGGCCCACGCCTCCGCCTCGATGCTGTCGCCATCGAGACCCAAGGCCTCGGCGGGAATAACGGCATTCTCGACGCGCTCGGCCAGCATGCTCATCACGGTCTTGTTCTTGCGGCCGCCACCGCAGACGACCCACAGCTTGGGCTCCTCGGGCATGTGATAGCGCGACTTCGAGATCGCCGTGGCCGTGAACGCCGCCAGCGTGGCGGCGCCGTCCTCGGCCGCGAGGCTCGCCACGGGCTCGATCGAGAACGCGTTGCGGTCGAGCGACTTCGGCGGCCGGACGGCGAAGTAGGGATGCGCCAGCAATTGGCTCAGCGCGGCCTCGTCGACGCGGCCGCGAGAGGCCAGGGCGCCCTCGGCATCGAACGGCTGGCCGGTCCTTTGGCGCATGAAGTCGTCGACGAGGGCATTGCCGGGGCCCGTGTCGAACGCGATCAGGGAGTGATCGCCGAGGCTGCCGCCTCCGATCCACGTCACGTTCGAGACGCCGCCGATGTTGACCACTGCCAGCGGGCGCCGGAGTTTGGCCATCAGCGCGCGATGATAGACCGGAACCAGCGGCGCGCCCTGGCCGCCGGCCTCCACGTCTGCGGCGCGCAGGTCGTAGACCACATCGGTTCCGGTCGCTTCGGCGAGCATGGGTCCATCGCCCAGCTGCACCGTGAGCTTGGCTTCGGGACGGTGCAGGACCGTGTGGCCGTGAAGCCCGATCACGGCGATGCTCTCCGGCGCGATGGCGCGGTCGAGCAGGAAATGGTCGACCGCCTCCGCCGAGAGCTCCGTGAGATATCGCTCGATGAGGCGCAGGCGCCCGGGCCGCTGGTCGCGGCGCTCGAGCGCCGCCGCGTCCTCGAGCCCGGCGCGCAGCTCTCTGCGGAACGCCTCGGAATAGGGATAGGAGGCGGCCGGGCCGCGTTGCACCTCGCACTCTCCGTCGGTCTCGATCAGCGCGACATCGATGCCGTCCATCGAGGTGCCGCTCATGAGGCCCAGTGCGCGCATTGGCTTGCCCACTTTCCCATCCTGTGCTTTGTGCCGGGCGAAACGCGAGACTGTACCTATCGGCCGTTCGGGCCGGTACGTCAAAGCGCCCCGGCCCATGACCAAGCTCAAGAGCGACTTTCTCAACATCCTCTCCGAGCGCGGCTTCATCCACCAGTGCTCGGACACGGCCGGCCTCGACGCGCTCGCCGCCGAAGGCCGCGTGGTGGCGTATGTCGGCTACGATTGCACGGCCCCGTCTCTGCACGCGGGCTCGCTGATCTCGATCATGATGCTCCATTGGCTGCAGAGGTCGGGCGCCGGCAAGCCGATCGCGCTCGTGGGCGGGGGCACGACCCGCGTCGGCGACCCATCGGGGCGCGACGAAACGCGCAAGATACTTTCGATCGACGAGATCGAGGCCAACAAGGAGGGCATCAAGCAGGTCTTCGCCAGGTTCCTGAAATTCGGCACGGGTGCAACCGATGCCGTGATGGCCGACAACGCCGAGTGGCTGGTGCCCCTCAACTACATCGAGTTCCTGCGCGACGTGGGGCGCCACCTCTCGGTCAACCGGATGCTGTCCATGGACTCGGCGAAGTTGAGGCTCGAGCGCGAGCAGGAGCTGTCATTCATCGAGTTCAACTACATGCTCTTGCAGGCCTACGACTTCGTGGAGCTGGCCAGGCGCTACCGCTGCAACCTGCAGATGGGCGGCTCCGACCAGTGGGGCAACATCGTCACCGGCATCGACCTCGGCCGGCGCATGGGCACGCACCAGCTTTTCGCGCTCACCTGTCCGCTGCTCACGACGGCCTCGGGCGCCAAGATGGGCAAGACCGCACTGGGCGCCGTGTGGCTCAACGAGAGCCAGCTCTCCGCCTACGACTACTGGCAATACTGGCGCAACACCGAGGACGCCGACGTCGAGCGCTTCCTGAAGCTGTTCACGACGCTCGCCATGGACGAGATCGCCAGGCTGGCGGCCCTCGAGGGCGCCGGGATCAACGAGGCCAAGAAGGTGCTGGCGACCGAGGCGACGGCGCTCGTGCATGGCCGCGCGCTGGCCGAGGCCGCCGCCGAGACGGCGCGCAAGACCTTCGAGCACGGCGCGCTCGCCATCGACCTGCCGACGGTGGAGATCTCCAAGGCGGACCTCGTCGCGGGCCTGGGCGTGCTCAACGCGCTGGTCCGCGCCGGACTCGTGAAGTCCAATGGCGAGGCGCGGCGTCAGGTCCAGGGCGGCGGCATAAAGGTCAACGACAAGACGGTCACCGACGAGCGGGCGCGGCTCGCGGAAGCCGACGCCGCACAAGGCGGCGTGATCAAGCTATCCTTGGGCAAGAAAAAGCACGTGCTCTTGAAGCCGGTCTAACCGGGTGGCGTTGCGCCCGGCCACGCCCCGCCCCGTCATTGCTTCTTTGCTCCTTCCGCGCCGCTGGTCTCGGACGACCAGCCGTCGATGGGTGTCGGGCCCGGTTTCTTGGCCCCGCCCTCGCCGTCGGACGCCGCCGAGCTCGACGCTCTCACGCGCTCCTCGGCGGGGCTCTTCGGCCGATCGCTGCGCGGCAGCACCTTGGGATTGGGACTGGTCATTTCCATGATGCCGCGCAGGATGCCCGGCGTCAGCATCGAGAGCGGGTTGACGATGACCTCGGGGTGCTCCATCGGGCCCTGAATGGCATAGGTGATGCCGAACACGCCCTCGCATTTGAGGCCGGTGACGATCGGGCCGAATACCGGAATATCGCAAAAGACGCTGTTGAGCCCCTGCAGCGGCACGTAGGTGCCGCCGATGTTCACCCGCTTCGCACTGTAATCGACCTTACCGCGCAGGGTGGCGCCGACGACCGGGCCTTTGAGATAGGACTCCTCGAGAACGAATTGGCCATGACCGACCGAGAACGGTACCTTCATGCGGTCGAACTCGAACACCTCGCGCACGACGCGGCGCTGGCCGGATGAGCTCGAGCCCTCGGCGCTCGAGACAACTTCCGAGATCACGGGATCGCCGAGCACGCGGAAGTCGTCCACCCAGAGCGTGCCGGTCTTCTCCGCCGGGCCCTGGCCATCCAGATTGACCTCGAGACGGCCGCGGCCGCCCTGCATATTCGGATAAAAGCCGATCACCTTGAAAGCCTGCCCCGCGTCCGCCGTCTCCGCATAGAGCAGTCGCTTCTCGCTCGGCTCCTTCTTCATCTGCACGACAATCTGCTTGCCGCCGTCGAGCGTGGCCTGCGCGTCGAGCGCCGTGAGCTTGTCTGCGCGCCGCGAAAGCTTGAGCTTCATGCCCCGAAGCGTCGCCTCCGAATGGCCGAGAACGTTGTCGATTACGGCATCGAATTCGATGCCGTGAGCGGGCCTCAGCGGCTTCACTTGCCTTTCGTCCGCCTGGCCCAGCGCAACCAGCGAGCGGAACAGGTCCTTGCCGTCGAACGTCGAGCCCCTGGCCTTGATGCTCCATATCCTGTCGGTCCCGAGCTTGCCCTGCACTTCGAGCCGAGACACTACATTGAGCGAGAAATCGGGAAAGAAGTACTCGCGCACCTCGTGGTCGGCGTCGACCGCCATCCAGCCTTCGATGGCGATGCTGTCGCCGGTAATCTTGAAGTTCTGCAGCTCGGTCGGATACGTGCGTCCTTTCGCTACGTCGCACTGCAATTGCGCGGCCCGCCCGGGCGCCTTGCGCCACGCGATGTCGTCCATGATGAGCTCGGCGTTGGTGAGATCGGCGCGCACGTGCACGGCCGGCTCGGCACCGAAGTCCTGCCTCACCGTCACCTCGACCGGCACCTCGCCCTGCACGAGATTGTTGATGTCGAGCCCGATCTGCGTGCGGTCCGAGTTGTCGAGCGTCATCGTGATCCGCAGCGGCGGCTGCATGTCGGGTGGTGCTTCGAATATGCGCTGCAGCTCGAGCTTTGCCAGCACGCCGTTGATCAGCATTTCCCCGCCGGCGTTGACGCCGGTCTCCGACACGGCGATGTCGATCGCCCCACCCTGAACGTCGAACGATCCGAGGCACTGCTTGCATCGAAGGTCGCTGATCCGCGCCTTCCCTTCGGCCTTCAAATCCAAGGCGCTGGCGTCAGGCTTCAATGGCATCGTGAACTTGAACTGGCCTTCGGCCTTGCCGTCCAATCCTTCGAGCGGGAAGTCGCCGGCGCTGGCCAGCCCGATGCGCGACCGGCTCGCGGCCTCGAGCAAAGCCGCGAGCGACGTTTGGGTCCGGAATGCAAGCTCGCCTACAGGAATCGGCGTGTCGACGCCGACCACGGTGAACCTGCCGCCTTTCAGGTCGAGCTTCCGTGCCGGACTTGCGATCAAGGCCGCGTCCGGCACAGTGATCTCGAGCGCATTGTTCTCGAGCCTGATCAACGCGCTCGGGGCCTCGATGGGCAAGCCACGAGGCAGCGGAACCATTTCCAGCTCGCCGGCTTCGATCGCCATCGTCAGACGTTCGGCGGGACCCTGGCCGCCGTTTGCCTCGGCGCCGAGGAACTTTCCGCTCAAGAGCTTGAACGTCCCCGACTTGAGGCTGCCGCGTGTCACATGCTTGCCGACCCATTGCCGGGCTCCCGGAGCGATCGCTCTTGGCCACAAGGCCTTGAGCGTCGGCAGCGTCATCGGGCTCATGGTCGCCTCGACGCGCGTACTCGGAGCCTCGCCGCCGGTGCTGAGCTCGCCGTTGATCGCAATTACCGCCCCTCCGGCCTTGAGCGTGAACTCGCTGAGCTCGACCAAGCCCGCATCCGGGACCAGGCGCCCTGCCGCGACCCAGTAGTCGATAGGAACGCCGCCGACCCCGAATTCCTCGGCCGCAAGAACGCCCTCCTTCGCCTGGAGCCCGAAGTGCCACTCCGCCCGCCCTTCCGGCCCGGGCTCGCTGGTCATCGCGCCTTCGATCTCCATGTGGCTATCGCCCCATTTCAGGGTCGACGGGGCAATCTTGAGGTGATGCGTCGCAACGTCGTAGCCGAGGTGAAACATCGCGGCATCGACGGTCAGCGGTGCGGTGAGGGCGGGCAGATGCAGCTCCCCGCGGCCGAACTCGAGCATGAGGGCGGCTTCCTTGATCTCGCCCGAGGTCGAAAGCACGAGCGAAGCGTCGGCGGCCACCGGCAGATCGAGCATCCCCAGGAGGCTGAGCTGGGGGACAGCCTCGGCGAATGCGCTCGGCACCAGGTCCCGCACCGAGGTCGACACCTTGACCAGATTCCGCTTTTCGAAGTCCTCGGTCCGGAACGAGAGCAGCCACGGGCCGCGCTGAGAGGCGATCTTGGCAGCGCCCGAGATGACGCTCCTGCGCTTCATGTGCTCGAGGTCGATCGCGGCCTCGACAATCTGCCATTCGCTGGTCTTGCCGCCATGGTCGAACACGACGGTTGCGTTGCGCAGCCCGATCTCTCTGAGCTTCGAGGTTGCATTGCGTCCTCGCCGGGCCCTGGCCGTGCTTTCGGCAAGGGTCCGGGCGAGATCGATCCGCTGCAGCGAGGCCGGAAGACCCGGCCCGGGACCCGCGACCGGCGCCGCCGCGGGCACGTTCGGCGTCTCTGCCTCCGGTGGGGGGTCGGCCCCCTTTGTCTCTGCGGCGTCCCCGCGCGCCCCGCTTTCAGCCTGCTCGGAGAAGCGCAGAGTCAATCCGCTCTCCGGCTCGTAGCTGAGCGAAATCTTGGGCTCGATGAGGTAGACGCGTTCAGGAACGGCGCGCAGCGTCCAGAGTGCGCTGCGGCTGAGCTCCACCGCCGCGAGCGGAGCGGAGGCCACGAGATCTCCGTCGGGCTCGCTGATCGTGATGTTGGTCAAGCGGAACTCGAGGCCGCCACCCTCGGCCAGCGTGACCATGGCGCCATCGATGTGGGCGCCAAACTCTCCGAGCTCGGCGGTGATGCCCCGCTCTATGTGCGATGCGAGGAACTTGAGAGAAACCGGTCCGTGCAGGAGGCGGACATAGCCGATGATGGCCGCAATCATCGCCAGCAGCACAACGGGCGCCACGACCATCAGAACGGTGCTCGCACCGTGAGCGAGGTAGCGCAGCCACGGCCCGAGCATCTGCGGAACGGGGATGGTCCAAAAGGCCCATCTGCGATGCAGCCCATGCCCGCGAACGGGCAAGGCCGGGGGCCTGCCGGAGGTTTGGCGCGTGTTCTCCACCCGTATCTCTCGCCCCGTTGCCGCAGCAGGATGTCACGTGTTACCCACTCGGCGCGCCCGTGTCCCGGACCCGGCTCGCTAATGAAGAGCTCCGCCCAAACGCTGCTCCTTGCTGCCCGGACCGAAACCGAGCCGCGGCCCCCCGATCGGCGGCCCCAATACCGTGGTGGGCGATCCTGCCTTGGCGCCCCGGTACCCGAAGGGGCCGAATCTCTAATCTATTAAACCACAACGCCGCGCCGGCCCTAACCCGGATGAGGCTCATGAAAAGCGACGAAAGAAAGGCGTTTTCAACATGCTGGTCGATGGTGACGAGGCCCCCCAGTTCGAGCTTTCCGGCGACGACGGGCGGCTGATCCGCCTCTGCGAGCTCAAGGGCCGGCCGGTCGTGATTTACTTTTATCCCAAGGACGACACCTCGGGGTGCACGGCCGAGGCCAAGGACTTCTCCGCGCTCATCGGCGAGTTCACGGGAGCGGGCGCCGAAGTCATTGGCATATCGCCAGACGGCACGGCGAGCCACCAGAGGTTCAAATCCAAGTACCATCTCACCGTTCGGCTCGCCGCCGACGAGCAGCGAACCGCGGCCGAGGCCTACGGCGTTTGGGTTGAGAAGTCCATGTATGGGAAAAGCTACATGGGCGTCGAGCGCTCGACGTTTCTACTCGACAAGGCCGGCAGGATCGCGAAGTGCTGGCGCAAGGTGAAGGTTCCCGGCCATGCCGAGGAGGTCCTCGCCGAGCTGCGGCGCCTCATCGGCTGATGACCCGTGCCATCGCGTGTCCGGCGAGCATCATGCCCGAGCATCGGGCGCATCTGGTCCGGCTCCAGGGCCGGGGCTAGTGTCCACCTGTTTTAATGCCGCGGCCGAGGACGCGATGGTGATGACCGGAGGCCGCAAACGTGCTAGTCACGCTGACCCGAGGGGCGTTGTCGCCGGATCCGCCGCAACGCGGATCGGCCGTGGGCTAGCGGTAAGAAAGCGGACGTTGTCGCGCACTCGTAATGTCATCGCGGAGGTCGAGGCATGATGCCCCAGTTCAAAAAGTCCGAAGGTGAGAATGCAAGGGTTCCGTCAGCCCCGCCGACACACACTCAGACATCGTCATTGGGGGGTCGTCCGGCAGCCTCCTTCAGGTCGGGCGCCCCCGGCGCTCCGTCGGTGATCGGACCGGACCTGCTGATCAACGGCAACCTCATTTCGAAGGGTGAGGTGCAAGTCGACGGCGAGGTCCAGGGCGACATCCACGGCACTCACATCGTGATTGGAGAGAAGGCGCGCATCACCGGCGGCATCATTGCCGAGGAGGCGGTCATTCGCGGTCATGTGCTCGGGACGGTGCGGGCCAAGCGGGTCCTCCTGCAGACGTCGAGCCACGTCGAAGGCGACGTCTATCATCAGACCCTCGCGATCGAGCAGGGCGCGTTTTTCGAGGGCAAGTCGCGCCGCACCGAGGATCCTACGGCCGGCATCGCCCGGCCCGACCGGCGTCCGGAAGGATACGTCCCCCACGCAGCGCCCCTGCCAGGCGCCTTGGAGCAGGCAGACGAGTGAACGCCGGCCGATTGCCAGGCTCTCCCGCACGGATTGCCTCGCCGGGAGGCCCTGCCTGTGCCGGAAGGGATTCCGCCGGCGCGCCACGCGCTCGCCGGCCCATGTCCGGATCCCGCCGGCGGGAAATATTCTAGATTGAGCCGTCCCGCGGCGCCTCCTGCGCCGTGCCAATGATGCGCTCGATCTCGGAGCAAAGGTCGCCGTGGACCTTGTGCACCGACCGGATCAGTCTCCCCCGGCGCTCCCACGTGAGCCGGTGCGCCTTTTCCTCGGCTTGCTCGAGCTCCAGCATCCGGGTGGTTTGCGTCTCCACCGAGTCGAGGAGCTGCCGGCAGCGCTCCGAGGTCATGAAGTCATAAAGGGCCGCCGTCTTCTGCTCGCGCTCTTGGCTGCTCACTCGCAGCTCGTGGGCGTTCAGGATGTGGCGCCGCAGCATCCCGGCCACGACCACGACCCGCCCCGGATTGGCGATGATCACGCCGTCCTGGCTCGCGAGCTGGCGCGCCCCTGCCGGAAAGGCCCGGCTGGACAGGATGGCGTGATCGGCCTTCTCGTCGAGCTGGTCCTGCCGCAGCTTGGTGACATACTCCGAGCGCCACGCATTGCGGTTCTTTGCGTCGTAGATGATCTTGCCGCAGACTTTGCCGTTGTGGACGACCTCGTGGATGATATCGGCGCCCTGGGCGCCTTTGCCGACGTGGCTGAAGCGATCGCCTTCAAAATGAGCCTTGAGCTCGTCCAGCAGATCGATCTCGGCGCCTTCGCCCAGCTCCTGCGCCGTCTTGTTCTCGAGCTGCCGCTGCAGCTCCTGCACCTTCTCGTGCAGCTTCTGACGCTCCTCGAACGACTTGGCCTGCTCGGCGAGCACGGCGGCAGTCCTCTGTTTCTCGAGCGCCTCGCGCAGCTCCCCGAGCCGAGCCTCTTGTGCCGCCCTCAGAGTCTCGGCAGCCCTCTCGGCCTCCGCCCTTGCCCGCTCCGCCTCGCCGAGCTGCGCCTGGACTTCGCCAACCGCGGCGCTGTTTGCGCGCTCGATCTCGGCGAGCTTCGCCTGTAGCCTCGCCCCGGCCGCCGCCGCGGCCTTGGCTTCAATTTCGGCCTTTTCGCGGGCAAACTGGTCCTTGAGGTCCTTGGTTATGATCGCCAGCTGCTCGCGCTCGCGGGCCGCAATGCGGTTGCTGATTTCATCGAACTTGTCGTGGGGAATTGCCTGATCGCACCACGGGCATCGCTCGCCGGAGATGTGAACATGCTGCGGAGCTGACCGAAATCCTTGGAACGGCAACGAAGCCATCCGAAACCCTCCTCCTCGGACCGAGCGAAGCAAAGCGTCACTGAACTGTGTTCTCTTTTTGTTCAGAAGACAAGAGGGCTGTGGATAACTCGCAGAACATTCTGATATTCATGCGTAAATTCAAGATCTTGTCGAGGTGCACTTTTTAATGGCAGCGGACGTCGAAACGGTGGTGATCGGTGCGGGCGTCGTCGGCCTCGCGATCGCACGTGCACTCACACTTTGCGGACGCGAGGCGATGGTGCTCGAGCAGCACGGACGCGTCGGCATGGAGACCAGCTCCCGCTCGAGCGAGGTCATTCATGCCGGCCTCTACTACCCCCCGGGGAGCCTCAAGGCCAAGCTCTGCGTCGAAGGCAAGACGCGGCTCTACCGCTTCTGCGAGGAGAACGGGGTCGCGTTGCGGCGCACCGGCAAGCTCATCGTCGCAACGAGCGCGGCGGAGCTTTCCAAGCTCGAAGCGATTGCCGCCACGGCGGCGCGCAACGGCGTCACGGATCTGGTCCCGCTAGAGGGAGACGAGGCGCGGCGGCTCGAGCCCGAGATCCGGTGCGCGGCCGCTCTGCTCTCGCCCTCGACCGGCGTCGTCGACAGCCACGGCCTCGTGTCAGCGCTCGAAGGGCATGGCGCGGCGCGCGGCGCAGCGATCGTGGCGAAGACCCGCGTGACGAGGATTGGCCGCAGCGTGCGCGGCGACTTCGAGATCGAAACCGAGAGCGCCGGCGAGGCAGCGCGGTTGACGGCGAAATGGCTCGTCGTCGCCGCGGGCCTCGGCGCAACGCGTCTCGGGAAAATGCTGGCAGCCAAACCCGGCTATCGCGTGCCGGAGACGTACCCGGCAAAGGGCCATTACTTCACGCTCTCTCGAAAAGCCCCGTTCCGTCATCTCGTCTATCCGATCCCCGAAGGCGGAGGGCTCGGCATCCACTTGACGCTCGACATCGCGGGACAAGCCAAGTTCGGCCCCGACGTCGAATGGAAGTCGGAGGTCGACTATTGTTTCGAGGACGCGGACGGGAGCCGCCTCGCAACCTTCGTGCGCGCCGTGCGCCGCTACTGGCCGGATCTGCCGGAGGGCGCGCTCGAGCCCGGCTACACCGGCGTGCGCCCCAAGATCCATCGCGCCGACGAGCCGCCGGCCGATTTTGCAATCCACGGCGAGCGCGAGCACGGCATCGCCCGCTTGGTTGCTCTCTACGGTATCGAAAGCCCAGGTCTCACCTGCTGTCTCGCCATCGGCGAGCATGTGGCGGCCATGGTGAGCTGACCCGAACGGCTGCGAAACGGTTGGCCTGGGAGAGCGGGCGCTGTCCCTGCGGCGCCGTCGAGCCTCCTGCAAACAGCTCAAGCCATCCGGAGACCGCGCCGGCCGCAACTCCGGATGGCTTGTCGCGAGACCTCGCAATAGAGTGGACGTCAGCCACCCATAACTAGGGCGAGGGCGTGGGCGTGGGCGCAGGCACTGTGACGGTCGGGATCGCGCCCTCGCGGTAGGCCATGTAGGACAGCGTCCCGAAAATCACCGCGAACACAAGCGCCGTCACGAGAGCATTCACGAACCGATTGGTGAACGTGATCGTGTTGCCGATGAGATCGACAACGAACACCACGGCGGCAGCGATCAGCACCGGCTCGAGCCACGAGTAGTCTGGCGGCATGAACATTAGATCTTCCCCCTTCTCCCACCGCCGGTGTTCCGACGGCAGCGAAAGCATTATACCAGCCCACGGATTTTGTCATGTTTGTTGCGGCACCTCGCACGGTCCCGGGAGGCCCAGATTGCTTTACCGTTTCTCTCCGGCACCCAAGTGCCGCTCGAGGAACGCCGAGTAGCGCGACATGGAGAAGCAGAACAGCCAAAAGACCGCGCCGGCGAAGGCGTAGCCCGTGGCCGCGGTACCGGGTGAGAACCACTTCGCGTCCGCCTGGACCGACTGCTCGACGATGCCGAGGAGATCGAACAGGCCGATGACGAGAACCAGGCTCGTGTCCTTGAACAGCGAGATCATCGAGTTGACGATGCCGGGGATCACGAGCCGGAGCGCCTGGGGCAGGATCACGAGACCGGTCTTCTGCGCATAGCTCAGCCCGAGCGCGTCGGCCGCCTCGTATTGTCCGCGCGGTATGGCCTGGAGACCGGCGCGGACCACCTCGGCGAGATAGGCCGCAGAAAAGAGCGCGACGCCGATCAACGCCCGCAAGAGCTTGTCGACGGTCACGTCGCCCGGCAGGAACAGCGGCAACATCACCGACGCCATGAACAGCATCGTGATCAACGGCACGCCGCGCACGAACTCGATGTAGCCGATCGAGGCCCAGCGGATGGCGGGAAGCATGGAGCGGCGCCCCAGCGCTAAGAGGATCCCGAGCGGGAACGAGGCCGCGATGCCGACGCTCGCCACGACGAGTGTGACGAGAAGCCCGCCCCATAGCTCGGTTGGAACGCGCGCGAGGCCCGGGATCCCGCCCAAGAGGAGGACGAAGGCGATCACGGGGAAGAGGGCGAGCATGTATACGGAAAGCCAGAGCTTGCCGGGCACGCGAGGGATCATGAGCGGAGCGAGCCCGGCGAGCGCGAGCAGGTAGGTGAGGTCCACGCGCCAGCGCTCGGCCAAGGGGTAGCGGCCATAAAGAAAGAGGCCGAGCTTGTGGGTGATGAACGGCCAGCATGCGCCGGCCCCTTCCCGTGAGCAGGCGCCGCCGTCGTCGCCGCGAAAGACCGCGCGCGCGAGGCCCCAATCGAGAACGCTCGCGGCGAGCTCGTAGGCGAGCCAAAGCGCGAGCAGCGTCAAGAGGCTGTTGCCCCAGGTGGAAAAGAGATTGGCGCGCATCCATCGCGCGACGCGCAGGAGGTCGGCCCTGAACACCCCCTCACCCCCCTCTCCCCAAGGGGAGAGGGAGCTTGGGAGCACGCGCGGCGAAGTTTTTGTCCCCTCTCCCCCCGGGGAGAGGGACAGGGTGAGGGGGCCTTCCGCTTGCGTCGAAGCCTCACGCGAGGGCCAAAGTCGGGCCAGATAGCGCTTCACGGTGAAAGTGAACCCGGTCGCCATCCGCCCCTCACCGCTCGATGATCGCCATGCGCGCGTTGAACCAATTCATGAGCAGCGCCGTCATGAGGCTGAGCGCGAGGTAGACGCCCATCGTGATCAGGATCACCTCGACCGCCTGGCCGGTCTGATTGAGCACGGTGCCCGCGAACACCGCCACGAGATCGGGGTAGCCGATCGCGACCGCGAGCGAGGAGTTCTTGGTGAGGTTCAGGTACTGGTTGGTCAGCGGCGGGATGATCAGCCGCAGCGCCTGCGGGATCACGACCAGGCGCAGGATCTGGCTCCTCCTGAGCCCCAGCGCCGCGGCGGCCTCCTTCTGACCGCGCGCAACCCCGGTGATGCCGCTCCTCACGATCTCGGCGATGAAGGACGCCGTGTAGAACGCGAGCCCGAACAAGAGCGCCATGAACTCGGGCTCGATGGTGAGGCCGCCCTCGAAGTTGAAGCGCCCGAGCCGGGGATAATCGAAGGCGAGTGGCCGGCCCGCGAGCAGGAAGGCGAGCAGCGGCAGGCCGGCCACGAGGCCAATGCTCATCCAGGCGACCGGGAATTGCTCGCCCGTCGCGCGCTGCCGGCCGCCGGCCCAGATCTTGATCCCGACCGCGAGAGCGATCCCCAGAAGAAGCGCGGCGGCGACCCACCACGCCCCGCCCTCGAAGAGGGGCCGCGGCAGGTGCAGCCCGCGCACATCGAAGGTCGCGCCCCCTGCGAGCGCAAGGCCCTGTTGGGGCCGGGGAAGGGCCCGCAACACGGCGACGTACCAGACGAAGAGCTGCAGGAGGAGCGGCACATTGCGCACCACCTCGACATAGACCGTCGCCAGGCGGGCAACGAGCCAGTTCGCGGACAGACGGGCGAGGCCGATCAGGAAGCCGAGGACGGTCGCGAGGACGACTCCGAGCGCGGCCACGAGAAGCGTGTTCAAGAACCCGACCCAGAACGCGCGCGCGTAGCTGCTCGTGCTCTTGTAATCGATGACGGTCTGCGAGATGTCGAAGCCGGCCGTGCGTCCGAGGAAGCCGAAGCCGGAGGCTATGTTCTGCTTGCGGAGGTTCGCGGCGGTGTTGGTCGCGATCTCATACCCGATGAGGAGGAGCACGATGAGCAGCAGAACCTGCAACGCCGCGCCCCGCACTCTCGTGTCGTAGAGCAGCCCCGGCCACGAGAATGGCAGGCCGGCCGAATTGCCAACAGTTCCCGGCGGCTTCTTGCCCTCCATGCGAACTCCCTAACGGATCGGCGGGGCGTACTGGAGCCCGCCGTCCTTCCAGAGCGCGTTGCGCCCGCGCGCAAGTCCGAGCCGCGAGCCCGAGCCCAGATTGCGTTCGAAGCTCTCGCCGTAGTTGCCGGCCGCGCGGATCACGGCAACGGCCCAGTCGTTGTCGAGCCCCAGCCCCTTGCCGAAGTCGCCCTCGAGGCCCAAGAGCCGGCGGATCTCCGGGTTGGGAGAGGACAGCATTTGGTCCACGTTCTTGCTCGAGACGCCATACTCCTCGGCGTTCAGCATCGCGAAGTGCACCCAGCGCACGATGTTGGCCCACCCGGCATCGCCCTGGCGGACCACCGGCCCGAGCGGCTCCTTCGAGATCAGCTCGGGCAGCATGACGTGATCGTCCGGATTGGGAAGGCGCGTGCGCTCGGAGACGAGCTGGGACGAATCGGTCGTGAAGGCGTCGCAGCGCCCGGAGTTGTAAGCGGCGAGCACCTCGATCAGCCGTTCGAATACGACCGGCCGGTAGCCGATGCCGTTGGCCGAGAAGTAGTCCGCGAGGTTCTGCTCGTTCGTGGTGCCGGTCTGAACGCATATGCTCGCGCCCGCGAGATCCTTGACCGAGGCAACCCCCAGCGACTTGCGCACCATGAACGCCTGCCCGTCATAGTACATGACGCCCGTGAAGTTCATGCCCAGGGAGGTGTCGCGGCTCATGGTCCAGGTCGTGTTGCGCGATAGGAGATCGACCTCGCCCGACTGCAGCGCCGTGAAGCGCTCCTTGGCGTTGAGGGGCAGGAATTTCACGCGGCCCCCATCCTTGAATATGGCCGCCGCCACGGCGCGGCAGAAGTCGGCGTCTATCCCAGTCCACTCGCCCTTGTCATCGGGCGCGCTGAAACCGGCGAGGCCGGTGTTGACGCCGCAATTCAAGACGCCGCGCGCCTTCACCGTCTCGAGCGTCCCCGCCTGAGATAGAGCAGCGCTCGCCGGAACTGAAACCGCGAGCAGGAAGGCTGCCAGCGCCGATCCGAGCAGCCTCCCCTCCCCGCGTCCATGCCAAGCATGGCTGCGCCATGACGGGGAGGGGAATTGGCGCAGCGCAAGACGCAAGACCATTGCACTCTCATCCACGATCAATGCTTGAGGATTTGCGACAGGAAGGCCCGCGTGCGCTCGTGGCGCGGGCTGGCGAAGAACTCCTTGGGCGGCGCCTCCTCGACGATTTCCCCCCGGTCCATGAAGATGACGCGATCGGCGACGGCCCTCGCGAAGCCCATCTCGTGGGTGACGACCAGCATCGTCATGCCCTGGCGTGCGAGCTCCATCATGACGTCGAGGACCTCCTTCACCATCTCCGGATCGAGCGCCGACGTCGGCTCGTCGAACAGCATGAGCCGTGGGTTCATGGCGAGCGCGCGCGCGATGGCGACGCGCTGCTGCTGGCCGCCCGAAAGCTGGCCCGGGTACTTCGCCGCCTGGTCCTTGATCTTGACGCGCTCGAGAAGCTCGAGAGCACGCCGCTCGGCCTCTGCCCGTGGCATCCGGCGCACCCAACACGGGGCGAGCGCGAGATTGTCGAGCACCGTCAAGTGCGGGAACAGGTTGAAGCTCTGGAACACCATGCCGACCTCGGCGCGTATCCTCTCGACCTGGCGCACGTCGTTGCCAAGCTCGATGCCGTCGACGACGATCCGGCCGGCCTCGTGCGTCTCGAGCCCGTTGACGCAGCGGATCAGCGTCGACTTGCCGGACCCAGACGGTCCGCAGATGACGATCTTCTCGCCCTGGGAAACCTTGAGCGTGACGTCGCGCAAGGCCTGGAACTCGCCGAACCATTTGGAGACGCCGGTCATCTCGACGGCGTACGCCGTATCCCGCGGTTCTTCGCCCTCGATGACCTCGGCCTCTGCCATGGCTTCCTTCCCCGTTCCCAGCGAGTGGCACACTATGCACGAGGCCGCCCCGCCTGAACACCGACAGCCCGTAGGTCGGACTGAGGCCGCAAAGCGGCCGAAGTCCGACCTACGCCAGCGCGAGTGAGCGGGCGAGAAAGACAAGCTCGCGGCCGTTCCAGAGCGCCGCGCCCGCCTCGCGAAACCCGCACGCCTCGTAGAAACGCGCGTTGCACATGCCGCGCGAGGTCACGGCGTGCACACCGGGAGCGCCGGCCTCTCTCGCATCGGCCGCGAACGTCTCGACAAGGCGGCTGCCGATGCCGCGCCCGCGCCAGCCCGGGTCGAGATTGACGTGCAGCTGCGCCGGATAGGTGGCCGTGAGGGCCGCGAAGGCGGCGAAATAGCCGAGATCGGAGAACAGCGGCGTCCGGGCGGGATCGTCGAGGCTGCCGGCGAGATAGCCCACGACAACGCCGCCCGACGCGAACGCGACGTAGGCCCATTCCGGATAGTTGGCGAGATAGCGCCCGAGCCAGCGCTCGCGGAAGGCCGCGCGGTCGCCCTCGCCCGCAAAGGACTTGGTCGCGCTGGCCTCGAAAAAGACCGCGTCGATCGCGGGCACCAGCTCGTCGCGACGCGCGATCCCTGACCAGCGGTGGATCGAAATCGAGCTGGCGGCGTGGTCGGCCATGCCATCCCATCGGCGCTTGAGCCCAACTCGCACCGGAGCGGGTGCCGGCTGACCCCCATACTAGCGCACCCTAAAGCCGGCGGCCAAATGCAAGGGGGCCGGACACCGCCGGCCCCCCTCACCTCGCTCTCAATCCGGCCTACCAGCCAACGCACTCATGATAGCGCCGCCACCAGTACCTGCTGCCGGTGCGGATCGCCTTCACCTTCAGCCAGTAGCAGTCCCCATAGTAACCGCCGTAGTAGTAATAGGGGTAACCGATCCAGATCCTCGGCCTATATCTGAAGTGCCGGTGCCGATGAAACCGGTGCCGAGCGAACCCGTGATGCTTAAACGCAAACCGGCGCCCGTGATGTTTGCCAAAGCGCATCCCATGCCTGTGGATGCGCAAGCCACCATGGCCGCGATGGCGAACCTCGGTCACGCCGTCAACGCTGACGGCCCCAGCTTCGAGGCCCGTGAGCGCTCGAGCCGGCGTCTGAGCGACGGGAGCGAAGAGCAACACCGCCGTCACTACTAACCACGGGACGATTTTCTTCATCATGGAACCACTCCCAAATATTCCTCTTGTGTCGCACCCGACGTGATCCGCACAGAAGGGCTAGCGATTGGTTGTTGCGACCTCTTGGATCCAACGGAGAAAGCAGGACCAAGCGTCTTAGCTTCCATTGTAAGCCTTCTTACGGCTGATGTTTAAGTCTGGATCGGCGGCACGGCGCAAACCATGACTTTGCTCAAGTTCGACGCCCGAGCATAGATCCAGCGCCTGCACCGCGCGCAGTCTGGGGATGCACCGGCGCGGACGGCTTCACCGCACCGGCAGGAGCAGGCCGCTGCCGCCGATGCCGTTGAATACCGCCTGCACGGCGATCGCGGCGAGCAGGATGCCGAACACCCGCATCAGAACGCGCTGCGCCGTGACGCCGAGAAAGCGCGAGACCTCATGGGCAAGAAGCAAGAGCGCGAGCGTCGCCGCCATCACCGCGCACAGCGCCGCGACCGTCACCGCCAACCGCCCGGGATCGCCGCCGGCGTTGGCGGCGAGAAGGATGCCGGCGCTCATCGCTCCGGGGCCAGCCAGAAGCGGTGTCGCCAGGGGAAACACGGCGACGTCGTCCTTCGTGTGCGCCTCCGCACCCTCCGGCGGCGTCAGCTTGAAGGCGCTCATCGGCCGCGCGAACACCATCTCGAGGGCGATCAAGAGGAGAATGATGCCGCCGGCCGTCTGCAGCGCGGGGATCGAGACTCCGAGCTGATTTAATAGCGCCCCGCCGGCGAGCGTTGCCACGAGCAGAATAGAGGCGGCGATCGCGGTCGCGCGAAGGGCGATGGCGCGGCGCTCCCGCGCCCCGGCATTGGGTGTGAGGGTAGCGAAGAACACGGCCGCCTCGACGGGGCCGATGGTGGCGAAGAACGTGGTGAAGCTGGTGAGTGCGGTTGCGAACATAAGTCTAGGCCACTCGGAATCTCAGGGCGCGAGCATAGCGCCGATGCGCGTCCCGGTATCCGCAAAACCGGGTTTGGCACCGCGCTGTTAGCACCAACGATGACTTGCTGCTAGCGGGTTGATATCCTTGCTAAAAAAGTGTCTCTCCTGAGGCGAATCTCGGGTATCCTGGATGGCTGAGGCCGCAGCCGCCACCTCGGAGCCGAACCGCAAATGGCCAACAGCGAACTTGCCCGCCTGCTCGAAGGCTACAGTCTGACCACCGCGGAGATCCTCTACCGCATGCCGGATCATCCGGCGCTGATCCAGAGCTACATCTGGCAGGATTACGACATCCATCCGCGGTTCCCGCGGCTGATGCGCTTTCTTCATTTCTGGACGCGCAATCTCGAAGGCAAGCTCTACAGGGTGCTCGTCGCCCATACGGGCCTTATCAAGCCCGCGGAGCTGAGGCTGGTCGGAACCGAGCTCAAGCTGCACTGACGCTTGTGCCACCCGAACACGGGGCGTGATCCCTCACCGCGGCAGCGGCACTCCCGCCGCGGCGAAGGCGGCGCTCTGGCGCGCCGCCACGTCCGCGAGCCGGAAGCCCTCGATGGTCTCGTTGAAGAGGCGGTACCAGTTCTGGCGTGCGTCGAGATGCAGGAACACGCCGCCTAGTCCGATCGCCGCGCGGTCCATGAACACGAACTCGCGCGGCACCATGACCGGCCCTTTCTCGCGCAGGATCTTGTGCACGGAGAAAGCCTCCTTGCGGCCGTACTCGCCCGGCGTCGTGCCCTCGGCAAGCGTGCGCTCGCGGTTTTCGAGCAGCGGCCCATAGATGAAGCGCGCCCAAATGTTCATTGCCTCGACCAGCTCGGTCGAGAGGCCGCGAAAGCCCCACGTCTCGTATGCATGGACGACAAGATCGCGGTTGCCGGTGAGGAGCCCGTTGTAGAGGTCGATCACGCCTTGCACGAACGGCACGCGAAACGTGCGCATGCAGCCGTAGTCGAGGAGGTCGATGCCGGCCGGACGGCCGTCCTCCTCGAACACCGTATAGTTGCCGAGGTGCGGGTCGCCATGGATCACCCCATAGTGGCTGAAGGGGTACCACCAGGCGCGGAACATGGCGGCCGCAATCCTGTTTCTGTCCTCGAGCGGGGCCTTCTTGTGCTCGAGCAGCTTGCGGCCCTCGAGCCAGCTCATGGTCAGAAGGCGCCGGGTCGAGAGCTCGGGCAGGACGTCGGGGACACGGATCACGCGATCGCCGGCAAAGATCGCCGCATAGAGCCGCATATGGCGCGCCTCGAGCTCGTAGTCGAGCTCCTCTCTCAGGCGGGCGGCGATCTCCTTCAGGATCTCGGTCGTGTCGACGGCGGGCTCCATGCGCGCGTGGATGGAGAAGATGAGCCGCAGCTGATTGAGATCGGCCTCGACGGCCGACTGCATGTCGGGATACTGCAGCTTGACCGCGAGCGCTCGTCCGTCGTGCGCTCGCGCGCGGTGCACCTGGCCCAAGGAGGCCGAGGCCGCCGCCGCCGTCTCGAACGCGGCAAAGCGCGACATCCACTCCGGCCCGAGCTCCGCGGTCATGCGCCGGCGCACGAAGGCCGGACCCATTGCCGGCGCCTGGCTCTGGAGCTGGCCGAGCTCGCGGGCATACTCGGCCGGCAGCGCTTCCGGGATCGTCGCCAGGAGCTGGGCCACCTTCATGAGCGGGCCCTTGAGACCGCCGAGGGCCGCCGCGAGCTGGCGGGCGTCCTCGGACCGGTCGGCCTCGAGGCCGAACAGCCGCTGGCCCGCGACCTTCGCCGCCACCGCGCCCACGTTGGCGCCGACCCTCATGTAGCGCGCGGCCCGCGCCGATAGGCGATTGTCCTCGTTGTCCATCCGCCTTGCCTCGTTTTCACGCGCTGTCGCAATCGATCGCCGGCGCTGGAGCCCAAGGACAATATAGGAGGGCTCGCTGGCCACGGCGAAACCTGCGGCCGGCAGATGACATCCTCGATGCTCGAGAACCTTACACCGCGACCTGCGTTCCCACCTCGACGACGCGGTCGGTCGGAATCTGGAAGTAGGTCGTCGCGTCCTCGGCGGTCCGCGCGAGGGCGAGGAACAGGCGCTCCTGCCAGGCGGGCATCTCGGACTTGCGCGTCGACCGCAAGGATCGGCGTGACAGGAAGAACGAGGTCGCGCCCAAGTCGATGTTGAGGTCTTTCCGGCGGCAGTTGTCGAGGATCTTCGGAATGCTCGGCGTCTCCATGAAGCCGTAGCGGGCGACGACCTTGATGAAGGTCTCATTCGACCGGTCGACCTCGATCCGCTCGTGCCGAGGCACGCGCGGGGTGTCCTCGGTGCGGATCGAAAGCACGATGTTGCGCTCGTGCAGCACGCGGTTGTGCTTCAGGTTGTGCATCAAGGAGGTGGGTGCGGCATCGACGTCGGCGGACAGGAACACGGCGGTTCCGGGCACGCGCGCGGGCGGCTTGGCCTCGAGCTTCCTCACCAGCCAGTCGAGATCGGCCTCATTGCGGCGCGTGAGCTTCGAGAGGATGCCGTAGCCCCTGACCCAGGTGACCATGACGAGGCTAATGGCGGCCGCGATGAACAGCGGCACCCATGCGCCCTCGAACAGCTTCAGGATGTTGGCCGTGAAGAAGGCCTGCTCGACGAGCAGCAGGGGAACCATCAGCAGTAGCGCCTTCCAGACCGGCCAGCCCCAATATCTCCAGACCACGAAGAACGCCATCAAGGTGTCGATCACCATCGCCGCGGTCACCGATACGCCGTAGGCGGCCGCAAGGTTGGACGAGCTTCGAAACACGACGACGACGCTCACCACGCCGATGAGAAGCAGGTAGTTGACGCGCGGCAAATAGATCTGGCCGGCCATGCTTTCCGACGTGTGCTTGATGGCAAAGCGGGGCAAGAGGCCAAGCTGGATGGCCTGTCTTGCCAAGGAATAGGCACCCGTGATGACTGCCTGGCTGGCGATCACGGTCGCGGCGGTCGCCAGGATGACCATGGGGACGAGAGCCCATTCCGGATAAAGCAGGTAAAAAGGATTCTCGATCGCTTCGGGTCGGGCCAGGACCAGCGCACCCTGGCCGAAATAGTTGATCGTGAGGGCCGGGAAGACAAAGCCGATCCACGCCGCCTGGATCGGCAGGCGGCCGAAATGGCCGAGGTCGGCATAGAGCGCCTCGGCGCCCGTGACTGCGAGAAAGACGAGGCCCAAGACCGTCAGCCCGAGCAGCCCATTGCCCCACAGGAACTGCAATCCATACCAGGGACTGACGGCGGCCAGGACGACAGGGTTGGCGATGATTTGAACAATTCCGCCCAAGGCGAGCACCACGAACCAGATGGCCGTGACCGGGCCGAAGAATTGCGCGACCTTGGCGGTGCCGCGCGACTGGACCGCAAATAGCGCGACGAGAACAGCAATCGAGAGCGGGAGCACGAGCTTGCCGAAGGCCGGCGAGACGAGGTTCAAGCCCTCGACGGCCGACAGCACGGAAATGGCCGGCGTGATGACCGCGTCGCCGTAGAAGAACGAGGCGCCCGCGATGCCGAGCGCGAAGATGAGCGGCGAGCTGCGCTTGGCGACCGACTGTCCGAGCGCCATCAGCGCGAACATGCCCCCCTCGCCCTTGTTGTCGGCCCTGAGGAGAACGAGCACGTACTTGATGGTGACGATGAGCATCAGCGCCCAGAGGATGAGCGACAAAACGCCGAATACGGCTTCGCGTCCGGCGAAGCTTTCGCCGCGCGCGGCGCCGACCGCCTCGCGGAAGGCGTAGAGGGGGCTGGTGCCGATGTCGCCGTACACGACGCCGACTGAGCCGAGCACAAGCGTCCAAAAGTGGCGGCCCGCGAGAAACTCGCTCGTGCTCTCGGCGCCAGGCTCCGCGACGTGGGCTGGTGCCATTAAGGCCCCTCTTCAGCGGAAACGCTGCATTGCGGCAAAAGTCTGCGGCTTATACGCCGGGGAGTTCGGACTAGGGAAGCCGAGAAATTGCGCCGTCCCCGCGCCTTGCGGCCTTGACAGGTCGGCAAGAGTGTCCAACCGGCAAAGAGGGGTCGGCTCCGTCAGGCGGCCCGGTCCATTGCCTCGAGGTCGTCGATCATGCCCTCGATGACCGTGAGGCCTTTCGACCAGAACGCCGGATCGCGGGCATCGAGGCCGAAGGGAGCGAGCAGCTCGGCGTGGGGCTTCGAGCCCCCCGCCTTCAGCATCTCGAAGTACTTCGCAACGAAGCCCGGGTGCGCCTCTCGATAGAGGCCGTAGAGCGAGTTCACGAGGCAATCGCCGAACGCGTAGGCATAGACATAGAACGGCGAGTTGATGAAGTGGGGGATGTAGCTCCAGAACACCTCGTAGCCGGGCTTGAGCTCGATGGCCGGGCCCAGGCTTTCGGACTGGATCTCGAGCCACGTGGCGCCGAGCTGATCGCTGGTCAGCTCGCCGGCGCGCCTGGCTTCGTGCACCTTCCTCTCGAAGCTATAGAACGCGATCTGGCGCACGACGGTATTGAGCATGTCCTCGACCTTGCCCGCGATCATCGCCTTCTTCTCGCGCGGCTCCTTGGTCTCGGCGAGCAGCGCCTTGAAGGTCAGCATCTCGCCGAACACGGAGGCCGTCTCGGCGAGCGTCAGCGGCGTGGGCGCGAGCAGCGGGCCCTGAGGGCGGGCCAGCATCTGGTGCACGCCGTGGCCGAGCTCGTGGGCGAGCGTCATCACGTCGCGCGGCTTGCCGAGGTAGTTCATCAGCACGTAGGGATGAACCGAGGGGACCGTCGCCGCGGAGAAGGCGCCCTGCGCCTTGCCGTCGCGGACCGGGGCGTCGATCCAGCGCTTGGCGAAGAACTGGCCCGCGATCTCGGCCATCTGCGGCGCGAACGCGCCATAGGCCTTGAGCACGATCGCTTCCGCCTCGGGCCATGTGAACACCCGCTCGGGCTTCTCGGGAAGCGGCGCGTTGCGGTCCCAGTGCGAGAGGCGCTCCATGCCGAGCCAGCGTGCTTTCATCGCGTAATAGCGATGCGAGAGCCGCGGGTAGGCGGCACGCACGCTCGCGACCAGCGCTTCGACCACCGGCGCCTCGACGCGGTTTGCGAGATGGCGGCTCGCGGCCACGTCCTCGAACCCGCGCCAGCGGTCGGAGATTTCCTTGTCCTTGGCGAGCGTGTTGGTGATGAGGGTGAAGAGACGGATGTTGTCCTTGAACACCTTGGCCAGCGCGTCCGCGGCCGCCTTGCGCCGCGGCTCTTGGGCGTGCGACAA
>DATETZ010000191.1:0-11860 GCA_035283385.1 Hyphomicrobiaceae bacterium
TAATCTAACGAGTGAATCGAGCACGTGCGCTGCCTGTCACTGCACTAGAGGGTCGTTGGTTCGACTCCAACCAGGCTCACGTAGGATAATAGACGGCCGGGCTTCCCCGCGGCGGCCCCTCCGACCTGCCATCCGTTGCTCCCCTCAGAGGTCGAGCGCGCCCCATGCACCGCAAAGGTTTGATCTCCCCAGCGGCTGTCCTGGCCCTGGCGCTGCTCGGCGGACCGGGCCTCGGCGTGACGCCCGCGTATTCAGGCGCATTGGCAACCCGGGAGAGCGTCGAGGAAGCGCGTGTTGCCCTCGACATGCCGAGTGCGTTCGTGACGGTGAGGATCGCAGGCCTCGACGTCGCCATCTGGCGGCCCGACATTTCGGACGGCGGACGCTTGCCTCTCATCGTCTATTCGGCGGGCTTCACCGCCTGCAATACGGCGTCATCGTTTCTGGCCGCGGCACTGGCCCGCGCCGGCTACATCGTTGCCGCGCCCGAGCACCGAGATTCCGCGTGCGCCGGGGGCGGCGGCGAGGCACCCGAGGCGCCCTTCGGCAAGCCCCAGGCCTGGAGCGACAAGACCTATCGCCAGCGGGGCCGCGACATTGCCGCCGTCATCGATGCGCTCAAATCCGACGCACAATGGTCGCCGCGCATCGACACGAACCGGATCGGCCTCATGGGCCACTCGCTCGGCGGCTACACCGTGCTGGGCCTGGCGGGGGCCTGGCCGTCTTGGACGCGCCGCGATGTCAAGGCCGTGTTGGCCCTCGCGCCCCTGATCGGGCCGCTGCTTCGCAAGGGCAAACTCGAGAACATCGCCGTGCCTGTCATGTACCAGGCGGGCGCCCGCGATGGCGGCACGACGGCGCTCATCAAGAGAGGCGCTTACGACCGAACACGGGCGGCCTATTTCGTCGAGCTCAAGGGCGCAAACCATTTCGCCTGGACTGACAGTGCCCACACGTCCCACGCGCCGATTGTCTCCTATGCGCTTGCGTTCTTCGAGGCGCACCTCAAGGCCCTGCCGTTCGCCCGCCCCCGGACCGATAAGGGGGACGTCGTTCATTTCAAAATGAAGTGAGAGATCAACGTTGTGGCTCTGTTTCTTGGGCCGGGGGATCGAGGCTCGGTCAGGCTTGCGGCTGCTGCGGCTCGCCCTTAGGGTGTGCGGCTCGCGCGCCGCGCCGGTCGCGAGCATCTCGCTCGAGGCCGCATCCCGCGCCGCGCGTGTCGCGGTTTGGCACGCAGAGTTGCAACGATGACGAGGAGGTAATCGTGCGCCATAGCGCCAAGACCTGGTTCGTCGAGACGGATTGGCTCGCCGCCCACCTCGAGGCGCCCGACCTCGTGGTCCTCGACGGCTCGTGGCACCTGCCCACGTCGGGCCGTGATGCCAAGGCCGAGTATCTGGCCGAGCATATTCCGGGTGCGCTGTTCTTCGACATCAACGATCTCGTCGACGAGAAGTCGCCGCTGCCGCACATGCTGCCGTCGACGGTCAAGTTCGCTTCCCGCATGAAGAAGATGGGCGTCGGCGACGGCATGCGCATCGTCGTCTATGACACGCTCGGGCTGTTCTCGGCCGCGCGCGTCTGGTGGACGTTCCGCGCCATGGGGCATCAGGACGTCGCGGTCTTGAACGGCGGCTTGAGGAAGTGGAAGGCGGAAGGCCGCCCGCTCGAGGAGGGGCCGCCCGTGCCGCGCACCGCGCGCCATTACACGCCGCTGCTCAACGGCTCGCTGGTGCGCGACCTGGACGACATGAAGAGCTACCTCGCCAAGGGCAACATGCAAATCGTCGATGCGAGGTCGCGGGCCCGCTTCGAGGGCACGGAGCCCGAGCCGCGCCCGGGCTTGAGGCGCGGGCATATCCCCGGCTCGAAGAACGTTCCCTGGGCCTCGATCCTCAATCCCGACGGCACGGTGAAGTCGAAGGCCGAGCTCGAGCGGATCTTCCGCGATGCCGGGATCGATCCGCAGCAGCCGGTCGTGACCACCTGCGGCTCCGGCGTCACGGCCTCGATGCTGTCGCTCGCGCTCGCCGTTCTCGGGCAGACCAATGCCGCCGTCTACGACGGGGCGTGGTCCGAGTGGGGCCAGGAACAGCTCGACACGCCGATCGAGCAGGGTCCGGCCCGGAAAGGCTGACGGCGGCTGCCACCTCGGCGTCGCAAGACCCGCTCAGCGGCTCCTGATCTTGTCGCGCCACGCTGCCTTCCCCAAATAGGGCAGTGCGCGAGAGCGAATTATACCGCCAGGCATGGACCTTGACTCTCAGCTCGTGGCCGCCCCTGAGGCGGCCCTCCGCGTCCAAGGACAGAAGCATTTCGCCTTGCTGCTCCGGATGGCCGGGTTGATCCTCGGGTCGAGCCCGAGAACGGCCATGACCCGTCAAAACGTTCGCTGGCCCTCATTGCTTGATCGGGAGCCGGACGCGGCCGGGCGTCGCGAAAGAGGCATGCACCCGAGCCCCTAAGGCCCGCCGACAGTCTGCGGAGGGCCGCCTGCGCATATTGCCGATTGATCTTGGCGGATTGGCCCGGATATATGTCGCAGTCCTGCCGCGCCGGTCCGATGCGCGGGCCATGAGGGCAGAGGACTGCCGGCGACCGCGTGGTGACGGCTCCGAGCCGGCACCTGGCTCCGGGCCAGGCTCGGGCGGGTCGGCGGCTTGCGGGCGTGGTGGAACTGGTAGACACGCGAGATTTAGGTTCTCGTGGCCTCGGCCGTGGGGGTTCAAGTCCCTCCGCCCGCACCAGGCCATCGGATAGGCTCGGGGGGGCAGGCGTGCCTCGAGCCGGGCGCTTCGGACATGCCTCGTCCGCCGACGGGCGGCGCGGTGGCCCGTCGTGAGCGGTGGGGAAGGCAAGAGACGAGATGCAGATCACGGAATCGAGCTCGGACGGCCTCAAGCGCAGGCTCAAGGTCGTGGTGGAAGCGGGCGAGCTCGGCCAGCGCTTCTCCACGCGACTGGACGAGATCAAGGACCGGGTGCAGCTCAAGGGCTTCCGCAAGGGAAAGGTTCCGGTCGCGCACATCAAGAAGGTGTTCGGCCGGTCGCTCATGAGCGAGGTGGTCGAGGAGGCGATCCGCGAGACCAGCTCCAAGGCCATCGCCGAGCGCAACGAGCGCCCGGCCGCCATGCCGGCGATCGCGCTCTCCGAGGACCAGGCTGAGATCGAGCGCATTTTCGCCGGTGAGGCGGATCTTGCCTTTGAGATGTGCTTCGAGGTGCTCCCGGAGGTCCGGCTCACCGATTTCAAGGCCTTGCGGCTCGAACGGCTGGTCGCCGAAGTCGATGCCGAAACCGTGGACAAGGCCGTCGCCGGGCTTGCCGCGCGCAATCAGACCTTCGTGCCCGGGGAGGGCCTCAAGGCCGGTGAGGGGGACCGCGTCACCATTGATTACAGAGGCGCAATCGACGGCAAGCCGTTCGAGCGGGGCAAGGGGGAGAACCTGAGCCTGGTCCTCGGCCAAGCCAATTTCATCCCCGGATTCGAGGACGGTTTGACGGGTGCGGTGAAGGGCGAGACGCGCACGGTCAAGGGCACGTTTCCCGCCGACTATCCGGTCGCGGAGCTCGCCGGCAAGGAGGCGCTGTTCGAGGTCGTGGTCAAGGAGGTCGAGACGCCGGTCGAGACCGTGGCCGACGATGCGTTCGCCAAGACCATGGGAGCCGAGAGCCTCGACAAGCTCAAGGAGCTGGTCTCGGCGCAGTTCAAGAGGGAGTACGACGCGGCCTCGCGGTTGAAGCTCAAACGCGAGCTCTTGGACGCGCTCGAGACGGCGCACGATTTCGAGCTGCCGCCCTCGCTCGTCGAGCGCGAGTTCCAGTCGATATGGAAGCAGCTCAACGAGAACCTGAAGTCCGAGGGCAAGACGTTCGCCGATGAGGGCAAGACGGAAGAGGAGGCCCGCGCCGAGTACCGCCGCATTGCCGAGCGCCGTGTCCGCTTGGGCCTTATCGTCGGCGAAATCGGCGACAAGAACAAAATTGAGGTGACGCAGGACGAGCTTCGGCGCGCGCTCATCGAGCATGCGCGCAGATTTCCGGGCCAAGAGAAGCTGGTCTACGAGTACTTCGAGAAGACGCGGGGGGCATTGCAGGAGCTCAGAGCTCCGATTTTCGAGGACAAGGTGGTCGAGTTCGTCCTCGAGCTCGTCAAGCCTGCCGAGAAGATCGTGTCGAGCGACGAGCTGATGAAGCGCCTCGAGGAGGTGCAAGAGTCATGAGGGCGGGCCGAATGGGCTTGACGTGCGAAGGCTCGACGTGCGGGGGCTTGACGTGCGGCTTGCCCGTGCCGATGTCATGGGGCCGGGAGCTGGTTGGGCGGCTCTAGTATCCCGAACCCGAAGCTTGCACACACTTTGCGGCAATCGGGTTTGCGAACTTCGGATTCATAAGGGACACTAGAAACATAGACTTGCTAGTATGGCTTTGGTTCAGAAGTTGCCCATCACTCGCGGCTTGCTCGTGAGGGAACTTCTGAACCGCCATGCTAGCTGCCGAGGCGATCACGCTCCAGAGGAGAGGCGAATCCCATGCGCGAAGCGGTCGCAAGTCCGACGAGCACGTTCTGGCCGATGGTCGTGGAACAGACCGCCCGCGGCGAGCGCGGCTACGACCTGCCCTCGCGCCTGCTGAAGGAGCGGATCATCTTCGTCACCGGGCCGATCGAGGACCACATGTCGTCGTCGATCTGCATGCAGCTTCTTTTTCTCGAGGCCGAGAACCCCAAGAAAGAGATCTCCATGTACATCAACTCGCCGGGCGGAGTGGTGACGTCGGGTATGGCGATCTACGACACGATGCAGTTCGTCAAGCCGCCGATTGCCACTCTGTGCATCGGTCAAGCGGCCTCGATGGGCTCGCTCCTGTTGTGTGCCGGAACCAAGGGGATGCGCTACGTGCTCCCGAATGCCCGCGTCATGGTGCATCAGCCTTCGGGTGGGTTCTCGGGGCAGGCCTCGGACATCGAGCGGCATGCCGAGGACATCATCAAGATGAAAAAGCGACTGAACGAAGTCTACGTTAAGCATACCGGCCAACCTTACGAGGTAATAGAGCGCACTCTTGATCGCGATTACTTCATGGTTGCCGAGCAAGCGCGAGACTTCGGCATCGTTGACCGTGTGCTCACCAAGCGCGAGGACGCCGAGTTCAAGACCTCGGACGGCAAGATCGGTTAGCTCTCAGGGCGACAGCCAGACTTGGCCGGGTGGCGCGGGCAGGCAAGACCCGCGCGCGTGGCAGGGTTCGAGCGTTCGAGCCCTGGCAGGTCCCAAAACATGAAGCCCGGCAATACTGTTGTAATAGAGACCGCGGAAAGGGGCCGCTTCGTGGATGCCGTTAATCCAATCTTGATCTTGAGAACGTTAGCGTGTTCACATCGGGCTTAAGGATCGAGTGCACCGACTGGCTTGGCCGCGCGCGCCCGAGAGGCCGTTCGGGTCCCAGGGAGGCTCCGGTGAAGGCGGGTCGAGCGCCCTGACCACGGGTGAGAGAACGTAATGGCTCAAGAAAAGAACACCCTGTATTGCTCCTTCTGCGGCAAGAGTCAGCATGAGGTCAGGAAGCTGATCGCCGGCCCGACCGTGTTCATCTGCGACGAATGCGTCGAGCTGTGCATGGACATCATCAGGGAGGAGAACAAGAACACCCTGGTGAAGTCGCGCGACGGGGTGCCCACTCCGCAGGAGATCTGCGCGGTTCTCGATTCCTATGTGATCGGCCAGGACCACGCCAAGCGCGTGCTTTCGGTCGCGGTGCACAACCATTACAAGCGCTTGAACCACGCGGCGAAGAACAACGACGTGGAGCTTGCGAAGTCGAACATCCTGCTCGTCGGGCCCACGGGGTGCGGCAAGACGCTGCTGGCGCAGACGCTCGCGCGCATCCTCGACGTCCCGTTCACAATGGCCGATGCAACCACTCTCACCGAGGCGGGCTACGTCGGCGAGGACGTCGAGAACATCATCCTGAAGCTCTTGCAGAATGCCGACTACAACGTCGAGCGGGCGCAGCGCGGCATCGTCTACATCGACGAGGTCGACAAGATTTCCAGGAAGTCCGACAACCCCTCGATCACGCGCGATGTCTCGGGTGAGGGCGTCCAGCAGGCCCTATTGAAGATCATGGAAGGGACGGTCGCCTCCGTGCCGCCTCAGGGCGGGCGCAAGCATCCCCAGCAGGAGTTTCTGCAGGTCGACACCACCAACATCCTGTTCATCTGCGGCGGCGCTTTTGCAGGCCTGGAAAAGATCATCGCCCGGCGCGGGAAGGGAACCGCGATCGGCTTTTCGGCGAGGGTCATCGGTCCGGACGAGCGGCGCATGGGAGACGTGCTGCGCGAGGTGGAGCCCGAGGACCTCCTGAAATTCGGCTTGATCCCCGAGTTCATCGGCCGGCTGCCGGTGATCGCCACCCTCGAGGATCTCGACGAGGCGGCGCTGGTGCAGATCCTGACCGAGCCCAAGAACGCCCTCGTCAAGCAGTACCAGCGCCTGTTCGAGATGGAGGACGTGAAGCTCACGATCACGCAAGACGCGCTGAAAGCCATCTCCCGCAAGGCGATCGAGCGCAGGACGGGCGCGCGCGGTTTGCGCTCGATCATGGAAGCCATCCTTCTCGACACGATGTTCGACCTGCCGGCGCTCAAGGGCGTGGAAGAGGTCGTGATCGGGCCGGAGGTGGTCGAGGGCGGCGCGCGACCGCTGCGCATCTACTCCGATCGGGCCGAGGAGAAGGGATCGACCGCCTCGTGAGGCGCGTGGCGCTTCCCGCAGCTGGTCGCGCTACGATGCCCCAATGCTCAACATCGCCGGCTCGTCTCTCGCTCTTGATTGAATCGCGTTTGTCCCCATTTGTTTTTCGGTAGGTTGGAATGCATTGGGCGTCCAATGATGCATGTTGCGACGGTGGCGGGAGGCCTCGGCCTTCGGCCGGACGGCGAGTTTGGGATGCGCGGCGCCCGCCTGGGAGCGGACGGGGGCTGGGCGTCGGGTTGCGGTGATCCATCGGGGGTTGGTCGCCCGCGTGCGGCGAGTGTGGAGATAGCAGGGACATGAGCGAGGACAAGCAGGTCAAAGAACGGGGGGGGACACGGGAGCTGTTTCCGGTCCTTCCGCTGCGCGACATCGTGGTCTTCCCTTACATGATCGTGCCACTGTTTGTCGGCCGCGAGAAGTCGATCAATGCGCTCGAGGAGGTGATGCGCGCCGACAAGCACATTCTTCTCGCCGCGCAGAAGAACGCCGGCGACGACGACCCGGCGACGGACGCCATCTATCAGGTCGGCACGCTGGCCTCCGTGCTGCAGCTCCTGAAGCTGCCCGACGGCACCGTCAAGGTGCTGGTCGAGGGCACCGCGCGGGCCAAGATCCTGCGCTACACCGCCAACACCGATTATTTCGAGGCCGAGGTCGAGCGCGTCTCGGACACGGTCGGCTCGAAGGACGAAATCGAGGCGCTGGCGCGCTCGGCCGTCTCTCAATTCGAGAACTACGTCAAACTCAACAAGAAGATCTCGCCCGAGGTCCTGGGGACGATCGCGCAGATCGAGGACTACTCGAAGCTCGCCGACACCATCGCCTCCCATCTCGCGATCAAGATCGCGGAGAAGCAGGACGTGCTCGAGACGACCGTGATCTCGGAGCGGCTCGAAAAGGTCTACACGCTCATGGAGAGCGAAATCTCGGTGCTCCAGGTCGAGCGCAAGATCCGCTCGCGCGTCAAGCGCCAGATGGAGAAGACGCAGCGCGAGTACTACTTGAACGAGCAGATGAAGGCGATCCAGAAGGAGCTCGGCGACACGGACGAGCGCGACGACATCGCCGAGTTCGAGGAAAAGATCGAGAATACGAAACTGTCGAAAGAGGCCAAGGACAAGGCGCTCGCCGAGCTCAAGAAGCTCAAGCAGATGAGCCCGATGTCGGCCGAGGCGACGGTGGTCAGGAACTACCTCGACTGGCTGCTGTCGATCCCGTGGGGCATCAAGGGCAAGATCAAAAAGGATCTGGACGAGGCCCAGCAGGTGCTGGACGCGGAGCACTATGGTCTCGAAAAGGTCAAGGAGCGCATCATCGAGTATCTCGCCGTGCAGGCGAGGACCAACAAGCTCAAAGGCCCGATCCTGTGCCTTGTCGGCCCGCCGGGCGTCGGCAAGACCTCGCTCGGCAAGTCGATGGCGAATGCAACCGGGCGCGAGTTCGTACGCATGAGCCTCGGCGGCGTCCGCGACGAAGCCGAGATCCGCGGCCACCGTCGCACATACATCGGCTCGATGCCCGGCAAGGTGATCCAGTCCATGAAGAAGGCGAAGCGGGTCAACCCGCTGTTCCTCTTGGACGAAATCGACAAGATGGGGCAGGACTTCCGCGGCGACCCGGCGGCGGCGCTGCTCGAGGTCCTGGACCCCGAGCAGAACCATTGCTTCAACGACCACTACCTCGAGGTGGACTACGATCTCTCGAACGTGATGTTCGTGACCACGGCCAACACCTTGAACATACCGCCGGCGCTCATGGACCGCATGGAGATCATCCGCCTCGCCGGCTACACCGAGGACGAGAAGGTCGAGATCGCCAAACGCCACCTGATCCCCGGACAGCAGCAGGCGCACGGTCTCGAGCCGGGCGAGTTGACGATCGACGACGGCGCTCTACTCGAGATCATCCGCCGCTACACGCGGGAAGCCGGCGTGCGCTCGCTCGAGCGCGAGATAGCCAAGCTCGGCCGCAAGGCAGTCAAGGAGATCCTGACCTCGTCGAAGAAGTCGGTGAAGATCACTACGGCCAACCTGCAGGACTTCCTGGGCGTGACGAAATTCCGCTATGGCGAGGCCGAGCTCGAGGACCAGGTGGGCATCGTCACCGGTCTCGCCTGGACGGAGGCCGGGGGTGAGCTGTTGACGATTGAAGGCGTCATGATGCCCGGCAAAGGCAAGATGACGGTCACCGGCAACCTGCGCGACGTGATGAAGGAGAGCATCCAGGCCGCGAATGCGTACGTGCGCTCGCGCTCGATTGACTTCGGCATCCAGCCCTTGCTGTTCGAGAAGAGGGACATTCACGTGCACGTGCCCGAGGGCGCGACGCCGAAGGATGGTCCTTCCGCGGGTGTCGCGATGGCGGCCGCGATCATCTCGGTCCTGACCGGCATACCTGTGCGCAAGGATGTCGCCATGACCGGCGAGATCACGCTGCGCGGCCGTGTGCTCCCGATCGGGGGCCTGAAGGAAAAGCTGCTCGCCGCATTGAGAGGGGGCATCAAGACGGTCCTGATCCCCGAGGAGAACGTCAAGGATCTGGACGAGATCCCGGACGAATTGAAAAAGAAGCTCGACATCGTCCCCGTCGCACGGATGGAGGATGTGGTGAAGTCGGGGCTCGTGCGCCAGCCCGAGCCCATCAGATGGGACGAGGTCGTGGAGGAAAGCGCGGTGCCGCCCGAGGACGGCAAGGGTGGCCCGCGGATCACCGCGCACTAGAGCGTGATCGTCTCGGAAGGTTTCCGTCCGAGACGTGACTCGCGCTCCAAATCAAAAATTCAGACCATGATCGACGCGTCAGACTGAGTGGGTCTGACGCGATCATTGCCTAGTTGACGCGCGCGACCTGGACCAGGTTGTCGGAGAACGTTGGCGCGCGCCCGAGCCCGCACCAGGCGTCCGACGAGATCGAGTTGACCGAGCCGTCCGAGCGGTTGAGCGAGCGCCAGTAGCCGAGCGTGGACACGATGACGCCCGCCTGCACGTCGTCCGTCACCTCGGCGAAGCCCTGGAAATCGCCGCGCTCGTTGAACACGCGCACCGGATCGCCGTGGCGGATGCTGCGCTCGGCCGCGTCCTTGGGGCTGATCAGTACGAACTGCTCGCCCTGACCTTTGATCTTGTGCGGCTCGTTGGCGTAGCAAGAGTTGAGAAACCCGTGGCTCTTGGGCGAGATGATGTTCAATGGGTAGAGCTTCCCGAGCTCGGGGTTGGACGCCGTGCTTTCGCGGGGCGGCGTGTAGCCCGGCAGCGGATCGACGTCCTCGCCCGATTGTTCCCCTTCGTACATGTGCCGGAACGGTGGCGCGACGAAGTTCTTGGCGCCCGAGAGCAGGAACTCGACCTTGCCGGACGGAGTGGGGAACTGGCCCTCGGCGTGCGGGAGGCGATTGTCCGGCGTGCCGACGGCGAGGTGGAAATAGCCGTGGCGGCGGAAGTGCTCCATGGTGACGCCGCCCATTTGCGGCGCCTGCCAGTTGATGAAATGCTCGATCTGCTCGGCGTCCGACATGGCGAGGCGCGGATCGTCATAGCCCATCGCCTTGGCGAGGAGGCGGAAGATCTCCGAGTTCGGCTTGGCTTCGCCGCGCGGCTCCATCGCCTTCTCGTTGAGCGTCAGATAAAAGTGCCCCCACGAGAACATCATATCGTCGTGCTCGCCGGCCATGGTCGCGGGCAGGATGATGTCGGCGTACTTCGCCGTGTCGGTAATGAAGTGCTCGGCGCAGACGAAAAAGAGGTCCTCGCGCGAGAGCCCTTTCACGATCTTGTTCGTTTCGGGAGCCTGCGACACGGGATTGGTATTGTAGACGAAGAGCCCCATTATCGGCGGGTCGAGCTTGGCTTCGCCCGTCAGCGAGGCGCCGAGGCGCAGGTTGTTGACGACGCGCGTGCCGGGCCTGATCAGGTCGGGGCGCGAGACGCGGTCCCAGTGGACCGGGAACTCCCACAGCGGCATTTGCAAGAGCCCGCCGCCGACGTGGCGCCAGGAGCCGGTGAGAGCGGGGATCGCGCACACCGCGCGGATCGTCTGGCCGCCGCCGGCGTGGCGCTCGAGCGCTACGCCTAATCGAATGACGGACGGCTGCACGGTCGCAAACTCGCGCGCGAGCTTGGTGACATCGTCCGCTTTGACGCCGGTCACGCGCTCGACGTACTCGGGCGTGAACTCGGCGGCGCGCGCTTTGAGCTCCGGGTAGCCGACCGTGTACTTGTCGACCCAGTCCTGGTCGACGAGGCCCTGGCCGATGATGGCATTGATCACCCCCATGGCGAGTGCGCCGTCGGTGCCGGGGCGGGGCGCGATATGCCAGTCGGCAGCCTTGGCGGTGCGCGAGCGGTAGCCGTCGATGACGACCACCTTGGCGCCGTTCCTCTGCGCCTCGAGCACGAACGGCCAGTGGTGCAGGTTGGTCGAGATCGTATTGCACGCCCAGATGACGATGTACTTCGAGTGCACGAAGCTCTCGGGATCGACGCCGCCGGTCGGTCCGTGCGTCAACAGCCATGCCGTCGATGAGCCCGAGGTGCAGTAGGTCTTCTCGTTCACGGTCGAGCCGAGCCGGTTGAAGAACGGATCGCCCGAGTTGATGCCCTGCACCAGGCCCATGTTGCCGAGATAGCTTTGCGGCATGATCGCCTGGCTGCCGTAGGTGGCGATGATCTCGCGCCAGCGCTTGCCGATCTCGGAGATCGCCTCGTCCCAGGTGATGCGCTCGAAGTTGTTGCCGCCGTTCGGGCCCGAGCCCTTGGCGCCGACGCGCCGCAGCGGGTACATCAGCCGGTCGGGGTTGTGGTGGTGGTCGTGGAAATCCTTGAGCTTCACGCACAGGCCGCCGCGCGTGAACGGATGGTCCTTCTTGCCGCGCACCTCGACCAGCTTGCCGTCGCGCACCAGGTAGTCCATGCCGCAGGTGTCGGGGCAGTCGTGCGGACAGGCGCCGTGGAACGCCTCAGGCTTCAGTTGCTCGTTCATTCCGCTTCCTCCCGGTTTCGCTCTGTCTTTGGCCGGATCGCTCATCGTGGCGGCGGCTTCGATGACCGGCGGCATATTGTTTTTGTTTGGTGCGACAGTCTGGCATCAAGGCGAATGCCG
>DATETZ010000192.1:0-10922 GCA_035283385.1 Hyphomicrobiaceae bacterium
GCCGCCAGCGGCCCTCGCCCGTCGTGAAGGCGCGCAGGAGCCGGTCCTCGCGGTCGAGCACCGTGACGGAGAGCGCGTCGGCGGCGGAGAGCGGCGGCGGCCCCATCCGCACCATCGCGATCTCGAGCCCGCCGTATGCGCTTGCCACCAAGAGCGCCGCGCACCCCGACGCGATGAATGAATTTCGGCGGACGCGCCCAAGTTTGTGGCGCGGACGCCCTTGCTCCCCTCCCCGTCGTGCCGGAGGAGTGCCTTCGACACGTGCCGGAGGCGCGTCATCGACAAGACGGGGGAAGGGGAGCATCTGTCTTGCCACGTTCAGTCGCATGGCGGCTGCGTCTCAGTCCTTGGCGGTCACAGCGAGCGTGCCCGAGGCGGTGCGGGCGTAGCGCTCGGGCCGGTACATGTCCTCGACCGTCGCCGCCGGATGCACGAAGGTGCCGGGCGTGACCGCACGCACGATGTAGGCGACGGTCATCGCGGCTGCGGGGCCGCCGGCCGATTTGCCGGCAGTCGCATCCGGCGTTCCCGGCGTCTGGACCTCGCCGCCGGTGTCGCTCTCCGGGCTCTCGAGCGACCTCCCGTTACCACCGCTGCCCGTGGAGCCGCCCGAGAGGTTGAACGCCGCAACGAAACGGTCGTCGCGGAACTCGGTGTGCTCCGGCCGGACCGTGGTTTTCAGCCAGTCGAGCGACTTGATGTCACCCGAGTCGACGAGATGCGGGTTCTCGATCTCGAGGCCGGCGGGCAGGCGGTCGACAAGCAGCACGCGCCCCGCTGCCTCATCGCTCTCGAGCTTCACGACCGCGACCAGGCGCTCGTTCTGCTTGACCTCGCCGGTGCCGCCGGCGGCGCTCTTCATATCGACCGGCTTGCCGTCGAGCGTGTAATAGCTGCGCTCGATATTGAAGCCCTTGGCGACCGCCGGTTCGGGATCGAGCCCGGCGCCGATGACGGTGACGACGGCATCGGTCGGCGTCTCTCCGGTGTTGACGACGGTCAAACCCTGCTCGAGATCGGCCGCCGAAAGCGAGCGTAGGATCGAGCCCGCGACCGGCTTGCCGCCGATCGACAAGACCGCCTCTTTCCCTTGCTCGCCGAGCGCATGGGCGGCGAGCAGCATCCAGGCCTGCTCCTGGGTCGAGGTGTACGAGCGCGTGAGGTACGCCTTGGCGACCACGTTGACCAGGCGCGGAGCCTCGGCCTTGGAGATGCCCGTTTCCGAGGTCAGCGCCACGAGCGCCGCCCCGTCGCGAAGCGCCGAGCCGTAGTCGTCGCGCGCCAAGGGCACGGAGGCCTTGGGATCGTCGAAAGCCAGCAGCGCGGCCTTGAATGCCGTCTCCGCCCGCTCCTTGTCGCCCATCATGGCCAGCGCGGCGCCGAGCTGGGCCTTGGCAAGCGGCGTCGCGAAGCGGTCGAGGCGCGTGTCCGCGTAGTAGCGCAGCTCCCCGATCGGGGCGCGGCCGTTGCGGGCCAGCACATAGAGCGCGTAGGCGCGATCCTCGCCGCCCTTTTGGAAATCCTCGCCGTTGGCGGCGAAATTCGACAGGCGGTCGAGCGCCTGGCTGAAGGGCAGTTGGCGCACGGCGTAGCCGGCCTCCTTGGCGCGGGTCAGGAAGTCGGTCACATAGCTCGTGAGCCAGAGGTCGGCGCTGCCTGGACCCCAGGCGCCGAATGCGCCGGACGAGTCTTGCATCTCGAACACGCGGTCGATGGCCTTCTGCACACGCTCGGTGAGCTCCTTGTCCGGTGCGATGCCGATCTGAGCCGCCACCGCGTTGGCATAGACGAGCGGCAGGGCGCGCGAGACCGTCTGCTCGGCGCAGCCGTAAGGATAGCGGTCGAGCGCGGAGAGCAGCCCCGGCACGTCGAGCCGCGCCGTCGGCCCGACGGAAAGGGTGACGCGGGTGCGGCTCGCGATGAGGCCGGCCAGGAGGTCTGACGACAGCGTGAGCTTGCCGCCCTTCGCCGCGAGCTCGGCGACCGTCGTGCGCTTGATGTCGCCCGCGGGCGGCTTCACGTCGAACGTCAGGCTCCGGTGCACCTCGATGCCATCGGGGCCCGTCACGCGCACGTCCAAGGTCTCAAGGCCGACCTCGGCCGGCCTCACTGCGACGCGTTCGGCCTTGCGCTCGCCCGTGTTGAGAAAAAGCGTGCGCTCGGCCAGCGCCACGGCCTCCCCTTTCATGCCATCCGGCGGCATCAGGACGACCGTGGCCTTGAAGTCGCCAGCCGGTCCCTCGACGTTGTGGGCCGAGAGATCGAGACGCGCCTCGTCGCCGAGCGTCAAGAAGCGCGGACCGGAGACGGTGAGCGCCACCGCGTCGCGCACGATGACGTCGCTCGTGGCGTGGCCGAGCTTATCCTTGGTCCAGGCGACAGCCATGACTCGCACGGTGCCGTTGAAGTCGGGAAGCTCGAACTCGACCTTGGCCGTGCCGTCGGCCCCGACGCGGACGATGCCGGAGTAAAAGGCGACCGTCTCCTCGACCGGCGGGCTCGCCTGCAGGCCCATGCTTTCGCTTGCATCGCCGCCGGAGCGGGCCTTGCCGCGCTCGGCGCGCATTCCGTCGATGAGGCGGCCGTAGAAGTCGCGAATCTCGAGCGCAAGCTGGCGCTGGGAGTAGAAGTACGATTCCGGTGCCGGCACCTGGTAGCGCGTCAGGTTGAGAATGCCGACGTCGACGGCCGCAACCGTGACGCGCGCCTCCTCGCCTGCGCTGAGACCGGTCAGCTTGACCGGCACCGCGAGCGTGCTGCCCGACGTGATCTTGGCCTCGGTCTCGACCTCGACCTTGAGGGTCCGCGGCGACTGGTCGACCGCGATCCATTGCACGCCGATGGCGCGGCCCGGCATGCGCTTCACGGCCTCGTCCATTGGCCGGTAGAGCAGCGCCGCCGCGTAAGCGCCGGGGCCCCAGTCGCTGCCGACGGTCAGCTCGACATCGCCGCCGCCCTTCCCGATCTCGACCTCTTTCATACTCACGAGTCCGCTGCCGAGCACCGCGACGAGCGCCGTGCCGCCCTCTTTCGTGGCGATGCGAAGCTTTGCCGTATCGCCCGGCTTGTAGGCGGCCTTGTCGAGCGCAACGTCGAGCATCTCGGGGCTGTCGGCGGTGTCCTCGCCCGCGTACCACCCGGCCGTGAAATCGACGCTCGAAACCGGCCCGCCGGGCGCCGGCGAGCGGACCTCGAGCCGGTAGCGGCCATAGTCCACGTCGGCAGCGATCGTGGCGGCCCCATCGGCCAGCGCATCGACCGTGCCGTGGGCGACCTTGCGCGAAATCGTCTGGGCTTCGTAGGCCCACGCGCCGTCGCGGCTGTACCACTGCCAGGACGTGTCGAGGCGCACGAGCTCCCAGTCGAGGCTTTGCGCGCTGCGCTTGCCGGCGGCATCGAGCATCACGACCCCGAACAGGGCCTTCTCGCCCTCCGCGAGGCCGGCAGCGCCAAACTGCGGCTTCAAGCCGATCCTGGCCTCGCGCATGTCGACCGGCAGCGTGATCTGCCGCTCGATCGCACGGCCGCCGGGCTCGCGCAGCCTCACGATCACGTCGGCCTCGAGAGGCCGCGCAGTGCGCGTCACGGCCGGCAGCGCGATCGCGATCTGGGCCGTGCCGTCGTCGCCGGTCGCCGGCAGGCCCTCGAGCGCCTGGCGCGTCGGCTCGATCTTCTCGTCCGCCTGGCCGAACTGGTAGCCGGAATAGCCCTCGAGGTCCTGGGCCGACGGCTTGACGACGATGTCGGCCTCGATGGCGAGGCCAGCGGCCGGGGGGCCGTAGAGGTAGCGGCCCGCGACCTTGACCGTCTGCGTTTCCTCGGGCGCGAGTGCGCCGCCGCCCGGCTCGAGCGTCATATCGAGCCGCTCGGGCATATAGTCCTCGACCATGAACGTGACCTGGGTCACGGCATCGCCCGCCGGATCGGCGTGGAGCTTGGCGCGCCAGGTTCCCGTTTGCGCCGAGGAATTGAGCGTGAGGCGGAAAGACCGCCCGCCTAGGCCTTGATCGGAAAGCAGATAGCGGCCGTGCTCGACCCCGTCGGGCCGCGTCACGATGAGCGTCACGGGAAGCGTCGCAGCACGGCCAGACTGGTCGCGCACCAGCGCGGTGATATTCATCTCCTCGCCCGGCCGGTAGACGCCACGCTCCGTGTAGAGGTAGCCGTCGAGCGGGCCCGGCGCCTCGCGGCCCGCCACGCCGCGGTCGGAGAGATCGAACGCATTGGCGGTCAAGTCGAGGAATGCATACTCGCCGGCGGCGCCCTCGGCGACGAGGATTGCCGGCTTGAGGCCGCCTTCGCCGCGCGTGTTGCCCGCCTCGAAGCGCACGTAGCCGCTGGCGTCCGTCTTGGCGGTCGCGAGAACCTCGTTGTTGCGGGCGATGAGACGCACGCTCGCGCCGGCAATGGGCTTGGCCGCGGCAAGGGAGCGCACGAAGCCGTGGATGCCATCGTCGCCCGAGAAGGCCGTGAGCCCCAGATCGGAGACGATGAACCATTGCGTGGCGCGGGTGCGCCAGTCGTCCTCCGCCGTGTCCGCGGGGCGCGCGACCATGGCGTAGGCGCCGGGCTCGAGCGTGCCGATCGCCTCACTCACCGGGAACGCGGTCGTCACCTCCTCGTTGAGCTTTGAGGTGACGTCCATCCCGCCTTTATAGACCAGGCTTCCGGTCTTGTTGCCGAGCGTCTCGGCGTCGTAGCCCGAGAGCTGCCGGCCGAGGTCGCCATTGACGAGCGCTGCCGCAAGATTGCGGTCGCCCACGCGATAGACATCGATCACGACCTTGGCCGTGTTGACGGTCACGACCGGAATGCCCTGCTGGCCCCGGCTCGGCAGCACGTAGCTCTTGCCGGTGAAGCGCACGAAAGGCTTACGGTCCGGAACGTAAACGGCGACGGTGATCGCCTTCGCCAGCGCCTCGTCGACATCGGACGGGAGCCCGGCGCGGATCCCGATCTCATAGCGCTGACCGTGCGCAAGGCCTTCGACGCACAGCCGCTGGCCCTCCGGCACGACCCCTTGCGGGTCTTTGCCGTCGACCGACACGAACTTGGCGAAATCGACCTGCCCGCGGGCGAGGTTCTCGGAGAACTGGACGCAGACGCGCGGGGTCGCGGCCTCGGCCTCGGTCGCGTAGTCGGTCATGCGGAAGCCATGCTCGGCGCGGAGCTTCTCGTAGGCCTCGCGCACGTCGGGTGCCTCGATCAGAGCAAGGCTTCCTTTGAGCGCATCGATGGCCGGGCGCCAGTACGAGCGCCGCTGCATGGCCTCGCCGAGGACCGCCAGCGCCCGCGCCTTCATGGCCGGATCGGCGGCGCGCTGATAGGCGCGGTAGGCGGCACCCGAGGCATTGACCGGCAGGTCGTAGCGCTCCGAGCCCTTCTCGGGATCGGCCTGAATGAGGAGCAGCGCACGCGCAAGCCCGAGCCAGCTCTCGGCGCTCTTGTCATCGGCGGCGGCGGCGGCGGCCGCGTTGCGCGAGGCCGCGCGAGGGTCGGTGCCGAGAAGCCTCTCGGCCGCGATCCTGAGCTCGGCCGGCTTTCGCGTGCCCGGCTTCCAATTCTCCTTGATGTAGGCCTCGTAGCGGTCGGCGTCCTTGGCGAGGCCCATGTGCTCGAACGGCCGCTCTTGAGCGGCCGCGAGAGACGACGCAACGATCCATGTAAAACCGAGAAGCATACTGCGGAGGATCCGCATGGCTCACCACCCTCAAAGGAGCGCCGGTTCATCCGGCGCTCGCGACCGAATTTATCAAGTATCGACCCGGCAAGGCGTGCGGTGAAGCCCAACAGGCGTCAATGACCAAACGTTGGCGGCAACGCCGGAGTTACCGTTAAATCCCGCCAAATGCTGCCTTTTCTCGCTTTGGCCCCAACCTCCACCCCGCACGCCGGGCCGGTTCGCGGCCCGAGAGCGAATGGCGCCTAGGCGGCGTGAGACGGGTCCGCGGGTTGTGCGATGCCCGCGCGAAGCGAGGATCAATGACGGGTTATTGGGACGGCCGGCCTGAACTGCCTGCGCAGGTCGGGCAGCAAAGCCGCCTCTTCGCGCGCGGTCCTCCGTGCGGCTCTCATTAGCCTCATGCCGGACGTCACCGGCCGCGCGGCGGCCCAGATCCGCTCGAACGCGCGGGCTGTCCAGGCGGCGGTCACGGCGCAGTCCTGCGAATAGCATTCGAAAGCGTCGCGACTCGCAGGCTCCCGGCGCATGCAGTCGCCGACCCACACCCTCCGCTCGCCCAGCACGAGCAGCTCGTGCGCCTCGAGGAGGCGCGGATCCGCGAGGCAGCGGGTCAAAGCTCCCATGGCAAAGCTCACGGAGCAATCTGGCGCGGGAGCCGAGGGGTCCACGTCGGCCAATACAGCCTGAATTTCGATGCCGAGAGCCGCAGCCTCCGCGGTCAGCGAGGCGAGCGCCATGGCGACCGGGCTTTGCATCGAGAGCGCAATCACACGATAGCGGCCTCCCTGGGCGCTCCCACCGGCGGCCTTTCGCGCCATCATGTCCCTGTGGATGAAGGCCCTGAGCTTTGCTTCCTTGTCCGCTGTCCTGACAATGTGTGTTCGCGCAAAGGCGTTGAAGCGCATGTGTGCGGTCCCCTGCTGCTCGGGCCAGAGCGGGCGTTCCCTGATTGAACCCGAACTCTTGTCATTGCTCACATTTAGCCGCCAAGACGGTTAACCAAGCGTTGCACCCCGCATTTGCCCAAGGCTCGAAACACATCGCCGGACCACGTGCTGGCGGGCTGTTTCCCGATGATCGCCTTGGGGACGCACGGCCGCCTGTCCATGCCCAATGCAGGCGCCGGTCGCACCAAAGGACGGTTTGGCGCGCCCCGCGAAGATCAGGTCCTTATCGAGGTCATTGAATGGCAGCAGAACTCCTGAGCCGTCGCGCTCGGGCGTTGCGTTACGCTTCTGCGGGCATAGAGCCAGCCCGCAAGTTCCTGTCGAGTGCGACGTGAATGCCATGGGCTCGACCTGCTCACCTCGCTCGTCCGGACGTCTTGGAGAGGTGGGACCGTTGCTTCTCTGGCCCCGCTCGAGTCCGCTGCGAACGTCAACGCTCCACTGCCGATCAGCACCCGGCACTTGCGATCCGAGACATTGAATAGCGAGGGTTTTTGTCGGCAGTACGGCGCCCGAGTGGCCCCAAGTAGCCGGACAACGCGAACGGCGCGCGCCCGGGCGAAGGCAGGTCATGGCGCAGGCGGCCTCAAGCGCCGCCCCGCTCGCCAAAGACGTAGCCGGCTCCGCGCACGGTGCGGATCGGGTCGCGCTCCTTGCCGCGGATCAATGCCTTCCTGAGCCGCCCAACATGGACGTCGACGGTGCGCTCGTCGACAAAGGCGTCGCGCCCCCACACTCCGTCGAGGAGCTGCGAGCGCGAGAGCACGCGTCCGGGGCTCTCCATGAGGAACTCGAGCAGGCGAAACTCGGTCGGGCCGAGATGGACCTCGCGCAGGCCCCTCACCACCTTGTGCGCCGCGCGGTCGAGCTCGATGTCGCCGAAGCGCAGGATCTCGGCCAGGCGGTCCGGGGCCGCGCGTCTCAAAATGGCCTTCACTCGCGCCATGAGCTCCGGCAGCGAGAACGGCTTCACGACGTAGTCGTCGGCGCCGGTCGAGAGTCCGCGGATGCGATCCCCCTCCTCGCCGCGCGCCGTCAGCATGATGACCGGGATCGATTTGGTCTCCATGCGCGAGCGCATGCGCCGGCATATCTCAATCCCAGAGACGCCCGGCAGCATCCAGTCGAGCACGACCAGATCGGGCCGCTCCTCGGCCAGCATGATTTCGGCCTCCTCGCCTGTCTCGGCATTGGAAACGCGGAAGCCTTCCGCCTCGAGGTTGTATCGAAGCATTTCGGCGAGGGACGTCTCGTCCTCGACGATCAGAACCTTTGCCGTCATCCCCTGCTATGCTCCGTTGTCCCGGCCGCCTCTCAGTCCCTCGAGAAGAGCGTCGAGCTCGTCTCGTCGCCCTTCGGGCGGTCGTCGGTGATGTTCACGCCGCGCACGAGGAAATGCACCGTCTCGGCGATGTTGGTCGTATGATCGCCGACACGCTCGATGTTCTTGGCGCCGAACAGGAGGTGCGTGGACAGACCGATATTGCGCGGATCCTCCATCATGTAGGTGAGCAGCTCCCTGAACAGCGAGTTGTACATGGCATCGATCTTCTCATCGTCGCGCCACACCGCGAGCGCCCGGTCCGCGTCCCGCTCGACGTAAGCATCCAGCACCTCCTTGAGCTGGCCGAGCGCCAGCTCGCCCATGTGCCTGAGACCCGTCATGAGCGGCTTGGGGTGCGATTCATGCGCGATGGCGAGCGCCCGCTTGGCCATGTTCTTGGCGAGGTCGCCGATGCGCTCGAGATTGCCGGTGATCCTGATCGCGGCCATGACATGACGCAGATCGTCCGCTAACGGCTGGCGGCGCGCGATCATCGAGATCACCTGGTCCTCGATCTCGCGCTCGAGCGTATCGATCTGCTTGTCGGACTTCACAACCAGCTCGGCGAGCTTCGGGTCACGCCGCTCGAGGGCGTCGAAGGATTGACCTAGAATATGCTCCGCGAGCCCGCCCATCTGGGCGATCTTCTTGTCGAGGAGCGCGAGCTCGTCCTCGTACGACTTCACAATGTGCTCGTTCATTGGCTCTCCTTCCCGGACCAGTGCTCCCGCCGATCGGGCGGCCGGGGTTTTCGCGGGCCGGTCCCAGAACCTGAGACCGCCAAGCAAGGTTCTCTTTTCCGTCAGCATGTGTGCGACGCTCACCCGATGCGGCCGGTGATGTAGTCGCGCGTGCGCTGGTCGATCGGGTTCGTGAACATGTCGGCCGTGGTCCCTTCCTCGACGAGGACGCCGAGATGGAAGAACGCCGTGCGTTGCGAGACGCGCGCCGCCTGCTGCATCGAGTGGGTGACGATGATGATGCAGAAGTTCTGCTTGAGCTCGTCGATCAGCTCCTCGATGCGCGCCGTCGCGATCGGATCGAGAGCGGAGCACGGCTCGTCCATCAAGATCACCTCCGGGCCGACGGCAATGGCGCGCGCGATGCACAGGCGCTGCTGCTGGCCGCCCGAAAGACTCGTTCCGGGATCATTGAGGCGGTCCTCGACCTCCTTCAAGAGGCCCGCCCGTTCGAGGCTGGTCATGACGATCTCCTCGAGATCGGTCCTCGACCTGGCAAAACCGTGGATGCGCGGTCCGTAGGCGACGTTCTCGAATATCGACTTCGGGAACGGATTGGGCTTCTGGAATACCATGCCGACGCGTGCGCGCAGCTGCACGACATCGAGAGCCGGGTCGTAAATGTCCTGGCCGTCGATCGCGAGCCTGCCCGTCACGCGGCAGATCGGGATCGTATCGTTCATCCGGTTGATGCACCTCAGGAACGTCGTCTTGCCGCAACCGGAAGGGCCGATGAAGGACATGACGCCGCGATCGGGCACGCTGACCGAGACGTCCTTCAAGGCGTGCTTCTCGCCGTAGAAAACGTTGATGTCGCGGGCCGTCACCTTGGTCCGCGTGCCGGCCGACACCGCTGATCTCGGCAGGGTCTCGGCAGCTGCGAGCGCGTCCATGGGTAACCTCGGGCTCAAAGATCCTACCAGCGTCTCTCGAATTTCTTGCGGAGCCAGATGGCGAGGCCATTCATGAGGAACAGGAACACCAGCAGCACGATGATCGCAGCCGCCGTCTTGGCCTGGAACGCTGCCTCGGGCAGGTCGGACCACAAATAGATCTGCACGGGAAGGACGGTGGCCGCTTCGGTGAAGCTCTTAGGCACATCGACAATGAATGCGATCATGCCGATCATGAGCAGCGGCGCCGTCTCGCCGAGTGCGTGCGCCATGCCGATGATGGTGCCGGTCATGATGCCGGGCATGGCAAGCGGCAGCACATGATGGAAGACCGCCTGCTGGTGGGAGGCGCCGACGCCGAGCGCGGCTTCCTTGATCGAAGGCGGAACGGCCTTCAAGGCTGCGCGTGAGGCGATGATGATGGTCGGGAGAACGAGGAGCGCGAGTGTGATGCCTCCGACTAGCGGAGCCGAGCGCGGCAGGCCGAGGAAGTTGAGGAATACCGCAAGGCCCAAGAGACCGAACACGATCGAGGGAACGGCGGCGAGATTGTTGATGTTCACCTCGATGAGGTCCGTGCCTCGGTTCTTGGGCGCAAACTCTTCGAGGTAGATCGCCCCCATGACGCCCATCGGAAGGCAGAGAACGAGCGTCACGAAAAGCGTCAGTGCCGTACCGACAAGCGCGCCGCGGATGCCGGCGAGCTCGGGCTCGCGGCTGTCGCCGGCGGTCAGGAACCGCCAATTGAACGACCTCTGCACCGCGCCGAGTTCTCTGAAGCGCTCGAGGAAGGCAACCTCCTGGTCGCTCACCTTGCGGTTGCTCTCGGGCGTTTCATAGGTGACCAGCTTCCACGCCCCGGGCCCGGCTTCCGCCGTGGATTTCAAAGGCAGCAATACGTCGCCGGTGACGGCGATATCCTTGATCTTCGTGATCTTCACGAGACCGCCGTTGATCGCCACCAGCAGGCTCGGAATACGGTCGTCCAGCGCCTCCTCGACCTTTGGCAGATCGACCCGCTCCTGCAGAGCCTGAGCCTCGTTGCGCAACTCCGTCACGCGACCGGCGACCGCTGTTCCGCCGAACAGCTCGAGACGGCTGGCCTCGCCCCGCAGCCGCTCGGCGCGGCTCGCGAGGCCCTGCTTGATGAGAACGAGCGCATCGGCGAAATCGTTGGCCGACGTCAGCACCGTGACCTCGCCCGAGGTTCCGCTCGGCGTGGCGATGCCGCGCATCGGGCGCGTCGAGATCCCCGTCTCGCTACCTTTGAAGTAGAGGTCGGCGTCGTCCGAAAGCAGGAGCTGCGCCTTCACGGTCGTACCGATGAGGCTCGGC
>DATETZ010000193.1:0-13241 GCA_035283385.1 Hyphomicrobiaceae bacterium
CTCCCCTCGCTTCAGCGCGGGGAGAGGGAGAGCGATCAACAGGAGGCAGGGTGTCGCGCGCCATCTACGCCGTCTTCTTCGTCTTCGCTTTGCGCCGGCCGACGAGCGTGCCCGCGCCGTGGTCGGTCAAGAGCTCCAACAGGACGGCGTGCGGCACGCGGCCGTTGATGATGACCACGGCTTCGACGCCGGCTTCCACGACCTCGATGCAGCTGTCGAGCTTGGGGATCATGCCCCCGGTGATCGTGCCGTTGCGGATCAGCTCGCGCGCTTCCTCGATGGTGAGCTGCTCGATCAGCGCGCCGCCCTTGTCGAGCACGCCGTCGACATCGGTGAGCAGCAACAGGCGCTTGGCCTTCATGCGCGCGGCAAGCGCGGAGGCGAACGTATCGGCATTGATGTTGAGGGTTTCTCCCTCGCGGGAGACGCCGACGGGCGCGATCACCGGGATCAGGTCCGACCTCGAGATGACGTCGACGATATGCGGGTTGACCTCGAGCGGCTCGCCGACGTAGCCGATGTCGACCGACTTCATGATGTTGCTTTCAGGGTCCGGCATGTGCGTGATCTTTTTCGCGATCATGAGATTGGCATCCTTGCCGCAGATGCCGACCGCCTTCCCGCCCTGCCGGTTGATGGTGGAGACGATCTCCTTGTTGATGGCGCCGGCGAGCACCATTTCGACCACGTCCACGGTCGGCTTATCGGTGACGCGAAGGCCGTGCACGAACTCGGACTGGATGGCGAGCTTCTTGAGCAAGTCCGCGATCTGGGGCCCGCCGCCGTGGACGACGATCGGGTTGACGCCCGACTGCTTCAGGTAGACGACGTCCTGCGCGAAGGCCTTGGCGAGAGCCTCGTCCCCCATGGCGTGGCCGCCGAACTTCACCACGACGGTTTGCTGGTCGTAGCGCAGCATGTTCGGCAGCGCCTCGGCGAGGATGCGCGCCTGCACGTGCGCCGAGATGTGCGCACTTTCGGGAGTGTCCACAGATTTTTCCCGTGACTTTTCCAAGTCTTCCTTCCTGCGGTCCGGGTGCTGCCGGGCGCCGGACCTCGTTCGAATGAGCGACCCGTCGAGGGATCCTGGCCCGCCCGCTGGATCGGCAGCACGTATAGCCGTTGCGCCCAGTATGGCGGTTCAGAAGCTCCCCACCACTCGCGGCTTCCTTGTGAGGGAGCTTCTGAACCAAAGCCATACTAGCAAGTCAATGATTCCAGTGTCCCTTATGAACCCGAAGTTCGCAAACGCGAGTGCCGCAAGGTGTGTGCGAGCTTCAGGTTCGGGACACCAGAGCGTCAACGGAATTCCCCCACTTTCGGGTGTTAGACGCGGTTCCGGTTGAGACCCGGGCGCTGGCGTGCCTTGCCGGCTCGGAGCGCATAAGGTCATATCCGGGAACAGAGATTCGTGGCGCTTGGGCGCCGAGGCGTCGCCGCGGCCAGGCCCTTGAAGTCCCGGTTCCGGGTGCCTTGAGAGGGGAAAGGCGATGAGCTCTGAGATCGTCGAGGAGTTGGGCCGGATCCCCATGTCCCCGTTCTTGACCGCGACGCTGACGCGCGCGGCCGACCTTGCCACAAGCCGGTCCCATGCCGAGGTGACGCTCGAGCATTTGCTGCTCGCGCTCGCCGAGGACCCCGAGGCGAGCGTCGTTCTCAAGTCGAGCCATATCGACATCGCGCGCCTGTCGAACGACGTGATGGGCCTCCTCGGCCGGATCGAGGCGCGCTTACGCCCGGAAAGCGGCCAGCGCGTCGCGCTCTCAGCCGAGCTCAGGCGCATTCTCGAGGCCGCGGCCGCGGCGGCGCAGCAGGGGCGCCGGCGCGAGATCAACGGCGCAATCGTGCTCGCGGCCATCGTCGGCGACGGCAAGAGTGCCGCCGCCCATCTGCTGCGGGCTCAGGGGCTCACGTTCGAGGAGGCCATCCGCGCGCTGAAGCAAGCCTCGAGCGAGGCGGCGAAATCGGCCGGTCAGGGGGCCGCTCCCCCGCGGCCCGCGAGTACCGAGGACGTTCTCGCCGCCGCACGCGAGCGCGTGCAGTCCCGCTCGGCCACGACATCGGACGCGGCACGTCTGGCTCAGGCTTCCGGCATGAGACGCCCTATGGGTGTGGGCGCGGGGGAGCCTAGCCCTCTGCCGGCAGACACCGGCGATGCGCCGTTTTCCGTAGAAGGTCCGCTTCGGACCAAGCCGCAGCGGCGCGCAGTCGCGACGCCGTCGGAGACGGAAGAGGTGCGTGCTCCCGCAACACCATCTCCGCCGGCAAGCCCTGCATCGGGCACGGCGGAGCCGCGGCAGCCGCGCTGGGCGCCGCCGTCCGAACCGACGCCGGCCGCGGTGCCTGCGCCTTCCTCGCGCGTGCCGCCGCCGATTCCGCCGCCCATTCCACCCGTGCCGCCGGCGCTCCAAAAGGTTTCGCCGGGACATCGCCCGCCTCCGCAAGCGCCCGCGGGCATGCTAGGGATCGCGGGCGGTCCTGCGCGTCAGCCCCAGCCTCCGATGGCGTCCGACCCGCGGTGGGCGCGCTCGGGACCGATCATCGAGGGCGGCCAGCTGGTCGAGAACATCCCGCGCCGAATGCGGGTCGAAGTTCCGGTTCAGGTCGAGGCGCGCCTGGCGCGAGCCGACGTGAAGGCCCTCGCCGAGGGCCTGCAGGGCGGCGGCGCGGCCTACAGCCACGACGTGATGGTGACACGGGCCATGTCCGTCAACCTCAGGGCCCCTGAGGGGGGCTTCTATATCGAGAAGCTGTCGCCGGAGACGCAGTGGCTCGAGAATATGCTCGATCCTTCGGGCGACAATTATGCGAGCTGGCGCTGGACCGTGACGCCGCGCTCGAGAGGAAGCAAGCGTCTGCAACTTCTGATCTCGGCGCGCACGACGGCAGGGGACGGCGTGACGGCGGAGACCGCCATGGCGCCACAGTTCGTCGATGTGCGCGTGCGCATCAACTACGCGCGAACGGCACGACGCTGGGCCGCCTGGACTGCGGCCGCGATCGTGGGCGGATTGCTGGCGAGGTTCGGCGAAGGCGCGCTCGCGCTCGGACGCGAGCTCGTGGGGAGGTTCATGTCCGGCTGAGCGGGAGACTCGGGCCGCGGCTCACCGGATTGGCGGATGATCCTCGAGAATGTTCGCAACCGCCGCCCGCAGCTCCGGGAGCCCCTGCCCTTTCGCCGCCGACGTTGCGAGCACATGAGGAAAGGCCGCGGGATGGTGCGCGAGCGAGGCCGCGATCGCCTTGACGCGCGCGGCGAGCTCCGAGGCGCTGACCTTGTCCGCCTTGGTGAGAACGATCTGAAACAAGACCGCGGCCGAATCGAGCATGCTCATGATCTCGCGATCGGCTGGCTTTATGCCATGGCGCGAGTCGATCAGCAGGAATGCGCGCCGGAGCGAAGGCCGGCCGGCGAGATAGGCCATGACCAGCGCCGTCCAAGCCTCGACTTTGCTCTTTGGCGCCTTGGCGAATCCGTAGCCCGGCATGTCGGCCAAATAGAGGGCGTGGTCGTCCGGCCAGAAAAAGTTGAGCTCCTGGGTGCGACCCGGCGTGTTCGACGTGCGAGCCAGGTTGTTCTGGCGGACCAGGGCATTGATGAGGCTCGACTTGCCGACGTTCGAGCGTCCGGCGAAAGCCACTTCGGGCCGGTCGGGAGCCGGGAGCGCGTCGAGGTCGACGACCCCCTTTACGAACTGCCACCGCTGCGCGAAGAGGCGCTCGCCCGCGGCAATCTCCTCGGCCGTCGGCTCGACTGGTGAAGCGCGCTCGTCCACGGGGAACGCCTCATCTCCTCGATCGGCTGCCGGCTTGGAGCGTGCCGCCGTCAAGGCTCCTCGGAAGCCTGAGCGGGATCGCTGTCCTTCAATGGCTTCTTGTCGAGGTGGGGAGCGCGGGGCGGAACCTCGCCGCTTTCCCTCGGTTTTTGCCACCGCTCGAGCCCCTTTCGATAGAGAGAAAGGACCGGCGCCAGGACCTTCATCACGTTGTCGACGAGATGGATTTCGGCCCCCTGCTTGTGGGAGATGTAGGCCTGTTGCGCGATCGACAGCACGTTGTTCCAAGCCCAGTAGATGACCAGGCCTGCCGGAAAGGCCGCGAGCAGGAACGTGAACAGAACCGGCATCCAGCTGAAGATTTGCTGTTGCACCGGATCGGGCTGCGGCGGATTGAGCTGCATCTGGAGCCACATGGTGATCCCCATGATGAGCGGCCAGATGCCGATGTGCAGGAACTCCGGAACCGCGAACGGTAAGAGGCCGAAAAGATTGAAAAGCGACGTCGGGTCGGCGGCCGAGAGATCCTTGATCCAGCCGAAGAATGGCGCGTGGCGCATGTCGATCGAGACGAACAGTACCTTGTAGAGCGCGAAGAACACCGGGATCTGAATCACGATCGGCAGGCAGCCGGCCAATGGATTGATCTTTTCCTTCTGGTAAAGCGCCATCAGCTCCTGCTGCTGCTTGGCCTTGTCGTCCTTGAAGCGCTCGCGCAGGACCTCCATCTGCGGCTGCAGCTTCTTCATCTTCGCCATCGATTCATAGGACTTGTTGGCAAGGGGGAAGAAGGCGGCCTTGACGAGCACGGTGACGGCGAGGATGGCGAGCCCGAAATTGCCGAGGATCTGATTGAGCCAATCGAGCAGGTAGTAGAGCGGCCTCGTGAAGAAATGGAACCAGCCCCAGTCGATCAAGAGATCGAACTTCTCGATGCCCAGCCCGTTGGCATAGCCTTCGACGATCGTGACCTGCTTGGCGCCGGCGTAGAGATGGCCTTCGACTTTGAGGCGCTGGCCGGCGGCGATGGTTTGCGGCGGCACCGAATAGTCGACGGTGAAGAATTCCTGCTGCGAGCCGGCAGGGGAGTGGCCGTCGAACGAGGCCGAGTAGACCTCGTGCTGATCGGGGATCAGAGCGGCCGCCCAATATTTGTCCGTTATCCCGAGCCAGCCGCCGGTCTTGTTCCGGAACGACTTGCTCCCGCTCGCCTCGAGGGTGTCGTCGTAGGTGATCTCCTGCAAGCCTTCGTCGCCAGGCACGCCGATCAACCCCTCGTGCAGGATCGCGAAGCCTGCCGTCTTGGGTTTGCCGAAGCGGTACAGGCGTGCATAGGGGATGAGCGCCACGTCGGTTTTGGACTTGTTCTCGATCTCCTCCGCTACGGTCAGCATGTAATTGTCGTCGATCGTCAGTGTCCGGCGGAAATGGAGGCCCTCGCCGTTGTCCCAGGACAGCGTGACCGGCGCCGCCGGTGTCAACGGACCGCTGGTTTCTGCGCTCCAGGCCGACTCGGCATCCGGAAGTCTGTGCGGGGCATTGCGGACATTGAGCCAGCCGTACTCGGCGAAATAAGCGCCCGGCGCTTCGGGCGGGGAGAATAGGGCGACATTGGGGCTCTTGGGATCGACCGTCTCGCGATACTTGACAAGCACGAGATCGTCGATGAGGGCGCCCTTCAACGCGATCGAGCCCTTGAGGGAGGGGGTGTCGATGGCAATACGCGGCGAGCGCGCGACGGCCTCCTCGCGAGTAGCAGTCGGCGTGTGCACAGGAGTTATGCTGGGGGCGGCGCCTTTCGGCTCGGTGACGGGAGCGGTTCCGCTCGGCGGTACGACCTCCGTCTGCACCTGCTTTTCGCGCGCGAGCCGCTCCTGTTGCACCTTCATCTGCGGCCCGGCATAAAACAGCTGCCAGCCGAGCAGCACGGCCATCGACAGGATGACGGCCAAAAGCAGGTTATTCTGGTCGTCGGGGCGCTGACTTCGCATGAAGGCCTCGGCAGGGCAGCGTCGCGTCAAGTCCGGGCGGACGATCTCTTGCAAGATTCCGGCACTGCTTTGCTCCCGGCCGTGGTCCTATGGAAGTGGACATGCGGCCGCGCCGGGTTGAAACAGGGCCGATCACCAGTACTCACGGCACGGGATCTACCGATCTCTCGCCCGGCCCTCCGGTCCCGCTGGGTCATGCACGCGTTGCAGGGCGCGTTCAAGGTCTTTCTTGAGATCGGGAAAGGATCGCTCGAGTGCTGCGGCCCGAGCGATGAGGACATAGTCATGGCCGGCGCGAGCCTTGTCGGGGGCGATCAGCCTCACGGCCGCGCGCAGTCGCCGCCGGATGCGGTTTCTGACCACGGCCGCCCCGGTCGCTTTCGTCACGGTGAAGCCGAACCGCGGGCTTGGACCGCACCCTGCGCCCTCGGGCTGGGGCTTCGCTTCCAGCACGAATCCCGGCGTAACGAAGCGGGCGCCGCCTCTGAGCCGCAGGAAGTCTTGCCGCTTCTTGAGGGTGACGAGCGCCATCGGCCGGTCTCCCTGGCATGTGGTCCTCCGAGGCCGTCACGGGCCCAGGCATGAGACGGATGTGCGGGTTCACGCAAATTCACCCGTGAAATCCTCCGCGAGGCATTTCACGATCGCCACACGGGCGCGGCCGTTCAGGCTGACAAACGCTTGCGGCCTTTGGCGCGCCGCCGGGTCAGGACTTTCACACCGCCGGCGGTCATCATCCGCTTGCGGAAGCCGTGGCGGCGCTTGCGCACCAGCTTGCTCGGTTGATAGGTGCGTTTCACGACGGGAGCTCCGTGGCAGGTCGCAAACAGGTCGGAAATGACGGCGCGTGACGCGGCGGCCTGGATCGACGCGGCTTATATGAGCCGCGCGGCCCCAAGTCAATCGAGGGGTGTGCCTCGGCATTGCGCCGGGGCGACTTCGCAGTTAGCCGATTGCCGAAACCGTTGCCGCCGGTTTGCGTACAGTTAGAAAAAGGGCGCAGCGAGGAAATGGGTGCGCGTAGACCGGTTCTGTGGGAACGTTCAACGATGACAGGTTCTGAGAAGCGTCTCCCGGCAAGCGATCTGCAAGCGCCGGGAGCCTCCGCCGCAGGAGGATTTGCGCGATGGCTGCCGCTCGCCGGACTCGCCCTGCTCATGGGCCTGGTGTTTGCCATGGGCTGGCACCGCTATCTCACCTTCAAGACCATCGGCCTCAACTACGACCTGCTCAAGGGTATCGTCGCTGACAACCTGGTTGCGGCGATAGCTCTTTACATGCTGGTCTATGTCACCGTGATCGCGCTGTCGCTGCCGGGCGGGCTGGTCATGACACTCGCAGGCGGCCTCGTTTTCGGATGGCGGCTCGCCGTGCCCGCAACGGTTGTCGCGGCGACCATTGGCGCAACCATCATTTTCCTCATCGCCAAGAGCTCGTTCGGCGCCGTGCTGCAGGCCAAGGCAGGCCCGTGGCTCGGGAAGCTGCAGGACGGATTCAAGGAGAATGCATTGAGCTACCTCCTGTTCCTGCGTCTCGTCCCCGTATTTCCGTTCGCGGTGGTGAACCTCGCGCCGGCGCTGTTGGGCGTGCCGCTCGGCACGTACGTGATCGGCACCGCGGTCGGCATCATCCCCGGCACGGCGGCATTTTCCGTGGCCGGATCCGGCTTGGGGAGCGTCGTCGAGGCGCAGAATGCCGTCTATCGGGATTGCCTGGCCAGGAACCCGGATCACGCCGAGGATCAGTGCCCTTACACGATCGACACCAGCGCCCTCGTGACCACGGAGCTCTTGATCGCATTTGCGCTCCTCGGCGTGGTGGCCCTCATTCCCGCAGCCTACAAGACCTGGAACAAGCGCCATGCAGCAGACTAAGTCCACGACTCTGTTCGCGACCCGAGCGGCGGCGACCGGCTCCGGTCCCGATGCGCGGCCGGGAAGCGCGACCGAGACCCACGGGCCGGCGGGAGAGACGATTGCGGCCGATCTCTGCGTCATCGGCGCAGGCTCGGGAGGGCTTTCGGTGGCGGCCGCCGTCGCAGCCTTCGGCCAGAAGGTCGTGCTGATCGAGAAGCACAAGATGGGCGGCGATTGCCTCAACTACGGCTGCGTGCCCTCGAAGGCCTTGATCGCGGCGGCAAAGCGTGCGCACGCGATGCGCACCGCCAGCCGGTTTGGCATCATGGATGTCGAGCCCCAGGTCGATTACCGGGCCGTTCACGATCACGTCATGGGCGTCATCGAGGCCATTGCTCCCAACGACTCGGTCGAGCGGTTCACGGGGCTTAGCGTGCGCGTCATTCTGGGCGCGGCGCGCTTTCTCGACAAGAAGACGGTCGTGGCCGGCGATTGCCGCGTCTCGGCTCGCCGGTTCGTCATCGCAACAGGCTCCTCGCCTCTTGTGCCGCCGATTCCCGGGCTCGAGCGGGTCCCCTACTTCACCAACGAGACGATCTTCGACAACGCTCAGAAGCTCGACCGGCTGATCGTCATCGGCGGCGGCCCGATCGGCATGGAGTTGGCACAGGCGCACCACCGGCTCGGCAGCAGAGTGACGGTTCTCGAAGCCCTGAAGGCGCTGCCGAAGGACGATCCGGAGCTGACCGCGGTTCTCCTTGGGAGTCTTCGCGCCGAGGGCATCGCGATCCGCGAGGGGTCGAAGGCCGAGCGGGTCGAAGGGAGACCTGGCTCGGTGCGGGTGCACGTCGCGGTCGACGGCGGCAGCGACATCGTCGAGGGCACGCACATCGTGGTCGCAGTCGGGCGCAAGGCGAATGTCGGCGACCTCAATCTCGAAGCGGCCGGCGTCAAGTACACCAAGAGCGGCATCAAGGTCGACAAGGGGCTGCGCACGTCGAACCGCCGCGTGTTCGCGATTGGCGACGTGACCGGCGGCCTTCAGTTCACGCACATCGCCAACTATCATGCCGGCATTGTCGCCCGCCGGTTTCTGTTCCGCCTTCCGGCTCGAGTGAACACGGCGATCGTGCCTTGGGTCACGTTCACGGAGCCCGAGCTTGCCCATGTCGGACTTGCCGAGGAGGAAGCGGCGAAACAGAGAACGGCCGTCAACGTCCTGCGCTGGCCTTATCACGAGAACGACCGCGCGCAGGCCGAGCGGGCGACGGTCGGCCATGTCAAGGTCGTCACCGACAAGAAGGGGCGCATCCTCGGCGCGACCATCCTCGGCGAGCACGCGGGCGAGATCATTCAAATGTGGTCGCTGGCCATTTCCCAGGGCTTAAGGATCAAGGCGATGACCGACTGGATCTCGCCCTACCCGACGCTGTCCGAGATCAACAAGCGGGCTGCATATCGTTACTTCGCAGCGGTGCCCGGCAAGCCGCTCGTGCGCAAGCTGATCGCGTTTCTGGCGCGCTTCGGTTAAGACCGGTTCCGGCCCGCTCGGCCGCTCCCGCTCCCGCACCCGGCGGTCCGGCGGCATCCTTCGGGCGCCGGGGTGAGCCAAGAGACCGGCCGAAGGCCTCGAATCCCGGCGCTCAAATCACCAAATAGGGATTTTGGTTCCGGCTGACACAGCGCTGCCGAAGTGTCAGAGTCGGGGGCGGGCGAAGGAATGAGCGAGAACAAGGGCGTGCCCAGCGACATGTATGCGCGGGAGAGCGTTGCCGGTTCGCAAGGCCGGCCGGCATGGCAACGCCTTCTCGACAGGACGGCATCTCTCAAGAGGGGGTGGCTGTGGCTCAGCTTGCCCGCCAAGCTGCTGGTGCTGACGGCGGTGTTCGTGATGCTGGCCGAAATTCTGATCTTCTTCCCGTCGATCGCCAACTACAGGATCAGCTGGCTTAACGATCGCTTGACGGCGTCCTATGTCGCGGCCCTGGCCGCCGAGGCGGTGCCCGAGCACACCGTGCCGCCGGCGCTCAGAAACGAGCTGTTGCGGACCGCGCTCGTGCGCGCGGTGGCGCTGAGGAGGGGCGGCGCGCGCCGGCTCATCCTGCCCCCGGTGACGGAGCTCACCATCGACGCTCATTATGACCTGCGCGAAGTGCCGAACCTGACCCTGTTCGAGGGTCTCTCGGTGAGCCTTGCGCAGATCAGGGATGCGTTCGAGGTATTCTTCGCCCCTGATGACCGCACGATGCGCGTCGTGGGCCTGCTCGGCCCGCGCTTCGACGACGTGATCGAGATCGTGCTGCCCGAGGAGCCTTTGAAGCGGGCGATGGTCAAGTACGGCCTCAATATCCTGTGGCTCTCGATCATGATCTCGCTCATTACGGCGGCGCTCGTCTATTTGGCCATCAGCGCCCTCCTGGTGCGGCCGATGATGCGAATTTCGCGCAACATGCTGCACTTCAGCGAGAACCCGGAGGATGCGAGCCGGATCATCACGCCGTCGGGGCGGGCCGACGAAATCGGCACGGCGGAGCGCGAGCTGGCCCAGATGCAGCGCCAGCTTGCGCAGCTTCTGCTCCAGAAGAACCGGCTCGCCCAGCTCGGGCTCGCGGTGAGCAAGATCAGCCACGACCTGCGCAACATGCTCGGCAACGCGCAGCTCATTTCCGATCGCCTGACGGCCGTCCCCGATCCGACCGTGCAGCAGTTCGCGCCCAAGCTCATCGCCTCGCTCGACCGGGCGATCAACTTCTGCACCGACTCGCTGAAATTCGGGCGCGCCGAGGAGGCCGAGCCGCGGCGCGAGCTGATCCGTTTGAAGCCCGTCGTCGATGAGGTGGGCGACGGCCTCGGCCTGCCGCGCGAGGGGCGGATCGCCTGGCTGGTCGACATCGACGACGCTCTGCTCGTCGATGTCGATCACGAGCATATGTTCCGCATCTTGAGCAATCTGTGCCGCAATGCCGTGCAGGCGATAGAGTCCGAGGGCGAGGGGCTGGCCGGCGAGATCCGCATCAAGGGCTGGCGCGACGGGCGCAAGGTGTTCATCCAGGTGAGCGACAACGGCCCCGGCGTGCCCCCGCTCGCGCGCGACAATCTGTTCCGCGCCTTTCAGGGCTCGACGCGCAAGGGCGGGACCGGCTTGGGGCTCGCGATCGCGGCCGAGCTCGTCGGCGTGCACGGCGGCAGCCTCGAGCTGCTCGACACGGCGAAGGGCGCGACGTTCCTGATCGAGCTTCCCGATCGCGTGGTCCGCTGACCGGGCCTTCAGCGGGGCCGGCGCCCGCGGCCGGCTCGCTCCGGGAGCGCTGCGGCGGCCCCGAGCCCCGGCGCCCCTCGCCACTTGCGCTCGCCGCGCCCAGCCATTACTAGTGGCGCCCTTGCCGGCCCCGGCGGCGACCTCGGCTCGCCGGGCGATCGGGGCCTTCCACGGCGAGAGCGCGCCCGTAGCTCAGCTGGATAGAGCACCAGACTACGAAACTTTCAAACGGGTCTATTCAGCTCCTAACATTGTAGAATATAGCGCCAGCTAACAAGCTGGTTAGCTTGCATTATTACACGGATTCGGCATACATTGTCGGTCATTGATTTTCGCTCCTACGCGCGATCCAAAAGAGCCTAGGGAGAGCCTAAGAGTGTCCAAGGCCCATTTCACCGACATCGCCATCAAAGCCCTAAAGGCACCCGCGCGGGGTCAGGTCACGTACTGGGACGCATCGTTGCCGGCGTTCGGAATCCGGGTGAGTCAGGGCGGCACGAAGGCCTGGACGGTGGTGCACGGCGAGAAGCGCAAGCGGATCTCCATAGGCCGGTATCCCGCTATCTCGTTGCAGCAGGCGCGCAGCGAGGCTAAGCGCGTGTTGGCCCAGATCGCACTCGGTGGCGGACGAGGTGTAGGCTTGCGCTTTGAGGAAGCGCTGTTGCTCTTCCTGACAACGCACTGCGCGGTGAAGAATCGACCAGGTACGGCAAAGGAAACGGAGCGGCTGCTGCGGAGGCATTTTTTGGCGGCGCTGAAACATCGCGCGCTGGAGGACATCTCAACACAAGACTTCACGGCGGTGATCGATCGCGTGTTGGGTACGCCGTCAGAGGCACAGCACGCGTTCACTGCGGGGAAGACATTCTTTCGGTGGGCGGCACGCCGCCGGTACATCAAGCATAGTCCGGCGGATGGATTGCTCGCGCCCAGCAAATCAATCGCCCGTGACAGGGTGCTGTCGGATCAGGAGTTGGGACGCGTGTACTCTGTCGCCCGCCGGCGCGGGCATCCATTTGGCACCATCGTTGAACTGCTCTTGCTGACAGGACAGCGCCGCAGTGAGATCGGGTCGCTTCAACAAGCCTTTATCGATCACGACGCGAAGATAATCACACTACCTGCCAGGCTGACGAAGAACGGACGCGAACACACGTTTCCATTCGGCGAATTGGCAGTGCGTGCGCTGAGCGAGGCAATACCGAATGGCGAATTGCTATTCGCTGCCCGGGGCACAACCGACAGGTCGTTTAATGGGTGGTCGAAGGCAAAGATGGTTTTCGATCGGGAATGCGGCATCGATCACTGGACACTGCATGATCTCCGCCGGACGTTCTCAACGATCCAAGCGAGGATCGGGACGGCGCCGCACATCACCGAGCGGATTCTCAATCATCAGATCGGAACGCTGACGCCTATAGCGAAAATCTACAATCGATATTCTTACTTGGAAGAAATGAGAGAAGCTATGTTCAAGTATGAGCAAGAACTCGTGCGAATTTGCTCCCTTGAAAGAACATAATGGGGAATATATAGTAGCGTGTCGCCTGGGCTAACCGGGCTGCATCGCGATGCTCCCTAACACGGAGAGTTGCGATGTCTGACTTTCGGCTCGTCGACAAGAAAGGCCTAAAGACCGTCTATGGCATACCCTACTCGCACCAGCACATAGCGCGGCTCGAAAAGGCCGGGAAGTTTCCTCGCCGGATACAACTCGGACCTTGTAGGGTGGCGTGGTACTGTGCAGCGGTAGAAGCCTGGATCGGCTCCCTTGGCCCTCCGGACGACGACAGCGACGCCTCCTGAAAAGGAGCGGCCCCCGGGTAGCTACCGGGGGCTTTTTCACGTCACGGCGTGGCGCGCCGTGTCGCGACAGGTCATGTGATGTCGCGCCAGGTCGCGACAACTGATGGACCCCAGCCCCATTCTTGTTCTTGACTGGCATGGTGGCCGGCCACTTCGGTGGCGTCCACTTTGGAGGGGTTGTTTTTGATGGAGGTTGTAGCTTCGGGGAAGGGGACATGATGGCGAAAAACCCGAGCGCCGAAATCACCTCGCACGCGATCGCAAGAAAGATGGAAAGGGCGACGCGGACGACATCGGGCGTCAGGCCGGTGATGCGGGCGAAGAGAGCTGATTGCGGATCGGCTTCTTGGGGCGCGATTGTGAGCCTCACTTCGGTCGCGGTGTAGCGCGCGCAGAATTCTTTCGACAGCGGTGCGGTGGCGTCGGCGCATCCTGCAGAAGATTGCCAGCGCGGGCTCTGCCTCATCAGCTGCAAGGTCTTGTGCAGATCCGCTTGCGCCTGGCGCTCGGAGAGCGATGTCTCGCGATTGAGCGCGGCGAAACCGATTGCGGC
>DATETZ010000194.1:0-41860 GCA_035283385.1 Hyphomicrobiaceae bacterium
CGCTTCGGGAGCGCGTCGGGCACACGCTTCGGAAGCGCGTCGGGCGCGCGATCGCCGAGCGCCGTCACGCGCAGCGTGATGCGCTGCCCCCGCCCCGCGCGGGGCTCGACGAGCTCGGCGTAGCCCCTGACCTCGACCGGACCGGTCCGGCGCTCGAGGACCGGAGCGCGGGCCCATTCGGTGCGAACCTTTGCCGAGAGAAACCCCGCCGAGGCGGCGAGGAGCACGCCGGTCACCAGAGTGGCGGCCAGGCCTCCCGTCCACGACGCCCGCAGTGACAGCGCCACCGCCGGCGCAGCCAGGGCAAATGCAAGCCCGGGCTCGAACGGCAACCAGAAGTAGATCGAGATGCCGAGCCCGAACAGCACCGGGAGCCAGACGAACCAGCGCGCACGCTCCATCTCGAGGCTCGAGGCGACTGCGGCCGGCGGCCAGGGTAGCGGCCCGAGCCTCCCCCACGCCGGAAAGAGCCGCCATCCAGCGCCCGCGCCATCCCGCGCATCCCCGTCCGCAACCACGGCCGAACGATCCTTACCGCGCCATGGCGCCTGTGCTAAACCGCTTCCCGGCTTCCCCATGAAACCGGCAACCGGCCGCCCCATGACACAGACTGAACGGAGCGGCGGGGGCAGGCCCGTCGTTCGCTTTGCTCCCTCGCCGACCGGATTTCTTCACATCGGCGGCGCGCGCACGGCGCTCTTCAACTGGCTTTACGCCAAGGCCAAGGGCGGCCGGTTCCTGCTGCGCATCGAGGACACGGACCGCGAGCGCTTGAGCCCCGAGGCCGTGGCCGCCATCATCGACGGGCTCCGGTGGCTCGAGCTCGACTGGGAGGGCGAGCCCGTGTCGCAATTCGAGCGCGCCCCCCGCCACCGCGAGGTCGCCAATGAGCTGCTCGCCAAGGGCAATGCGTACCGATGCTATCTGTCGGCTGCCGAGCTCGACGCGATGCGCAAGGCGGCCGAGGCCGAAAAGCGGCCGCTTGCCATCCGCTCCCCATGGCGCGACCGCGATGCGAGAGAGGCGCCCAAGGGTGTCGCCTTCACGATCCGCCTCAGGGCTCCGCGCGAGGGCGAGACGGTGATCGAGGACCGCGTCCAGGGCCGCGTCGTGTTCCAGAACAAGGACCTCGACGACCTCATCATCCTCAGATCCGACGCCACGCCGACCTACAATCTCGCCGTCGTCGTCGACGACCATGACATGGGCGTGACGCATGTGATCCGCGGCGTCGACCATCTGACCAACGCCGCGCGCCAGACGCAGATCTCCCTCGCCATGGGCTGGCCGGTGCCGGTTTGGGCCCACGTGCCGCTCATCCACGGACCGGACGGCGCCAAGCTTTCGAAGCGCCACGGGGCGCTCGGCGTCGAGGCCTATCGCGCCATGGGCTATTTGCCTGCCGCGCTGCGCAATTATCTCGTTCGTCTCGGCTGGAGCCATGGCAACGACGAGATCATGTCGACCGGGCAGCTCATAGAGTGGTTCGACCTCGACGGCATCGGCAAGAGCCCGGCGCGCTTCGATTTCGCGAAGCTCGAGGACCTCAACGGCTACTACATCCGGCAGGCAACAGACCAGGAGCTCGTGCGCCGGATCGGCGATATCCTGCCCGAGATCGAGGGCGGGCCGGCGATCAAGGCCAGGCTCGATCGGGGCGGCGGCTGGGGGCGCCTCGCCAGCGCCATGGCGGGCCTCAAGGAGCGCGCCAAGACGCTGCGCGAGCTGATCGACGGCGCCCGCTATCTCTATGCCGAGCGGCCGCTCGAGATGGACGCCAAGGCATCGGGCATCCTGGATGGCGAAGCCCGCGCCGCGATCGCCAAGCTCGTGCCGCGGCTCGAGGCGCTAAAGGAGTGGCAGGCGGGGGCGCTCGAGGCCGTCGTGCGCACGTTCGCCGAGGAGACGGGCTCCAAGCTCGGCAGAGTTGCCCAGCCCTTGCGCGCGGCGCTCACGGGAAGCTCCGTGTCCCCGCCGGTCTTCGACGTCATGGCGGTTCTGGGCCGCGAGGAGGCCCTCGCCCGCCTCGCCGACCAAGCCGGCCGATAGGGCCGACTTTGAATTTCGCCGCGACGGTGACTGGCCATTGTGCGGCATCTGCGCTAATCTATATCGCAGCGCAACAACGGCCGCCGGCCGGCGCCAACCGGTGAGGAGTGGCAGCCCATGAGCATGAAACCCAACATCGAAGCCGCAGGACCATTGGCTCAGGGACAGGCGGGCGTGACGGTTCGCGACACCTCCCCTCCCAAGGCGGGCGCCGGCCGTTCCGCGAAGCTGGTTCTCGGCGCGAGCAACACCGAACTGCCGGTCCGCAGCGGCTCGGTTGGGCCCGACGTGATCGACATCGGCAAGCTCTACCGCGATACCGGCTGCTTCACCTACGATCCGGGCTTCACCTCGACCGCGAACTGCGCCTCCCGCATCACCTTCATCGACGGCGACAAGGGCGAGCTCCTCTATCGCGGCTATCCGATCGATCAGCTGGCGCAGAACTCGAACTTCCTCGCCATCTGCTATCTCTTGCTCCACGGCGAGCTGCCGACCAACGAGGAGTTCAAGGCGTTCCGCAACACGATCACCAATCACACGATGGTGCACGAGCAGATGACGCGGTTCTTCACCGGCTTCCGCCGTGACGCCCACCCGATGGCGGTCATGGTCGGTGTCGTGGGCGCGCTGTCGGCCTTCTATCACGATAGCACCGACATCAACGACCCGAGGCAGCGCCAGACGGCGACCCACCGCATGATCGCCAAGATGCCGACCATTGCCGCCATGGCCTACAAGTACTCGATCGGCCAGCCGTTCATCTACCCGCGGAACGACCTCGACTACACGTCGAACTTCCTGCAGATGTGCTTCGCCGTCCCCTGCGAGCCCTATATCGTCAATCCCGTCGTTGCGCGTGCGCTCGACCGCATCTTCATCCTGCATGCCGACCACGAGCAGAACGCCTCGACCTCGACCGTCCGTCTCGCCGGCTCCTCGGGCGCCAATCCGTTCGCCTGCATCGCCGCAGGAGTCGCCTGCCTGTGGGGCCCCGCCCATGGCGGCGCCAACGAGGCGGCGCTCAACATGCTCGAGGAGATCGGCACCGTCGACCGCATTCCCGAGTTCATCAAGAAGGCGAAGGACAAGAGCTCGGGCTTCCGCCTCATGGGCTTCGGCCACAGAGTCTACAAGAACTACGACCCCAGGGCGAAGGTGATGCAGAAGACCTGCCACCAGGTGCTCGATGCCCTCGACAAGCGCGACGAGAAGCTCTTGAAGGTTGCCATAGAGCTCGAGCGCATCGCGCTCCAGGACGACTATTTCATCGAAAAGAAGCTTTACCCGAACATCGACTTCTACTCCGGCATCACGCTGCGCGCGATCGGCTTTCCCGTCGACATGTTCACGGTGCTGTTCGCGGTCGCGCGCACGGTCGGCTGGATCGCGCAGTGGAAGGAGATGATCGAGGACCCAGAGCAGCGCATCGGCCGCCCGCGCCAGCTCTACGTCGGCCCCCCGAGGCGCGAGTTCCCGGCCTGACGTCATGCCCGCGCCATGGCGAGGCCATGCTCCGCATGGACGGCGGGCATGAAGTTGAGAAGGTGGCAGCGCTTCACTTCATATGCGCGACGGTGTCACAAGCCCTTGCGTCCGGCCTCTGCATAGCGAAGGACGATGTCCGCCGCCGCTTCGCTCGGGCCCTTGTCGCCGAGCGCGAGCCGGTGCGGGACGAGCGCGAGCCCTTTGAGCTGGGCGCGCCGCTCGGGTGTGTCAGCCAAAAGAGGCAGAAGCGCACTGGCGAGCTTCGTCCCCGTGCAATCCTCCTGGAGCAGCTCGGGAACAATGTTGGCTCCCGCGATCAGATTCGCGAGCACGACCGAAGGCGCCTTGAGCAGGAACCGCAGGCGTGCGGCCAGCGCATCGACCCGATAGGCGACGACCATCGGCGTCCCGGCAAGCGCAAGCTCGAGAGTGACCGTGCCCGAAGCGGCGAGCGCCGCCTGCGCGAGCTTGAAGGCGCGGAACTTGTCGTCCTCGCCACCGATGATGCGGGCCTTGATTGGCCAGGAGACGACGGCTTCCTCGATCAACCTCTGGAGGTGAGGGAGCGCGGGGATGATCACCTCGGGCGCCTCTCCGTGCTCTCCCAGGAGCCGCACGGCGTCCCCAAACGGCCCCATCAGGCGCTCGACCTCCGAGCGGCGGCTCCCCGGAAGCACCACGAGGACCGGCCGGCCGGGTTCGAGCCCGAGGCGCCGCCGGAGCGGCTCGGGATCGAGCGCGCCGATCCAGTCGAGGCGCTCGATCAGGGGATGGCCAACATAGCTGCACGGCGGGCCGCCGAGCCGCGCTTGCGCCTCGGGCTCGAACGGCAGGAGCGCCAGAACGTGGTCGATGTAGCGCCGCATTCTCCTGGCTCGCCCGGGCCGCCACGCCCACACGCTCGGACTGACGTAATCGATGATCGGAATTTCGGGCCGGCGCCTCCTGATGCGCTTGGCGATCGGGTGCGTGAACTCGGGAGCATCGATGATCACGACGGCGTCCGGCTCCGCGGCGATCGCGGCCGCCACCGTTCCATAGATCCGCCGCGCTATGCGCGGCAGCCGCTTGAGCACCGACGCGGGGCCCATCACGGCAATTTCCTCGATCGGGAACTGCGAGATCAATCCCTCGCGCTCCATGGCCATCCCGCCGACGCCGAGGTAGCGCACACGGGCTTTCAGGCGGCGATTGAGGGCCGCCATGAGCCTCGCGCCCAGCGCATCTCCGGAATGCTCGCCGGCGACGATGAAGAGCCGCAAGTCCCTTGGGCCCACCCGAGCGGGCACGCCGCGCCTGGTCTCGTGTGAGTCCCCCCAATTTCCTCCCATCACACCGCCTCCCCCCGCCTGCCGCACGGAGCGACGATGAACAGGCCGGTGCGGTCCGCAAGCTCAATCGCCTCTCGCATTCGATCGCCACTTGCGCCGTCGCCGATGACGGCAACCCCCCTGAGGCCCGCCGCCGCAGCCGCCGCCACGGCGGCGCCGTCGACATCCCGAGCGTCGGCGATCACCGCGACGCCGACGCGCCGGTGCGCCGGCCCATCGCCCCACTGCCTCAGACGAGACACCCGCGAAAGCAACGCCGCCAGCCCTTCGCCCGTCTCCACTCCTAGCACGTGCCGGCGCGTCACGACGGCCGCCCGCCCGACCTTGAATGGAGAGAGCGCCGTGAGCGTCGCGGCCCCCTTGCCGATATCCGCTCGATCGCGAGCGCGGGGAGCGACGGCCCCGAGGCGCCCGAGCCGGGGGACGGAGAGCACCTGCGTCACGGGCGCAGCGGCGCCGTTCCCGCTTGCATCCTCCCAGCCGGCGGCGAAAACGGACGCCGCGTCGGCGCGCTCGATGAGCTCGGCGCGCCGTGCCGCCAGCGCACGCCCCGCCTCGACCGCGACCCCCTTGAGCCCCGCCGCCGCCACCCGCGCCACTGTTTCGGGCCCGATCGCCGGCATGTCGACGCGCAGCTCCTGGCCCGGCTTGGTGCGCTTGACGAGCACCCCGCGGCGCGGCTCGCGCGCCCCGCGCCTGGCCGCCGCCACCCGCTCGAGCATCCCATCGGTGCCTTCGGCGCCTTCGACCGCCTCGACCGCGCCGTTCGTCACCACGACGCTTTGGCCCATGTCGTGAGCGCCGAGCGCGCGAACCACGTCGAACCCGCGCGCAATGTCCGACACGTCGGCGCCCTCTGGAGCCGCTCGCCCCATGGGCCCTGCCTCGATGACCAGCTCCGGCGCCACGTCGCAGGGACCGACCACCCGAAAGCCTTTGCTCTCGAAGAACCGCACCACGACGCGCAAGACGCTGTCGTCACCCCCGGACGCGACGATGCTCAGGATTGCCGGCAAGGCCAAGACGAACCCCAAGTCCTTCCTGATCCTCAGGAGATCGGGCCGCAGCACCCGGCCGACAATCACGAGCTCCGTTGCCCGTGCCGCCCTCAAGACGCGGATCATGCGATGGATCTCGCCCCAGCCCACGCTGGTCACCGGGACAGACCCGAAGTCCCGCTCCGCCTCGCCCTCGATGGCGAGGATGTGAACGGCGTGGCCGCGCTTTGCCGCGCACTCCGCTACCTCGCGCGGCAAGCTTCCGCCGCCCGCCAGGATGCCGATGCGCCGCGCGGGGGCCCGCATCTTACCTCTCAGGCCTCCGCCGCCTCGCGGGGCGTGCACAGCGACCGCTTTCCCCCCGCGCGGATGAACTCGACGATCTCGACCACGATCTGGTGGTCCTTGAACTCGGCCGCCACGTCGTCAACGCGCTCCATGAGCGTCCCCTCGTCGGCGAACAACAGGCGATAGGCCCGCCGCAGATCGTGGATGTCGGCGCGCGCGAAGCCGCGCCGCTGCAGCCCGATGATATTGAGTCCCGAAAGATGGGCACGGTTGCCGAGCGCCATGCCGTAGGGGATCAGGTCCTGCTCGAGCCCCGACATCCCCCCGAGAAAGGAATGGGCGCCGACGCGCGCAAACTGGATCACGGCCGCGCCTCCGCCCAGGATAGCGAAATCACCGACCGTGCAGTGTCCCGCGAGCATGACGTTGTTGGAAAACACCACGTCGCTGCCGACGTGGCAGTCGTGGCCGACGTGCGAGTTTGCCAGAAAGGCGCAGCGGTCGCCGATGGTGGTCCTCATGCCTCCGCCCTCGGTGCCGGGGTTGATCGTGACGCCTTCGCGGACGATGCAGTCGGCGCCGATCGTGAGCGTCGATGGCTCGCCCTTGTATTTCAGGTCTTGCGGCTGATGGCCCACGGACGCGAACGGAAAGATCCGCGTCCCGGACCCGATCGCCGTCCGCCCCGTGACGACCGCATGGCTGAACAGCTCCACGCCGTCGCCCAACGTGACCTCGGGGCCGACCAGGCAATACGGGCCGATCTTCACGCCGCCGCCGAGCTTCGCCTGCGCCGCCACGACCGCCGTGGGATGGACCCTCTCGTCACCCATTCTTGCGCGCCGCAAAGGCTCTGGCCTCGGCCGTGTCCGCCAGCATGGCACTGATCTCGGCCTCGGCCACGACCTGGCCCAGGACCTTCGCCTCGCCATAGAAGCGCCAGACGCGGCCTCGATTACGGATCTTGCGGACGTGGTAGTGGAGCTGATCGCCCGGCAACACGGGCTTCCTGAATTTGGCCCGGTCGATGCCCATGAAATAGACGAGCTCCGCCTTGTAATTCTCGCCCAAGCTGTGCACGCACAGCGCGCCGGCCGTCTGCGCGAGCCCCTCTATGATGAGCACGCCCGGCATCACCGGGAATTGCGGGAAATGGCCTTGGAAGAACGGCTCATTGATCGTGACGTTCTTGAGGCCGACGCAGCTCTCGTCGCCGTTCATGTCGTAGATGCGATCGAGAAGCAGGAAGGGAAAGCGGTGCGGCAACAGCTTCAGGACGCGGGCGATGTCCGCGCTCCCGAGCGCCGGCTTCCTTGTCGTGTCGTCCATCTCCTTCGTGCTCCGTCCCATCCCAAAAACCGGAACGTGGCTACGTGGCGCCGGATTCGCCGTCGTCCCGGGATCCGCCCTTCGTCGCGGCAAGGCGCGCCAGCACAGCAAGCTCGCGCGCCCATTGTTTCAAGGGCCGGGCGGGCGTGCCGCCGACGCTCGTACCCGGCGGAACATCGTCCTTGGGATGCGAGGCGCCCGCGACTTGAGCGCCGGAGCCGATCTTGATATGGCCGACAGTGCCGGACTGCCCGCCCATCACCACGTAATCGCCGAGCTCGGTCGAGCCCGAAATCCCAGCGTGGGCGACGATCACGCAGTGGCGCCCAATGACCACGTTGTGCCCGATTTGAACGAGATTATCAATTTTCGTCCCTTCGCCGATAATCGTGTCCTTGAGGGCGCCGCGGTCGATTGCCGTGTTGGCGCCGATTTCCACGTCGTCCTGGACGATCACGCGGCCGACCTGCGGCACCTTGATGTGCCCTTCGCGCCCCATGGCGAAGCCGAACCCGTCCTGACCGATCCTCGCTCCCGTGTGAATAATGACGCGGTCGCCGACCAGCGCATGCGTGATCGTCGCCAGCGGCCCGATATAGCATCCGCGCCCGATCGCGACACGGTAGCCGATGACGGCACCCGCCGCGATGCGCGTGCCGCGCCCGATCCTTGCCTGCGGTCCAATCACGGCGCCCGGCTCGACCGCGACTCCGTCCTCGAGCTCGGCCGAAGGATCGATCACCTCGGAGAGCCCCGCGGCGGCAACCTTCGGCTGCATGGCATCCGGGTAGAAGAGCGCCAGCGCGAGCGCGAAGCCCCTGTAGGGCGCCTTGGTCGCGAGCGCGACCGTCCCTTGAGGGACGCGACCGGCGAGCGCGGGGGCCACGAGGCAGGCTCCGGCCCTCGTTTTCTTGAGCTGAGCGAGATACTTGCGATTGTCGAGGAACGAGAGGTCGCCCGGCCCCGCCTCCCCGAGCGGCTGCACGCCAGCGATCTTGCGGCTCCCGTCGGCGCCGCTCCTCAGCTCAGCTTGGGCGGCCCGGGCGACCTCGGCCAAGGCGAATGGCCCGGCCTTCGCGAAGAATCCGGGATGCTCCATGGCTCACACCGCCTATTGGTGTCTTGTATCCGGAAAACGGTTGGAACGCGAGCGACGCCGGCGTCGCCTTACTCGACACTGGCCATGGGGCGCTCGCTGGACGCGTAACGCCATCGGCTCACGGTCAGAACTTGGTCTGCGCACCAAAGCGGAAGAACTGCTCCACGTCGTAGTTCTCTTTGGTGAGCGCCTTCGCGAAGTCCATGCGAATGGGCCCGACCGGCGAGTTCCACATGATGCTGGCCCCGACCGAGGAGCGAATGGTGCTGTCGTCGGCCAGAGCGATTTCGCCGTCCGCCGCGAGCGACTTGGCCAAATCGTTGGCATTGAACAGCGAGCCCGCGTCCGCGAACACGGCCCCGCTCAAGCCGAGATCGTCGGGAATGAACGGGAACGGAAACCTGAGCTCGGCGGTGACGGCCCAATATGTGGTGCCGCCCAGCGCATCATTGGTCAGGAGATCGCGTGGCCCAAAGCCGGCGCGATCAAACCCGCGGATCGTTTCGCCACCCTTGTAGTACAGGTCCGTGAGACGGACGTCGCCGTCGCCCCAGCCCGAGATCTGCCCGCCGATGGCGCGGCCGACAAAGGTGATGTTGTCGGTGACCGGATAATAGGCACGGCCCTCGCTGGCGACACGCACATACTGCACGTCGCCTCCGAGGCCCGCGAAATCGCTGGCGAGCTGCAGGTAATAGCCGCTGGTCGGATTCTTGGGATGGTTTCTCTTGTCATAGGTGAGCGCGGCGCCGAGGGCCGACGTGTCCGAGGTGCTGCCGTTTACTGCGAGTTCCTCGCAAACCAACTGATTGGTCGTTGGCGGTACCGCCGCACAGCCGTCATCGTAGATGCTCGCGTGGTCAAAGGTGTAGCCCGTCTGCATCCACAAGTTCTCGGACAGCGGAAAGCCGAGGCGAAGAGTGCCGCCGGTCCTGCGGCTCGCAAAGCCCGATTCCTCGGTTTGATCGATGTCCTTGTGGAAGAGATCGAACCCGGCGGCGAGGTTCTTGTCGAGGAACCGCGGCTCGGTGAACGAAAGATCGACCTGCAAACGCTCGAGAGAGCCGGCGAGTTTGAGGCGCAGGAATTGCCCGTTGCCCAACAGGTTGCGCTCGCTGAGGCTGACGTCGCCGATGACGCCCTCGGAGGTGGAGTAGCCGGCGCCGAACGACAGCTCGCCTGTCGACTGCTCCTGTAGCTCGACGTCGATGATCATGCGGTCGGGTGCCGATCCGGGCCGGCGCTTGACCTCCACAGTCTTGAAAAAGCCCAGCGACTGGAGCCGCTTCTTGGCACGGTCGACGAGCATCGGGTTGTAGGCGTCGCCCTCCGCCAAGCGGAACTCGCGCCGGATCACGTGATCCTTGGTGCGCTCGTTACCGATGATGTTGATGCGCTCGATATAGACGCGCGGGCCTTCGTCGATGACGTAAGCGAGCGAGATCATGCGATTGGCGGGATCGGGGGCCGCCCGCGGGCGCACCCGCGCGAAGGGAAACCCCTGCTCGGCCGTCAGCAGCGTCAGCTTCTCGATGGTCTTGTCGACATCCGCCCCGTTGTAGGTATCGCCGGCCTCGGTCAAGAGCTCGCCCGTGAGCGATGCGGGATCGAGACCCGGGAGCGTGTTTTCAATCGTCACGCTGCCGAACGTATAGGGCTCGCCTTCCTCGACCGCGAAGTTGACGAAGAAACCCGACCCGTCGCGGTCGAGCTCGGCGTTGGCCGCGACCACGCGCGCATCGGGATAGCCGTTCTTGAGATAGTACTGGCGCAACAGCTCACGATCGAGATTGAGCCGGTCCGGGTCGTAGACGCTCGTGCCCTTGAGAAAGTCGAACCAGCCGGACTCCGTCGTCGAGATGATGTCGCGGAGCTGCGAATCCGAGAACGCGTTATTGCCGGTGAAGTTGATGCCCTTCACCTTGGTCGCGCCGCCTTCGTTGATCTCGAACACGAGATTGACGCGGCTCTGCTCGAGCTCGATGATCTTCGGCTCGACGGCTGCTGCAAAGCGCCCCTGCCGGCGGTAGACGTCGAGGATGCGCTGCACGTCGGCCTGCACCCTGGCGCGCGTGAACACGGAGCGAGGCTTGAGCTGCACCTCGTTCTTCAGGGTGTCCGTGTCGACCTCGCTGTTGCCCTCGAACGCAATCTGATTGATCACCGGGTTCTCGACCACGGTCACCACCAACGCGCTGCCATCCCTATCGATGGTCACGTCGGCAAACAGGCCGGTGGCGAATAGCGCCTGCAGCGAGCGGTCGACTTTGCCCGGATCGTAAGCGTCGCCGACGGAAATCTGCAAATAGGAGCGGACGGTTTCGGGCTCGACGCGCCGATTGCCCTCGACCCGGATCTCGCGCACCGCGCCTTGCGCATAGGCGGCCCCCGAAAGCACGGCGGATTGGCCAATGAAAGTCGCAGGCGCGCCCACGGCCAGCAACACGATTAGGCGCCAGCCCCCCCACGACATGATCCGAAACTGCGGCATCCGCGGATCTGCCCTCGTCTTCTTGTTTGCCGATCCCCCCATGGACACGAGACCTGTCGGCAGCCAGGTCTCGAGCCGAACGTTTTGCTCCTTTGGCGACGAAGCCCCCCGTTCGCAGCCTCGCGGCCGCGAATCCACTCTCGGAAGACTCCGTCAAGAGTATGCTTCTTAACGATTCAGTAAACCTCTGGGAAGTGGCAAGAATACGTCAGTTCCGCGCCATTCTACCCGCCCCCAAATAGCCACCTTTTGCCGACCCGGACGATGTCGTTGTAGGTGGCAAAAACCATCAAGGTGAGAACAAGTGCCAAGCCGATTTGGAAGCCGATCTCTTGCGCTCTCGGACTGAGCGGGCGCCGGCGAGCGGCTTCAATGCCGTAGAACAAAAGGTGTCCGCCATCCAGTACCGGGATCGGCAACAGATTGAGCAACCCGATGTTGGCGGAGAAAAACGCCGCCAGTCGAAAAACCCATTCGGCACCATGGTCGAGGACCCGCGCCGTGACTTCCGCCATCATGATCGGGCCGCCGACCTGATCGAATGACTGACGGCGCATGAACATATCCGTGATGCCTCCCATGGTCTGCGAGATGACCCCGACCGTCTCCCGGATACCGAGCCGCAATGCATCGGCGAATGAAACCGCTTGCGGGGCAGGCGGTTCGGGCGTCACGCCGATCCGGCCGCGCCAGACGAGGCTACCCTTCCCATCCTTTTGCTGCGCCTTGATCGGCGTGACGCGGATTTCGAGCGACCGGCCTCCCCGCTCGACCACGAATTTCAGCTCCTTATCTGGGCTTTCGCCAACGATCTCGACGATTTCCTCGAAGCTCTTGATGGGCTTTGCGTCGATCGCCGTCACCAAGTCCCCGGGTTCGAAGCCCGCGCGCGCGGCCGGCATGTCCGACACCACCTCGCCGATGCGCGGCGCGATCTCGCGACGGATGCCGATGTCGCCGACCCGGAGCGTCATTCCGAGATCCTTCTGCTCCCTAACGACGGGCGCCACCTCGAAGGTGAGCCTCGAGCCGCCCCGGTCGACGCCGATTTCAAGCGTGCGCCCACCGCTTGTGCCGACGGCCCGCGCCACGTCGTCGAGGCTTTCGATCGCCCAGCCGTCGATCGACGTGATGAGGTCGCCCGGCTTCAAACCCGCCTCCGCGGCCGGCATGCCGGGGACGATCGCATCGATGCGGGCGCTGACCGTCCGCACGCCGACGACGGCATTGACAACGGTATAAATGAGGGCGGCCAGAATGAAGTTAGCCAACGGGCCGGCGGCCACGACAGCGGCGCGCTGCCATACCGGCTTGTCGCGGAACGAGCCCGGCCTCGGGTCGCGGCCGAGACGCTCGAGCGCGGCGCGCGACGGCACGCTCGCGGCGTTCTCGTCATCCATGAACTTGACGTAGCCCCCAAGCGGGACAGCAGCAACGCGCCAACGCGTTCCGTGCCGGTCATAACCGCCCCAGATTTCCTTCCCGAAGCCGATGGAGAATGTCGTCACGGTGACGCCGCACCACCTGGCTACGAGAAAATGCCCCAGCTCGTGCACGAAAATGACGAGGGTCAACACACCCACGAACACCGCGGCGTTGACAAATAGGCCCGCCAGGCCCGCTACAATGCCTTCGATCATCGCCTCAAATCCTTTGACCGCATTGCATGGGGAACACTCGCGAGACCTCGAAAGAGCTGCGCCCGATCATCGACAGGGCCCGATCTTGGATAGGGCCATGAGGCGCGCCTCGCGGTCGACGGCCAGCACATCCTCGAGCGAGTGGACGGCGGCCACGAATCCCCTCTGCTCGGCCGCCTCGAGACACGACTCCACAGTTGCGGCGATATCAAGGAAGCCGATCCGGCCGTCAAGGAATGCCTGGACCGCGATCTCGTTGGCCGCGTTGAGCACGGCCGGCGCGGTCTTGCCCCGCTCGAGCGCCGCGCGCGCAAGCTTGAGCGCCGGAAATCGCTCCTCGTCCGGCGCCTCGAACGAAAGGTGGTGCAGCTTCACGAGATCGAGGCGTTCGGTCTCGGTCCTAAAGCGGGCCGGCCATGCCAGCGCCAGCGCGATTGGTGTTCTCATGTCGGGACAGGAGAGTTGTGCCAGCACCGAGCCGTCCGTCATCGCGACCAGGCAGTGCACGACCGATTGCGGATGGACGATCACGCCGAGCTGATGCGGCTCGACCGGAAACAGATGGTGAGCCTCGATCAGCTCCAGCCCCTTGTTCATCAAGGTCGCCGAATCGATGCTGATCTTGGCCCCCATCGACCAATTGGGGTGCTGAACGGCCTCGGCGGGTGTCGCCCGCGCGAGCCGCTCCTTGCTCCAGGTCCTGAACGGGCCGCCGGACGCGGTGAGCGTGATGCGCTCGATCGAGCACGGGTCGACGTTTGCCAGAGCCTGAAACACCGCCGAGTGCTCGCTGTCGACAGGGATAAGCTCCGTGCCGGCCCTCTCGACCTCGGCCAGAAACACCTCGCCTGCGGAGACCAGGCTCTCCTTGTTGGCGAGGGCCAGGCGGCGGCCCTGGCGCGCGGCCGCAAACGTGGGCTTCAAGCCCGCCGCCCCGACGATCGCCGCCATCACGCAATCGGCGGGCTCGGCCGCGGCTGCCGCCAGAGCCTCCTCGCCCGCAGCGACGCGGATCCCGGTGCCCTGGAGATGCTCCTTCAGCTCCCGGTAGTGGGCTTCCTCGCCGATCACGGCGAGCCGCGCCCGGTGTCGGATCGCAAGCTCGGCGAGCCGGGCGGCGCTGGTCTGAGCGGTCAATGCGACCACGTCGAAGGCTTCCGGCGTGCGCCCGACCACATCGAGCGTGCTCTCGCCGATCGAGCCCGTAGCGCCGAGCACGACGAGGCTCTTGCGCGATGGCCCGATTTCGGACCTCGGCTCCTCGGCGGCGGTTGCCAAACGCAGCATGCTTGCCTAGTACCCGCTTTCAGTGAAGGACGCCACGTCTGATCGCGGATCACCGCGGCGATCCGGCAGGAGCCGTCGCGAAACCGATGCCCGATCATCGGTGAGCGGCGGCGACGAACCGGGTGCCCGGTGGCCGCGACCCTTCGGGCGACAGAGGATGGCCGGCTGCGGCGTCAGGACGGCTTGCCGATGGACAGCCATCGCCTGCGCCGTCCTTTCTGGCATCCGGCCATCCTCTGTCGTCATACGTAGCGTCCTTCACTGAAAGTGGGTACTAGCTCCCTTCGGTGAGCCGGTTCGAGACTACTCCCAAAAGCGCGCGAACAGCGCCTCGGCGGGCGCGTGCGCATCGACGAACAGCGCGATCAGCGCCGCCGCCACGGCCACCGCCACCAGTCCGTCCGTCCGGTCCATGAGGCCGCCGTGGCCCGGGATCAAGTTGCTCGCGTCCTTGACACCGTACGCGCGCTTGAGCGCCGATTCCCCGAGGTCGCCCCCCTGAGCGATGAGGCCCATCACGAACCCGCTGACCGCCAGCACCGATGGCGACAGGCCAGCGAAATAACCGAACATGGCCCCGGCGATAACGCTCGCGATCACGCCGCCCGCGAGCCCCGCCCACGTCTTTTTCGGCGATATGCGCGGGGCGAGCCTCGGTCCGCCGATGAGCCGGCCGGCGAGGAAGGCCGCGGTGTCGACCGTCCACACGACGAGGAAGATGAACAGCACTGCGAGAAAGCCCATCGGCTCGTTGCCGCGCAACCAAAGGAGCGCCACGGCCGGAAGCCCCGTATACACCACGCCAGCGGCCGAAACCAGCGGTCGTTCCCCGAACTGCAGCGGCAGCACGATGATGGCCCCGATCACGAGCGCGGCAAGACCCAGAGCCGCGTAGCCGAACGCTGTCAAAATCGCGCCCACCGCCACGACCACGGCATGCACGACGAGCGTCAGATCGAATTCGGTGCCCCTCACGACCCGCGCCCATTCCCAGCTCATCACAACCGTCACCGGCAAGACGAGAAGCGCGAACGCAAGCTGCCCGGCGTAAGCGAGGCCTATCGCGATCACGGCGAACAGGACGCCCCAGAGAAGTCGCGTGCCGAAATCGCCCGAGAGCCCTCCCGCCTCGCTCACATCCGCCTCCTCGGGGGCGATATCGTCCTCCATCGTGCGCCCCTCAAGCCGTCGATCGCTTCGAGAGCCCGCCAAAGCGGCGCTCGCGCGCGTGATATTGCGCGATCGCCTCTTCCAAGAGCTCACGGCCGAAATCCGGCCAATAAGCTTCGAGGAACACGAGCTCGGTGTAAGCGCATTGCCAAAGCAGGAAGTTCGAGAGGCGCATTTCTCCGCCGGTTCGGATCAAAAGATCCGGATCGGGAAGGTCGGCCGTATCGAGTGCCCCCGCGAGCCGCTCCGGCGTGATGTCCTTGGGATCGAGCCGGCCGGCGGCGACCTCCTCGCCGAGCCGGCTAGCCGCCTTGGCGATCTCGGCACGCGATCCGTAGTTGAAGGCGATGACCAGCGTCAGACCCGTGTTGGCGCGCGTCAGCTCGCGAGCCTCGTCGATCAGCGCCATCATCTCCGGCTCGACGTTGCCGCGCTCGCCGATCACGACCAGGCGCACGTTGTTTTGATGCAGCTCCGCGAGGTCGCGCCGGATGAACCGCTTCATGAGGCTCATCAGGTCGTCGATCTCGTCGGCCGGGCGCGACCAGTTCTCGGACGAGAAGCTGTAGATGGTGAGATAGGCAATGCCGAGCTCGATCACGGCCTTGACCGTGCGCCGCACGGCCTCGACGCCGGAGCGATGCCCGAGCGAGCGCGGCATCCCGCGCTCGCTGGCCCAGCGCCCGTTGCCGTCCATGATGATGGCGACATGGCGCGGCGCTTGTTGCGCCGCCCCACCTCTCTCGAGTTTCTGCTTGCTGTCGGCCACGGGGCTCTGAGCTTTGCTTCCAAACCAAGGCGAGGGCCGCGTTGGCGCCGCCCTCCTGCCCGCGCCCGGCCCGGGGCGCAGGCGGGCGCTCCGGTCACACCTTTTGAATCTCGGACTCCTTTGCAGCGAGCGTCGCGTCGATCTCCTTCACCAGCTTGTCGGTCAGCTCCTGCACCTTGGCCGCGTTCTTGTGGTGCTCGTCCTCACTCATCTTGCCGTCCTTCTCGAGCTTCTTCAGAAGCTCCATGCCATCGCGGCGCACGTTACGGACCGCCACCCGATGGTTCTCGGCGTACTTGTGCGCCTGCTTGGCGAGCTCCTGGCGCCGCTCGGCGGTCGGCGCCGGAATGGGCAGCCGTATGATGGCGCCGTCCAGAATCGGGTTGACGCCGAGATTGGCCTCCCGGAGCGCCTTGTCGACCGCCTGGGCGTTGCTCTTGTCCCAAACCTGCACCGTGATCAGTCGCGCTTCGGGCACTGTGATCGTGGCCACTTGATTGATGGGCATCTTGGTCCCGTAGACGGTCACCTGCACCGGCTCGAGCAAAGCGGCGTTGGCCCGGCCGGTCCTCAAGCCGGACAACTCGCGCTTGAGACCGTCGAGGGACGCCCGCATGCGCTTTTCCATATCCTTGAGATCGAACGTCGTCAGCGACACGTGCCTCTCCTTCAGTCTCGAGGGGGCGGCCTCGCCTCATGTTCGACGGTCGAGCGACACCGCCCGAAGTGCGAGCCAGGACGCCCATGCCAGCCGGCAGCCGCTCCCGCCGCCGTCAGGCCGCAGCCTCGATGACGGTGGCGCGGGCAGCGCCCCGTAACACCTTGAGGAGGTTCCCTTGCTCCTCGATCGAGAACACAATTACCGGAAGTCGATTGTCCCGAGCAAGCGCGATCGCGGCTCCGTCCATCACCCTGAGGTCGCGCGCCAGCACCTCGGCGTACGTTAACCGGTCGAAGCGAACCGCGGTCGCATCCCGTTTCGGATCGCCCGAGTAGACGCCGTCGACCTGGGTTGCCTTGGCCACGCAATCGCAGTTCATCTCGATCGCGCGCAGCGTCGCCGCCGTATCGGTCGTGAAGAACGGATTGCCGGTGCCGGCCGCGAAGATCACCACGCGGCCCTTCTCGAGCTGGTAGAGCGCCCGCGGGCGCGTATAGGATTCGCACACGGTCGGCATCGGAATGGCCGAGAGCACGCGAACCGGCGTCTTCAAATGCTCGAGCGCATTCTGAAAGGCGAGGGCATTCATGACGGTGGCCAGCATGCCCATGTAGTCGGCCGTCGCACGATCCATACCCTTTGCTGCACCCTCGAGGCCGCGGAAGATGTTGCCGCCGCCGATGACGATGGCGATCTGGCAGCCGGCGCCGACGGCCTCGGACACATCGCGAGCGAGCCGGTCGACAACGCTCATCTCGACGCCGTAGGCGCCTTTGCCCATCAGCGCCTCGCCCGAGAGCTTCAAGAGCAGGCGCTTGTATTTGAGCGCCGTCGCAGCTGCCGCCATGCCGGCCTCCTGCCTTCATTGCCCTTAAGAGTAGAGCGTTTCCCGCTGGCGCGGAACGACCTAGCCGCTGCGCTCCCCACCCAAACGCGCCCCAACCCAAGGCTGCTGTCGCTGGGCGGCCGGGTGGGACGCTGGATGGGCCCGCCTCCCGAAAAAGGCTCCAGCAGAATGTCGGCCGATCGAGGTTCGATCGGCCGGCTGGGCTAATCTATTGAGCTATCTCTTCTTCTTGCCAGAAGGCTTCGAGCCCGAGGGAGCGTCCGCGGGCGTCTTCGGCTGGCCGGTCTTGGCCGCCGTTTTCGTCCCCGGTGCCCGCTCCGCGGGGGCTTGCTTCTGGTCCTTCTTGGCCGGGGGCGCGGCCGCCCCCGCCGCCTTCGCGACCTCGGCGGCAAAATCCTCGGCCTTTTTCTCGATGCCTTCGCCCAAGGCGTAGCGGACGAAGCCCGCTATCCTGATCGGGGCGCCGACCGTCTGCTCGGCCGCCTTCACGGCTTCGGCGACCGTCGCCTTGCCGTCGATCACGAACACCTGGTTCATGAGCGCGGCCTGGCCGAAGAACTCCTTCCTCAAGCGGCCCTCGACCATTTTCTCGACGATGTCCTGCGCCTTGCCGGACGCCTGCGCCTGCTCGCGATAGATGGCGCGCTCCTTTTCGACCACGCTCTTGTCGAGCTCTTCCGGCGTGACGGCGAGCGGGCTCGCGGCAGCGATATGCATTGCAATCTGGCGGCCGAGCGCGGTGAGCTTCCCCTTGTCGCCTGTGCTTTCGAGAGCGACGAGCACGCCGATCTTGCCGAGCCCCTCGCCCGCCTTGTTGTGGACGTAGTCGGCGATGACGCCCTTGTCCGTTGCGAGCGCCGCCGTACGGCGCACCCCCATGTTCTCGCCGATGGTCGCGACCATCTCCTTCACGTGCGTCTCGACGGTGCGCGAGGTGCCGGGGTAGCCGGCGGCGAGCAGCGCGCCCATGTCGCCTTTGGCTTTCGCCGCGAGCGAGGCGATCCTCCTCACCATGTCCTGGAACTCGCTGTTGCGAGCCACGAAGTCGGTCTCGGAATTGACCTCCACAACCGCCCCGGCCGTGCCGTCCGAGACGACGCCGATCAGGCCCTGAGCCGCGATGCGATCGGACTTCCTGGCCGCCTTCGAGAGCCCCTTCTTCCTGAGCCAATCGATGGCCGTCTCCAGGTCGCCGCCGCTTTCCGTCAGAGCCTGCTTGCAGTCCATCATGCCGGCGCCGGTCTTGTCGCGCAGCTCCTTAACCATGCTGGCGGTAATGTGGCTCATGACGGTTCCTTCTCGCCAAGTGGCGAACAGCTAATTAGCGAATAGCGAGTGGCGAATAGCGAATGGCGAATAGGGAATAGGATGGCGAGCCAGGAACAGGCGGAAGACAATCGAGGCTTGCCAAAGGCTCCGTCCCCGTTTTTCTACTCGCTATTCGCCACTCGCCATTCGATCACCTTCATACGGCGGAAGCCTCGACGAGCTTCTTGGCCTGGGCGATCCAGTTGTCGTTCTCGGTCTGCCCCTTGAGCCTGAGCAGCCGGTCGAGGCTTTTCAAGGTGTCGGCATCGAGATCGGCGATCTGCCAGAAATGGTAGACGCCGGCATCATTGAGCTTCTGCTCGAGCTTGGGGGTGATACCGTCGATGCGCTTCAAGTCGTCGGCCTCTCCGCGCGGAGCCTCGATGCCCTTGAACGGTGTGACGTCGGGCACGGCTTCGGCCGGGGGTGCCTCGGCCGCACCGATGTCGACGCCGGCCGCCGTCTGGCTTCTCTCCAGCCCGTCGATCGCCGCGCGCGCGACGAGATCGCAATAGAGCGTGATCGAACGCCCGGCGTCGTCGTTGCCCGGCACGGGGAACTCTATGCCGTCGGGATCGCAATTGGTATCGACGATGGCCACGATCGGGATCGACAGCTTGCGCGCCTCCTTGATGGCGATGCTCTCCTTGTTGGTGTCGATGACGAACAAGAGATCGGGCACGCCGCCCATGTCCTTGATGCCGCCGAGCGCCTGGTTCAGCTTGTCGCGCTCGCGCTGGATGGTGAGCACCTCTTTCTTGGTGCGGCCCTGCGGATCGGCGAGGATGTCCTCGAGCTGGCGCAAGCGCCTGATCGACTGCGAGATCGTCTTCCAGTTGGTCAGCGTGCCGCCGAGCCAGCGATGGTTGATGTAATACTGGGCCGAGCGTTTAGCGGCATCCGCGATGGCGTCGGAGGCCTGGCGCTTCGTGGCCACGAACAGCACCCGCCCGCCGCCCGCCACCGTATCCGAGACCTTGACCAGGGCCTGGTGGAGCAGTGGCGTCGTCTGCGTGAGGTCGACGATGTGGATGTTGTTGCGGGCGCCGTAGATGAACGGCGCCATCTTCGGGTTCCAGCGGTGCGACTGATGGCCGAAGTGAACGCCGGCCTCCAAGAGCTGGCGCATGTTGAATGCCGGCACGGACATGTGCGGAGCTTCCTTTTCCGGTTGAGCCTCCGCGAACCCCTGAGAAGACGCCTCCGTGTCCTGATTATCGCGAAATCCCTGGATAGGAATTTCGCGACCGGCACACCGGGGCATCCACCGGAGCGACGGGATGGGGCTTTGGGTCCACCCGGCGCAGGGTTCGCGTGCGAGATGGCGGGTGTTTAGCGCGCCTCACTCGTCTTGACAAGGCGTTCCCGGCAAGCCTTCGTCGAGCCGCCGCTCGCGAAGGAAGCCAGAGTGACATGGACGACCGCGCGACATGAACGTTGGCGAAATTCCGGTCCGGGCGCTGCAGCTCGGTGAAGGTCTCGACATCAAGGGCCTCGAGCGCGCCGACGCGTTCTCGAGCAACCCGCTCGCGTTCCGGACCGGAAGCGGCGGGACGGCCGTCCTCTTCAAGTCCGGCGTCGCCGTGTTCATCAACATGACGCCGATCGAGGAGGAGGAGCTCACCCGCCCCCTCGCGCCGCGCATTGCCGGGCGCATGGCGGAGGGCGAGAGCGAGACCACGCGCCTCGCGGTCAAGCCCGAGGACGACGAGCTAATCGGGGCCTCGGGCGCCATCCAGATCAAGAGCGCCGATCCGAACCGGCTGCTCCTCGTTGCCCAGGCCCTCGCCACGAGCGTGTCGCTGGCCTGGGACGAGCGGCGCATCGCCACCGCCTTCGACCGCATCGACTCGCTCGCGCAGAGCCTCAAGGCGCGCCGGCTGCCGCCGGGGCCGCGCGCGGCGCTCCTCGAGCAGATCGGGGAAGCGCTCTCGATCCAGCAGCGTCTCGCCGGGCGCATCGACCTCGTCGACAAGCCGGACGTGCTCTGGGATCATCCCGAGCTCGAGCGCTTCTGGGCCAAGCTCGCCGACGAATACGATTTGACCGCGCGCGGGCGCGCGATCGAGCGCAAGCTCGAGGTCATCCGCGAGACCGCCGACACCATCACCGACCTGATGGCGACGCGAACCAGCCACCGCCTCGAGTGGTACATCATCGCCCTCATCGGACTCGAGATCGCGCTCGGCCTCTACGACCGGTTCGTGAAGTAGCGCCAACAATCCCGCTCTCCCCGCTTGCGGGGAGAGGGGGTGCGCGCCAATCGGGGCCCCCCAAGCGGCCCCCTACCGGCTCAAATCTCGACGACCTCCACGACGCCGGGGACGGTCGAGAGGCGGCCGGCGGCGGCCGGGGAGACATCGTAGCGGCCGGGGATCACGAACTCGACCTCGCGGCCTCGGTCGCCGAGGGGGAGGACCAGGCGCACCTCGCCCCCCTTGCGCTGAGTCCCTGCTCCGGGCCGCAGCTTGCTCTTGAGGTCTGAAAGCGCCACCCCCTGTCCCGCAACTAAGACGCAATCGAGGATGACCTTGAGGCCCTGCTCGAGGGCCGCTGCCGCCGTGTCGAGCGCTTCCACGCTTTGGGCGCGCATCTTCAGGGTCTCGCCGTCGTGCTCGGCCTCGACCGTGAGCAAGACCGGCGTGCCCGGCTCCAGGAGCTCGCGGCACTGGGCGAGCGTATCCGAAAAGACCACCGCCTCGAACTGCCCGGTCGTGTCCGAGAACAGGGCAAAGGCGAACTTGTTGCCTTTTGCCGAGCGCCGCTCACGGGCCGAGATGACGATGCCCGCGAGCCGCCCGATCGCCGCGCCGCGGCTCATCTGAGCCTCGAACTCGGTGAAGCGGCGAACCCCGAGTTTCGCAAGCGCCCTCTCGTACTGGTCGAGCGGGTGCCCGGAGAGGAAGAAGCCCACCGCCTCGAACTCGTGGGCCAAGCGCTCGATCGGCGTCCACGCCGCCGCCGGCCTGAGATCGAGCGCCGGCGCCGCACCGCCCGCCCCGAACAGGTCGCTGATGCCGGCCGCCGTGTCGGATTCGACCCGGTTCGCGAGTGCGATCATGCCCTCGACGTTGGCGTGGACGAGCGCGCGATTGGGCTCGAGCGCGTCGAAGGCCCCGGCCGCGGCCAGCGTCTCGAGCGCGCGCTTGTTCAAGGCCTTGGTGTTGAGGCGCGCGGCGAAATCCGAAAGCGACCTGAACGGTCCCTTGGCTTTTCTGCTTTCCACGATCGTCGCGACGGCCGACGCGCCGATGTTTCGCAAGGCCGCGAGCGAGTAGCGGATGGCGCCGCGCTCCTTGCCCGCCGCGGGAGCGTCGGCGAGAAAATCGACCTCGGACGCGTTGACGCACGGCGGCAGAACCCTGATGCCGCTCCTCTTCGCCTCGGCCGCGAACATGGCGAGCTTGTCGGTGTTCGACGCGTCGAGCGTCATGGACGCGGCGAGAAACTCCTCGCGGAAGTTCGCCTTCATGTAGGCGGTGTGGTAGCTGACCAGCGCATAAGCGGCCGCGTGCGACTTGTTGAAACCGTAGCCCGCGAACTTGTCCACCAGCTCGAAGATGTAGGCGGCGTCGTCGCGCCTGACCGCGTTCTCGACCGCCCCTTCGACGAAGCGCGACTGCTGCTTCGCCATCTCGGCCTTGTCCTTCTTGCCCATGGCGCGGCGCAGGAGGTCGGCTTCGCCGAGCGAATAGCCGGCCATTGCCTGCGCGATCTGCATCACCTGCTCTTGGTAGATGATGACGCCGTAGGTCTCGCGCAGGATCGGCTCCAAAATCGGGTGCAGGCAGTCGAGCGGCTCCTCGCCGTGCTTGCGGTTGATGTAGGTCGGGATGTTGTCCATGGGGCCGGGCCGGTACAGGGCGACCATGGCGATGATGTCTTCGAAGCGGTCGGGCTTGAGCCGCTTCAGGCTCTCGCGCATGCCCGTGCTTTCGAGCTGGAACACCCCCACCGTGTCGGCGCGGGCGAGAAGCTCGAACGTCCTCTTGTCGTCGAGGGGTAGCCGCGAAAGGTCGATCTCGATGCCACGCCCTCTGGCGACGAGGTCTGCGGCTTTCTTGAGCACGGTCAGCGTCTTGAGCCCGAGAAAATCGAATTTCACGAGGCCCGCGGCCTCGACCATCTTCCAGTTGAACTGAGTGACCGGCGCATCCGACTTCGGGTCCCGGTAGAGCGGCACGAGCTCGTCCAGCGGCCGGTCCGCGATCACGATGCCGGCGGCGTGCGTCGAGGCGTGGCGATAGAGCCCTTCGAGCTTCTCTGCGATCGCGAACAGGCGCGCCACGAGCGGATCGGTTCGGCGCGCCTCCTCGAGCTTCGGCTCGCCGGCGATGGCGTCGGCGAGCCCCACGGGCTCGCCGGATTATTGGGGACGAGCTTGCACAGCTTGTCGACCTGGCCGTAGGGCATCTGGAGCACGCGGCCCACGTCGCGCAACACGGCGCGGGCCTGCAATTTCCCGTGCGTGATGATCTGCGCCACGCGATCGCGCCCGTATTTCTGCTGCACGTAGCGGATCACCTCGTCGCGCCGGTCTTGGCAGAAGTCGATATCGAAATCGGGCATCGACACGCGCTCGGGATTGAGGAAGCGCTCGAACAGCAGGCCGAAGCGCAAGGGATCGAGGTCGGTGATGGTGAGCGCCCAAGAAACGACCGAGCCCGCGCCCGAGCCGCGCCCGGGGCCAACGGGGATGGCGTGCGCTTTCGCCCACTTTATGAAGTCGGCGACGATCAGGAAGTAGCCGGGGAACTTCATCTTGGCGATCATCTCGACCTCGAAGTCGAGGCGCTTCCAGTAATCCTGCGCCGTGAAGCCCGGCGCGGGCGGCTGGGCGGCAAGGCGTGCCGCGAGGCCCTCTTGCGCCTGGCGTTGCAGCTCCGCGGTCTCCGCGGCAAGCTGCTTTGCCTCGCTCGTGCCCGCCTTCGTCTCGACGAAGCGCGGCAGGATGGGCGCCCGGCCCGTAGGGCGGAACGCGCAGCGCTTGGCAATCTCGATCGTGCTCTCGAGCGCCTCGGGCAAATCGGCGAACAGCGCCGCCATCTCTTCCGCGCTCTTGAAGTCGTGCTCGCGGGAAAGCCGGCGCCGGTTGTCGTCGCCGACGGTGTGGCCGCCTGCGATGCACAAGAGCGCGTCGTGCGCCTCGTAGTCGTCGCGAGCCGCGAAATACGCCTCGTTGGTCGCGACCAGCGGCAGCTCGAGCCGGCAGGCAAGCGCCAGGAGCTGGGGCTCGACCTCCGTCTCCCCCTTGAGCCCATGGCGCTGCACCTCGACGTAGAGCCGGTCGCGGAAAACGCGTTTGAGCTCAGTCAGCCGCGCCTCGGCGAGCGCCAACTGTCCATCGCTCAAGGCTCGATCGATGGGTCCGTCCGGCCCCCCGGTCAGCGCGATCAAACCCTCCGCCCGCGCGCCGAGTTCGGTCAGCCTCGTGTGCGGGCCGTCGGTGTCGCTCGTGCCGAGATGCGCCTGGCTCACGAGCTTCATCAGATTCGTGTAGCCGCGCTCGCTCATGGCAAGGAGCGCGAGCCGGCCGAGCCGGCCGCCTGCGTGGCCGGCAGGTTGCGGGGGGGCGCCGGCCACGGTGCCTTGAGCACGCGGACGATCGTCGAAGTCGGTCGCGAGCGAGACGCCGATGATCGGCTGCACCCCTGCGGCCGCGAGCTTCTCCGAGAACTCGAGCGCGCCGAACAGATTGTTGGTGTCGGTGAGCCCGAGCGCGGGAAAGCCGTGCTCCACGGCAAGCTTGGCGAGCCTGGCAATCGGCAGCGCGCCCTCGAGCAGCGAGTAGGCCGAATGCACCTTAACGTGCACGAACCTCAGCGCGGCGGGCGCCCTCGATGCGGCCCCTCCGTCAGACGCCAACGTTCGAATCGGAGCGTTCATGGATGCAAATGCACTGGCCCCGGCGCTTTTGTGCAAGGCGCCGAATGCACTTATGCCATGAAATCGGCGTGCGGTCGCGGTCCGGCATCAGTGCACATCGCCCGGCGCAACCTCGACGAGAACGCCGTTCTCGAGCAGCAGCACACGGTCCATGCGCCGGGCGAGAGCGAGGTTGTGGGTCGCGATCAGCGCCGCGACGCCTCGATTTCGGAACAGCGCAATGAGCTCCTGGAATACCACCTCGGAGGTCCCGGGATCGAGATTGCCGGTCGGCTCGTCGGCGAGAATGAGCTTCGGATTGTTGGCGAGGGCGCGGCAGATCGCGGTGCGCTGCTGCTCGCCGCCCGAGAGCTGCGCCGGCCTGTGATCGAGGCGCTCGGCGAGCCCGACAGCGGACAGGAGCTCGCGTGCGCGATCCTCCGCCGCGCGCCGGCGCCGCCCCAGGATCATCTGCGGCAGCACGACATTCTCGAGGGCGGAAAACTCCGGCAGCAGCTGATGGAACTGGTAGATGAAGCCAATGTCCGCGCGCCGCACGCGCGTCCTCCCGCCGTCGTCGAGCCGGGCGCAGTCGTTGCCGGCGATGACGACGCGCCCCGAGTCCGGCGTCTCGAGCAGCCCCGCGATGTGCAGCAGCGTCGATTTGCCGGCCCCCGACGGCCCGACGAGGGCCACCGACTGGCCGCGTGCAACCTCTGCGGACGCACCCACCAGCACGTGGATCTCGCGTGAGCCCTGGCGGAACGATCGCTTGAGCCCCTCGAGCCGCAGTACCGCCCCGGTGATGGTGGTCGCCACTCGCATCCTCACTCGTAGCGAAGGGCCTCGACGGGGTCGAGCCGCGAGGCCCGCCAGGACGGATAAAGCGTCGCAAGCACGGACAGGACGAGCGCCATGACGACGATGGACGTGGTTTCGACGGGATTGATCTCGGCCGGCAGCTTGGTCAGGTAATAGACGTTGGGATCGAAGAGGCGGGTGTTCGAAAGCCACGACACAAGCTTGCGGATCTCCTCGATGTGCTCGCAGAACACAATGCCCAGCAACAGGCCGGCGAGCGTGCCGACGACGCCGATCGAGGCGCCGGTGATGAGAAACACGCGCATGACGGCGCCTTTGGTGGCGCCCATGGTGCGCAGAATCGCGATATCGCGCCCTTTGTCCTTCACCAGCATCATCAGTCCGGAGATGATGTTCAAGGCAGCGACGAGCACGATCAGAGACAGAATGATGAACATCACGTTGCGCTCCACCTCGAGCACGGTGAAGAACGTCTCGTTGCGCTGCCGCCAATCGGTGACGGCTATGGCCGCGCCGCCCGCCTCCTTGATCTTCACGGCGTACTGATCGACTTTCTCCGGATCCTCGACGACGACCTCGAGCACATCGATCTCGCCGCCCTTGGACAGGTAGCGCTGCGCCTCGGCGAGCGGCATGAAGATCACGGACTTGTCGTATTCGGACATGCCGAGCTCGAAGATGGCGGCGATGGTATAGGGCTTCGATCGCGGCGCTACTCCGAACGGCGTTGCAGCCCCGCGCGGGCTGACCACGGTCACGGTATCGCCGACGTTCACTCGCAATGCATTGGCGAGCCGCATCCCGATCGCGATCCCCGATTGGCGATCGAAGCTGTCGATGGTGCCGTAGCGGATATTGCGGGCCACAAGCTGCAGCGATTTCAAGCTCTCCTCGTTGACGCCGCGCACGAGGCCTCCCAGAGCCTGCACGCTGGATGAGACCATCACCTGCGCCTCGACCAGGGGGATTGTCTTCTTGACGCCGGGAACGCCCGCCAGCCGGCTCGCAATGTCCGGGAAGTCCGTGAACGGCTGGCCGACCCGGTAGACGACAATGTGGCCGTTGAGGCCGAGGATCTTGGCGAACAGATCCTTGCGGAAGCCGTTCATCACCGCCATGACGATGATCAGGGTCGCAACGCCGAGCATGATGCCGAGAAAGGAGAAGCCGGCGATGACCGAGATCAGTCCTTCCTTGCGCCGCGCGCGCAGGTAGCGCGAGGCCAGCAGCCACTCGAAGGGCGCGAACGGCCTGGTGTCCGCGGGCGCCGTCATGGCCCCGATCCCCGCCCGTCGCCCGCGCATGGTCCGGGACGCAGGCCGGCCATGGGATTCCCCCGCGAAACTGTTGCTCGAGCGCCTGACAAGGCTTCTCTCCCGTCTCTTCACTAAATCCCTGCCCACCCCACCGGGGGCGAGCGGACTGCTGCAATGGAACCGGCCCGCATGCGAGCGCGCATGGCGGACACGCGATCTCCTACACTAAAACCCGCTCCCTTGTGACGAGATCGATGACCCGATCGACCCCCGCTTCGAGAGATAGCGTCTCGCGGGCCCCCGTCTTGCGGCTCTTCACCTCCACCTCGCCCGCCTTGACACCCTTGGGGCCGACCACGAGCTGGTAGGGCAGACCGATCAAATCCATGGTCGCGAACTTGGCTCCGGCCCGCTCCCCGGTATCATCGTAGAGGACCTCGAGGCCGGCCTTGCGCAGCTTGTCGTAGAGCCCGGCTGCGGCTTCGTCCGTCGCGCGGTCTCCGGCCTTGACATTGATGAGGCCGATCTCGAACGGCGCCACGGGCACGGGCCAGATGACGCCTGCTTCGTCGTGGCTCGCCTCGATAATGGCGCCCGCGAGACGCGAGACCCCGATGCCGTAGGAGCCCATCTCGACCGTAATCTGCTGCCCGTCGGGCCCCTGCACGCGGCAGCCCATGGGCTCGGAGTACTTGGTGCCGAAGTAGAAGATGTGGCCGACCTCGATGCCGCGCGCGGTGACGCGCTTGGCCTCGGGCACGTCCGCCGCGAACCGCTCGGCATCGTGCTTCTCGTCGGTTGCCGCGTACCTCGACGTCCACGCCTTGACGATTGGCCAAAGGTCGCCGTTGAAGTCGGTATCCGCGGGCGGGATCTCCCCCTCGATCAAGTCCTTGTGGCAGAACACTTGGCTTTCGCCGGTGTCGGCGAGAATGATGAATTCGTGGGAGAGATCGCCGCCGATCGGGCCCGTATCGGCCGCCATCGGCACCGATCTGAGGCCCATGCGCGCGAACGTGCGCAAATAGGCCACGAACATGCGCCGATAGGCGGCGCGCGCGCCCTCGACGTTGAGATCGAAGGAATAGGCATCCTTCATCAAGAACTCGCGCCCGCGCATGACCCCGAAGCGCGGCCTGATCTCGTCGCGGAACTTCCACTGGATGTTGTAGAGGTTCTTCGGCAGGTCCTTGTAGCTCTTGATGCTGTCGCGGACGATCGCCGTGATCACTTCTTCCGCCGTGGGCCCAAACAGCATGTCCCGCTGGTGCCGGTCCTCGATGCGCAGCATCTCCTTGCCGTAGGCGTCGTAACGCCCGCTCTCGCGCCACAGGTCGGCCGATTGAATGGTCGGCATCAGGAGCTCGATGGCTCCGGCCCGGTTTTGTTCCTCGCGCACGATCTGCTCGATCTTCTTGAGCACCTTGAGCCCGAGCGGCAGCCACGAGTAGATGCCCGCGGCCGACTGGCGGATCATGGCGGTGCGCAGCATCAGTTGATGGGAGACGATCTCGGCCTCTTTGGGAGTCTCGCGCAAGACCGGCAGGAAGTAGCGAGAGAGGTGCATGAGCCTTGATCTTCATTGACGCTGCACGATAGCGCGGGGCCGCACAAGGCGCCTCACGACGCAGGGAAATCCGGACCTCCGGCAGCACCGCTCTTTCGGCCGTCAATAGCCAGGATTGGGCCCCTCGGCAACAACGGGTGGCCCCATCACAACACCCGTTCGCGCGCCGAGGGGCTCCGGGGGGCCGCGCCAGAGAGTGCGCGCCGCCTCGCCCGCAGGCGCCGCAACTAGCTTGGGCGGCAGTCTTTTTTTCATCGCCCCCCGTGACAGTGAACTGCTCATCGGTTATGGTGCGCGCCGTTGAGTGACAAGGGTACGCGGCCAATGATCAACAGGCTCGGGGCCCAGGTCTAGGGAGAAAAAGGCCGCAGAACCGAGGCGTGCGCGGCTCGGAGCTGAAGGCCGGTGTGACGGCGCCAATCTCGCCGTCTGGCGTTACAACGAAGTGCCAGGTGTCTGCAGGAGCAAGGCGTCCGCCTTGCTCTTTGCTTTTTGGCGTCCCCGCGCGAGCTTTGCCGGGTCCGATGCGATGCGCGCAAAGGCCCGGCGCACATGGGGAGGGAGAGGTCTCGAATTCCCCTGCCCAGCAGGTCCTAAGGCGCCGGCACCGGCGGCGGCATGGCATAGGTGCCGATCCAGTCGTACTCGAGCGCCGTCCATACGATCGCGAACACGACCGACGCCACGATGGTATTGATGAGAAAAACCCTGAGCAGGCGCGGCTTGGCCGGAGCGCTCGCGGGCGTGCCCGGAACCACCGTGCCCTGCTCGCCTTGCGTCTTGACGCCGAACGGGAGCACGGCGAACAGCGACGTCCACCAGATCATGAGATAGAGGGCGAAGCCGAACGCGAGGCTCATCGTGAACTCCGTGCACGCGAGCAATGGGTATATGGCAGTAGGCAGTGGGGGCAACAGCGGAGGCTTAGCATGTATTTCTACTGCCTACTGCCCGATCAGGCCTGCTCGAGCTCGGTCAGCGTTCCGCAAAAATCCTTAGGATGCAGGAACAAGACCGGCTTGCCGTGGGCGCCGATCTTCGGCGTGCCGTCGCCGAGGACGCGCGCGCCTTCTGCTTTCAGACGATCCCGAGCGGCGAGGATGTCGTCGACCTCGTAGCACACGTGGTGGATGCCGCCATCCGGATTTCTCTCGAGAAACTTGGCGATCGGCGAATTCGCCCCGAGCGGCTCCAAAAGCTCGATCTTGGTGTTGGGCAGCGCAATGAAGACCACGGTGACGCCGTGCTCGGGCTGCGCTAAGGGCTCCGTCACGCGCGCCCCCAGCGCGTTCTTGTACACGGCCGTCGCCGCGGCGAGGTCCTTGACGGCGATGGCGACGTGATTCAAGCGCCCGATCATGCGTGTCCCGTGTCGTCCTTGCCCCGGCAGGCCCCTTTACTAGGGCCTAGCATCGATCACGGTGATCAGCACCTTGGCAATAGGCTTCTTGCCCCACGCCTGTGCAACCGCCGCTCGCACGGCCCGGCGCACGGCCTCTTGCACGGCGTCCGCATCCTTGCGTGCGGCCGCCGGAAGGCTCCTGAGAGTGCCCTCGACGGCGTCGAGCACGGCGTCGGTCATCGGCTCCCCATTGGCCCCCTGGGCGGGGACGCCGTCGAGCGCAACCCGGGGCTCGGCCAACACGTCGCCGCGGCGCGACAGCGTCAGCGCAACGGCGACGAGCCCGCTCCGGGCGAGCTTGCGGCGCTCGCGCACCGGCCCCTCCTCGGCGGGCACAATGAACCGCCCGTCGCGAAACAGCCGTCCAACGGGGGCATCGTCGATCACCTGAGCCGGGCCGGGGGCCAGGCGCACGATCTCGCCATTGTAGGCAGGTACGACCTCGGCCACGCCCGCCCCCCGGGCGAGATCGGCGTGCGCCTTCAAGTGCCGCGCCTCCCCGTGCATCGGCACGGCGATCATGGGGCGGATCCAGGCATACATTTGCTTGAGCTCGTCGCGGCGCGGATGGCCGGTCACGTGCACCAGCGCATCGCCGTCGGTCAACAGGTCGCAGCCCATGCGCACCAGGCTGTTCTGGATGCGGCTTACCGCTTTCTCGTTGCCGGGAATGGTCCGTGACGAGAAGATGACCAGGTCGCCCTTGGCGAACGAGATGTCGGGATGCTCCTCGTCGGCGATGCGTGCCATCGCCGCACGCGGCTCGCCTTGACTGCCGGTGCACAGGCACACGGCCTCCGCGCGGCGCAGATATCCGAAGTCCTGCTGATCCAGATAGTGGAAGTCCTTGGGCAGATATCCCGTTTCCATGGCCACCTCGATCACGCGGTGCAGGGCGCGGCCCGCCACGACCAGCCGGCGCCCGGCCGCGCGTGCGCCATCCGCCACCGCCTTGATGCGCGCCACGTTCGAGGCAAACGTCGTGACCGCGACGCGGTTCGGGGCCGCCTTGATCAAACCCGCGAGCGCCTTCGCCACGTCGCGCTCCGACGGCGAGCGGCCGTCGCGCATGGCATTGGTCGAATCGCCGACCAGCGCCAGCACGCCCTCCCCGCCCAGCGCCTCGAGACGGCTGTCGTCCGCTGGCTTGCCGATAATCGGAGTGGCATCGAGCTTCCAGTCGCCGGTGTGGAACACGAGTCCGAGGGGGGTGCGGATCGCGAGCGCGCTGCTCTCCGGGATTGAATGCGCCATCGACACGAGCTCGATATCGAACGGCCCCACCTCGAAGCGGCCGTCGAGCGGCACAACGGTAATGGGCATCTCGAGGCCGGCACCATGCTCCTCGAACTTCGACTTCAGCATTCCGGCCGTGAAGGCGGTGGCATAGATGGGCACGCCGAGCCGCGGCCAAAGATCGATGACGGCGCCGATGTGGTCCTCATGGGCGTGCGTCAGCACCAGCCCGAGCAGCGCCCCCTTCTCCTCCTCGATGAAGCGCAGGTCCGGCAGGATGACATCGATGCCCGGGTCATCCTCGCCCTCGGGGAAGGTGATCCCGAGATCGACCATCAGCCATCGGCGCGCATCCGGGGGCCCGAACCCGTAGAGGTAGGCGTTCATCCCGATTTCGCCGATGCCGCCGAGGGCGAGAAAGACAAGCTCGTCAGGGGATGCCTTGCTTTGCCGCCGTCCCTTTTCAGCCATCGGCGCCCGCCCTGTGTCTCGGCCTTGACATTGCTCTCTCTCGCTCAGCCGGCGAGCGAGACGTCGCCATGGGTATAGCGGTGCTCGCCCCCCAAATCGTCGCGAAGCAGAAGCGCCCCGTCGGGATCGATGCCGGCGAAGGCGCCGGCGACGACGCCGCCCCCGGTGTGAACGCTCATGCGCTCGCCTGCCCTCCCCGCTCGCGCGAGCCACGCCTCGCGTACAGCGCCAAAGCCGCGTCCCTCGTCCCAGCGCTCGAGCCAATGGCTCAATGCGGTTGCGACGAGCCCGAGCAGACGGTCGGGGTCGGGCGCCCGGCCGTAGGCCGAAAGATGGGTCGCCGGCCGGTCGAGACCTTCGGGATGTTGAACGAGATTGACGCCAATTCCGACCACCGCGATGAGCCCGGCGGGCGCGGCCCCGCTCTCGACCAGGATGCCCCCCGCTTTGGCGCGCCCGATCAGGATGTCGTTCGGCCATTTGAGGCGCAGCGGAGCGTGTTCCGGGAGCGTCATCGCCTGCCGGACCGCGTCTACGACGGCAACGCCGGCAACGAGCGACAGCTGATAGGCTTTGCAGGCCTCCGAGGACAGCGTCATCAGGCAGCTCGCATGCAGGTTGCCGGGCTCGGACGACCAGCGTCTGCCCGATCTGCCGCGCCCTTCTCGCTGGCGGCCGGCCACGATCCAGAGCGGCCCCGCCTCGCCCCCGAGCGCGCGCCGCATCGCTTCGGCATTGGTCGAATCGACTTCGCTGAGGCGGAGAATGGGCGGCAGTGAGGAGGAGCTAGCCTGTAGGAGCGGCATCGGCCAAGGTCAAACCACGGTCAGAAATGCAAGGATTTCGCGGCAGCCGCCGCAGCGTCGACGAGAATGGACGGGTAGACGGCATAGAACAGCACGAACAGGCCCGCAATCGCCATCACGAACCGCACCAACGGCTCCACGGGCCGGAAATTCTCCTTCGGCTCGTCGAAGAACATGATCTTCACAATGCGAAGATAGTAATAGGCGCCGACAACGCTCGCGATAACGCCGATCACGGCCAGCGGATAGAGGCCTGCCTTCACGGCCGCGGCGAAGACGTAGAATTTGGCGAAAAACCCGGCCAGCGGCGGCACGCCGGCGAGCGAGAACAAGAGCATGGCCAGCACGAAGGCCATGGCCAGGTTGGTCTGCGCGAGACCGGAGAGCTCGCCGATGTCCTCCACGTACTCGCCCCCGCGGCGCATGGCGAGAATGGCCGCAAACGCTCCCAGCGTCATCACGAGATAGATGGCCAGATAGACGAGCAGACCCTCTATCCCGGCCTCGCTCCCGGCCGCAAGCCCGATCAGCGCGTATCCGACGTGCCCGATCGAGGAGTAGGCCATGAGGCGCTTGATGTTGGTCTGGCCGATGGCGGCAAAGGCCCCCAGGAGCATCGAGGCGATGGCGAGGAAGATGACGATCTGCTGCCACTGGCCGAACGAGCCCGGAAAGGCCTGCATCGCGACCCGCGTCAAGAGCGCCATGGCCGCAAGCTTGGGCGCCGCGGCGAAGAAGGCCGTCACCGGCGTCGGCGCGCCCTCGTACACATCGGGCGTCCACATGTGGAAGGGCACGGCCGAGACCTTGAACGCGAGCCCGACCAGCAGGAACACGAGGCCGAAAACGAGACCGATGCTCCCGGCTGTCCCCGGCTCCCCGGCCACGCCGGCGATGGCGGCAAATCCCGTCGAGCCGGTAAACCCGTAGATCAACGATGCGCCATAGAGCAGCATGCCCGACGAGAGGGCGCCCAAGACGAAGTACTTGAGCCCCGCCTCGCTCGACCTGAGCTCGTCGCGCCGGACAGCGGCCAGCACATAAAGCGCCAGGCTCTGCAGCTCGAGACCGAGATAAAGAGCGATGAGGTCGTTGGCCGACACCATCATCAGCATGCCAAGCACCGACAGCAGCACGAGCACCGGGTACTCGTACTTCATGATCCTGGCGTGCCGCAGGTAGTCGAACGAGAGCAGCAGCGCCGCCGCCGAGCCCGCGAGCACGAGCAGCTTGAAGAAGCGGGCAAATCCGTCGACGACGAAGGCGTCGTTGAAGAGGAACTGCTGGCCCTCCTGCGAGGCGACGGCGACGCCCGCGGCCGAGAGCACGATCACGCCGAGCCAGAGGGCGGTCTCGCCATCCCGCTCGCTCCCTCCCCGGAAGGCGCCATACATGAGAAGCAGCATCGCGCCGATGGCGAGCACGCCCTCGGGTAGCGCCGGGGCGAAGCTCAACAGCTCGGTCATCGGCTCAACCCTCCCTCGAGATCACGGCGAGCGGGCGGCGGCTTGGCCGGCGGTCACCGCGAAATCCGAAACCAGCTTCTTGACCGATACCGCCGTCACGTCGAGAACCGGCGCCGGATAGAAGCCGAACAGTATGGTCAGGATCACGAGCGGGGCGAGCACGGCGATCTCGCGCGGGCTCATGTCGGCAAGGCTCCTCAACGCCGGCTTCTCGAGGGAGCCGAAGATGATCCGCCGATAGAGCCAGAGCGCATAGGCCGCCGATAGAATGACGCCGGTGGTCGCAAAGAAGGCAACGTGCGTGCTCGCCTTGAAGGCCCCGAGCAGGGTCAGGAACTCGCCGACGAACCCCGAAGTTCCGGGCAGCCCGACATTGGCCAGCGTGAACACCATGAAGCACGCGGCATAGATCGGCATGCGGTCGGCGAGGCCGCCGTAAGCGGCAATCTCGCGCGTGTGCGTGCGGTCGTAGACCACGCCGACGCACAGGAACAGCGCCGCCGAGACGAGGCCGTGCGAGAGCATCTGGAAGATCGCGCCGTCGACGCCCTGCTGCGTGAAGGTGAAGATGCCCATGGTGACGAAGCCCATGTGCGCGACCGACGAGTAGGCAATGAGCTTCTTAAGGTCGTCCTGGGCCAGGGCGACCAGGGACGTGTAGATGATCGCGATCACGGAAAGGACGAATATGAAGGGTGCCAACGCCTCGCTTGCCGAGGGAAACATCGGCACCGAGAAGCGCAGGAAACCGTAGCCGCCCATCTTCAAGAGAATGGCGGCCAGAATGACCGAGCCCGCGGTCGGCGCCTCGACGTGCGCATCCGGCAGCCACGTGTGGGCCGGCCACATCGGCAGCTTCACCGCGAACGAGGCGAAGAAGGCGAGCCACAGCCACCACTGCATGTCGGCCGGGAACCTGACCGTCATCAGGGTCGGGATGTCGGTCGTTCCCGCGTGCCAGTACATGGCCATCATGGCGAGCAGCATCAGCACGCTGCCGAGCAGCGTGTAGAGGAAGAACTTGAAGCTCGCATAGACCCGCCGCGGCCCTCCCCACACGCCGATGATCAGAAACATCGGGATCAATCCGCCCTCGAAGAACAGATAGAAGAGCACGAGATCGAGCGCGCAGAAGACGCCGATCATCAGCGTCTCGAGGGCCAGGAAGGCGATCATGTACTCCTTGACCCGCTCCCCGATCGCGTCCCAGCTCGCCAGGATGCAGAGCGGCATCAGGAACGCCGTCAGAATGACGAACAGCATCGAGATGCCGTCGACGCCCATCTTGTATTTGAAGGGCCCGATCCAGGACCGCTCCTCGACGAACTGGAAACCGGCGTTCGACTTGTCGAAATTGATCCAGATGAGCAGCGAGACGGCGAACGTGATGAGCGTCGTCCAGAGCGCGGCGAAACGGGCGTTCTGATCCGCCTCGCGCGGCAGGAACGCGATGAACAGCGCGCCGGCGAGGGGCAGGAACGTCACGATCGACAGGATCGGCGAGCCGGCGATGTTCATCACGGCGCTCCCCCGGCCAGCATGAAGTAGGTGAGGAGCGCCGCGACGCCGATCAGCATGGCGAACGCGTAGTGATAGACGTAGCCGGTCTGCAGGCGAATGACCTTGCCCGTGCCCCATAGGACGCTCTCGGCCGTGCCGTCGATCACTCCGTCGATCGCCCCCTCGTCCCCGCGCTTCCACAAGAACCGGCCGAGCCGGAGCGCCGGGCGGACCAAAAGCCAGTCATAAAGCTCATCGAAGTACCACTTGTTGAGCAGGAACAGGTAGAGCGGGCGCGCCAGGCGCGCGGTCAGGGCCGGCAGCCACGGCGCGGCGACGTAGTAGAGAACGGCGAGGGCGAGACCGAGGGCCATGGCAAGGGTCGGCGCCCAGCCGACCCAGTGCGCCACCTCGTGCCTCGCATCGAGGACCTGATGGCCCGCCGCTTCGACGAGGGCCTTGCCCCAGAACTCGGCGCGCGCCTCGCCGATGAAGAGGCTCTCGAACATGAAGCCGGTGACCACGGCGCCGAGAGCGAGCACGGCAAGCGGGGCGAGCATCACCGCCGGGCTCTCGTGCGCGTGCTCGAAGGTCGCGGCGCTGGCGCGCGTGGGCCCGTGAAAGGTCATGAAAATCAGGCGCCAGGAGTAGAACGAGGTCATGACCGCGGCGCCGACGAGCAGCCAGAAAACGTAGTCCGAGGGCGTGCCTGCCGCATAGGCCGCCTCGATGATCGCGTCCTTGGAATGGAAGCCCGCGAATCCGCCCAGGTGCGGAATGCCGGCGCCCGTCAACGCCAGCGTGCCGATGATCATCATGATCCAGGTCAGCGGCAGCTTCCTCGCGAGCCCTCCCATGTTGCGCATGTCCTGCTCGTGATGGAGCGCGTGGATCACCGAGCCGGCACCGAGGAACAGGAGCGCCTTGAAGGAGGCGTGCGTGAACAGGTGGAACATGCCGGCGCCGTAGGCGCCGACCCCGCAGGCGGCGAACATGTAGCCCAGCTGCGAGCAGGTCGAATAGGCAATGACGCGCTTGATGTCGTTCTGCACGAGGCCGACGGTCGCGGCGAAGAACGCGGTCACGGCGCCGACCAGCGTCACCAATTGCAGCGCTGCCGGCGCGAGCTCATAGAGCGGCGACAGCCTCGCCACCATGAACACGCCGGCCGTCACCATGGTGGCGGCGTGGATCAGGGCGGAGACCGGGGTCGGGCCCTCCATGGCGTCGGGAAGCCAGGTGTGGAGCAGAAACTGCGCCGACTTTCCCATCGCGCCCATGAACAGAAGGACGGTGAGGAGCGTCAGCGTGTCGACCTCGTATCCGAGGAAGCCCATGGTCTTGCCGGCCTCGGCGGGCGCGGCGGCGAATATCTGATCCAGGCTGATGGTCTTGAAGACGGCGAAGATGCCGAAGATGCCGAGCGCGAAGCCGAAGTCGCCGATGCGGTTGACGATGAAGGCCTTGATGGCCGCCGCGTTGGCCTCGGGCTTCTTGTACCAGAAGCCGATCAGGAGGTAGGACGCGAGGCCGACGCCCTCCCAGCCGAAGAACATCTGCAGGAGGTTGTCGCTGGTCACGAGCGCGAGCATGGCGAACGTGAACAGCGAGAGAAACGAGAAGAAGCGCGGGCGCCCGTCGTCCTCGTGCATATAGCCGATCGAGTAAAGGTGCACGAGCCCCGACACGGTCGTGACCACGACCAGCATCACCGCGGTCAGCGCGTCGATTCTGAGAACCCATGCCGCGTCGAGCTCGCCGGACGTGATCCAGCGCAGCACGGGAACGCGCGCCGTCTCGTGACCGAAGCCCACGCCCACGAACACAACCCAGGACAGCGCCATCGCCGCCATCAGGAGGCCGGTGGTGATCAGCTCCGAGGCCCGCGCTCCGATCACGCGCCCGAACAGGCCGGCAATCAGCGCGCCGATGAGCGGAAGGACTACGATGGCGGTATAGATCATGTGCTTCCTTAGGCAATGGGCAATGGGCAGTAGGCAATAGGCAGTAGGCAGCAGGAATTGTGCCCGGTCCACGAGCGCGACAGCGCTGTTGCCTGATGCCCATAGCCTATTGCCTGTTGCCTGCTGCCCACGATCACCCCTTCATCATGTTGATATCCTCGACCGCGATCGAGCCGCGGTTGCGGAAGTAGACGACGACGATCGCCAGCCCGATGGCCGCCTCCGCGGCAGCGACCGTGAGCACGAACAGCGCGAACACCTGGCCCGTGAGATCGCCCAGGAAATGCGAGAATGCGACCAGGTTGATGTTGACGGCGAGCAGCATCAGCTCGATCGACATCAGAATGACGATGACGTTCTTGCGATTGAGAAAGATGCCGAGCATGCCGAGCGTGAACAGGCACGCCGCAACGGTGAGATAGTGGCTGAGGCCAATTTCCATCTAAATCCCCGCTTCCCTCTGTCTAGCACCCGAGCCTCAGCTTCGCGCATCGCGCGCTGCCAACAGGTCAGGCCCGCGCGCCTCCGCCACTTTATCTCTGCGCGCCTCCGGCACTTTATCTCTGCACGCCTCCGGCACTTTATCTCTGCGCGCCTCCGGCACGACAGCACTGCCCGGCGCGACCGTGACGATCTCGAGCGCGGTCTTCGGGCTACGTGCCACCTGGGCGGCAATCGACTGGCGCTTCACGCCTTCCTTGTGCCTGAGCGTCAGCACGATCGCTCCGATCATGGCGACCAGCAGGATCAGGCCCGCACCCTCGAAGTAGTAGGCGTACTTGGTATAGAGGATCCGGCCCAGCGCCTCGGTGTTGGACACGCCGGCAAGCGCCGGCGATTCGGGTGCCTTGGCGAGCCCGATCCCGAACCCCTTCGCAACGAACAGCAGGACAAGCTCGGCCAGAACGATTCCGCCGACAAGCAAGCCGATCGGCGCGTTCTTGATGAAGCCAGCTCTCAATTCCGCGAAATCGACGTCGAGCATCATCACGACGAACAAGAACAGCACCGCGACCGCACCGACATAGACGATGACGAGAAGCATGGCCAGAAAATCGGCGCCCAGAAGGATGAACAGCCCGGCGGCATTGAAGAAGGTCAGGATCAGGAACAGCACGGCGTGCACGGGGTTCTTGGCCACGATCAGCATCGTCGCCGAGGCGACCGCGAGCACCGCGAACAGATAGAAGAAGATCGCCGTCAGCGCCATTGCTCGCGCCCATTGGAAAGCGACCTGATGAGACCCATGCACTTCCTTCCTCCCCCTTGAGGGGGGAGGGCCAGACGCCACCGACTTAGCCCGGCAAGATCAAAGAGCGCCGTGGTCTCGACAACCGGGCTAAGTCGAATGGCGTCTGGGGAGGGGGTGACTAATCCCCGGCTCCAAGCAGACCCAAACACCCCCACCTGACGCGCCAAACGACTTAGCTCGCGGGAGCTAAGTCGTGGCGCGTCTTCCTCCCCCCTCAAGGGGGAGGGAGAGCTTGCCGAGGCGTTCTGGCGATTGGCACGCATCAGCGTTTCACCTGTATCTCGCGTCGAGAGCGAGGTTGTTCGCGATCTCGCGCTCCCACCGGTCGCCGTTCGCCAGCAGGCGCTCCTTGTTGAAGAGCAGCTCCTCGCGCGTCTCCGCCGCGTATTCGAAGTTCGGCCCCTCGACGATGGCATCGACGGGACACGCCTCCTGGCACAGCCCGCAGTAGATGCATTTCACCATGTCGATGTCGTAGCGGGTCGTGCGCCGCGTGCCGTCGTTGCGGCGCGGCCCCGCCTCGATGGTGATCGCCTGCGCCGGGCAGATCGCCTCGCACAGCTTGCACGCGATGCAGCGCTCCTCCCCGTTGGGATAGCGCCTGAGCGCGTGCTCGCCGCGGAAGCGCGGCGACAGGGGTCCCTTCTCGAACGGATAGTTCAGCGTCTTCTTGGGCGCGAAGAAATAGCGCATGGCCAGGAAAAACGCCGAGACGAACTCCGCGAGGAACAGCGATTTGAAGCCTTGGCGGATGCCCATGCTCATGCACTCTCGCTACCGCCCATCGAGCACCAGCGGACCAACGACGTAGCCGATCAGCGGAAACACCATGAGGTCGACGAAGGCGAGCGAGCGCAAGAGAGCGACCGCCCGCGACGTGTCCGGCCCCCCGCGCCGCCATTCCATCCGGGCCGCTGCGTGCCGGATCAGGGCGAAGCTTGCCAGCCCGAGCCCCGCTCCGGCGAGCGCGCCGGTCATCTCAGCACTCAAGCAGACCTCCCGAAATGGAGCACGGCCGCGACCGCGACCACCATGGCCAGCGACAGCGGCAGGTACACCTTCCAGCCGAGCCGCATCAGCTGGTCGTATCGATAGCGCGGCACCATCGCCTTGGCCATCGCGAACAGGAAGAACATGCCCACGACCTTGCCGGCAAACCAGAGGATTCCCGGCACTCTATTCAACGGCCAGACATCGACCGGGGGCAACCAGCCGCCGAGGAACAGGGTCGTAGCCAGCGCGCACATGGTGGTGATGGCGACATACTCGCCGAGCATGAACAGGAGATAAGGCGTCGAGGAATACTCGACCATGAAGCCGGCGACGAGCTCGGATTCGGCCTCGACGAGATCGAACGGGGGCCGGTTGGTCTCCGCGAGCGCCGAGACGAAGAACACGACGAACATCGGCAGCAGCGCCAGCCAGTACCAGTCGAGCGCGGAAGCAGGCAGGCCGAGCGAGGTGCCGAGCCCCGTCCTCTGCGCATTGACGATCGCCGTCATGTTGAGCGAGCCCACGAGCAGCAGGACCGTGATGATCACGAACCCCAGCGACACCTCATAGGAGACCATCTGCGCCGCCGAGCGCAGGCTTGCCATGAACGGATACTTGGAGTTCGACGCCCAGCCGCCCATGATGATGCCGTAGACGCCGAGCGAGGAGATGGCGAGCAGATAGAGCACGCCCACATTCAAGTCGGAGATGACCCAGCGCCCCCATTCGTTTTCGTTCAACGGGATCACGGCCCACGCAGAAAGCGCGAAGGTTGCCGTCGCCAGCGGAGCCAGAAGGAACACACCCTTGTCGGCGCCCGAGGGGATGAGCGGCTCCTTGAAGATGAACTTCAGGAAGTCGGCGAACGACTGCAGGAGGCCGAACGGACCGACGACATTGGGCCCGCGCCGCAACTGCACCGCAGCCCAGACCTTTCTGTCCAGCAACAGAAGAAAGGCGAGGGCGATGAGGAGCCCGACCAGCAGCGCAAGACTGAAGCCTACGGTCGCCGCCAGCCAGAGCCCGTAGTCGATCAACGTCTGCCGCAGCTCGTCCGACATGTCAGCCCGCCGCCTTGCCGGTATCAGACCCTCTGGGTCCGACACCATTATTCGAGAACCTACGTTCAAGCGTCGGACCCTCTGGGTCCGACACCGCCATCCGTCATTCCGCCGCGCCGAGGCCCGGCGCCGCTGCCGCCCTCTTGAGCGCACTCATCTCGGCCATGACGGCGGAAGCGCGCGCAATCGGGTTGGTCAGATAGAAGTCCTTGACGCACGACTGGAACCGCTCGTCCTTCACCGCGCCGGTATGACCGGCAAGGGCCGCGACACCGGCCCGGTCGGCCGCGGGCGCGTCGTCGAGGCGCGCCAGATGAGGTGCCGACTTGTACATGGCCGCTCTCAGCGCGGGAAGCGTGTCGTAGGGCAGCGTGCGCCCGATGAGCGCCGAGAGGGCGCGCACGATGGTCCAGTCCTCCTTGGCCTCGCCGGGCGGGAATGTCGCGCGCTGAGTCATCTGCACCCTGCCTTCGGTGTTGGCAAAGGTGGCGCTCTTCTCCGTGTAGGCGGCCGCCGGGAGGATCACGTCTGCGCGATGGGCGCCCGCATCGCCGTGGCTGCCCTGATAGACGACGAACGATGAGCCGAGGCGGCCCATGTCGATCTCGTCGGCGGCGAGCAGATAGACAAGATCCATCCTGCCGCCCTGAGCCGCCGTGAGCACGTCCTCGACGTCGAGACCGCCGTCCTTCGGTACGAAGCCGAGATCGAGCCCGGCGACGCGAGAAGCCGCCGCGTGCAGCACGTTGAAGCCGTTCCACGCGCCGTCCTTGCCGGCCATTGCGTCCTGCGCGATGCGGGCGGCGAGGCCGAGCACCGCCCGGCCGTCGGCCCGGGCCGCGGCGCCCGCTCCCACGACAACCATCGGCCGCCGCGCCTCCTTGAGGACACCGGCGAAGGCCGCGCGCCCTTCTGCCACGTCGGCAAGCGTTCGCGCGCCCGCACCCAGATACTCGTAAGGGTAGGTGAGGGAGACCTTCTCCCCGATCACTCCCACCGCCAGGCCGCCCTGGCGCCAGCGCTTCAGGATGCGCGCGTTCAAGACGGCGGCCTCGAGGCGCGGGTTCGTGCCCGCGAGCAGGATCGCGTCCGCCTGCTCGATGCCCGCGATCGTGGAATTGAAGAGGTAGCTCGCGCGCCCGAGCTTGGGATCGAGCTTGGCGCCGTCCTGGCGGCAGTCGACGTTCCTCGACCCCAAACGCGTGAACAGCTCCTTCAGTGCGAACATCTCCTCTGCGCCCGACAGATCGCCCGCGATGGCGCCGATGCGGGCCGGCTGAGCCCCCTTCAATTTCGCGGCCACGAGCCCGAGCGCCTCGGGCCAGCTCGCGGGCTCGAGCCTGCCGCCCCGTCTCACATAGGGCCGGTCGAGCCGCTGTGTCCTGAGGCCGTCCGCGACGTGGCGCGTCTTGTCGGAAATCCACTCCTCGTTCACGGCATCGTT
>DATETZ010000195.1:0-2864 GCA_035283385.1 Hyphomicrobiaceae bacterium
CCTCCGGGCAATGCTTCCGCAGGCTGGCAACTTGCGGAGCACCAATGTTTCTCCCCTCCCCGAAATACTCCCTCGCCTTGCTGTTTCTCATCGCCTCGGCTCCGCTCCAGCCGCTGCCCGCGCTTGCCCATGACGAGCCTGAGAAGCGCATCATCTCGCTGGTCGCCACCGGCGCCGTCAAGACGACGCCGGACAAGGTAGACATCTCGACCGGCGTGACGAGCGAGGCGAAGCGCGCGCGCGAGGCGCTCGACCAGAACACGGAGGCCATGGCCAAGGTGGTCGAGGCCCTGAAGGGAGACGGCATCGAGCCCAAGGACATCCAGACCACGAATTTCTCGGTCACTCCGTTCTATGAGCAGAAGCCGTACGACAGGCCGGACGGGAAACCCCCGCTGGTCGTGGGCTACAGAGTGACCAACCAGGTTCGCATCACGCTACGCGACACGAAGAAGCTCGGCGCCATCCTTGACAAGGTGGTGAGCCTCGGCGCCAACCAGATCGATTCCATCGAGTTCGGCGTCGAGGAGCCCGAGGTGCTCAAGGACGAGGCGCGCAAGCTCGCGCTGAAGAACGTCACCGACAACGCCAAGCTCTATGCCGAGGCTGCCGGGGTCGGGCTCGGCCAAATCCTCAGCATCAGCGAGGAAGAGAGCGCCTATTACCCGCGCGCCGTCCCGGCCGCGACCCGCATGGAGATGGCGAAGGACGTTCCCATCGAGGCCGGCACCGCTTCGGTCGAGGTGCGCGTCAGGGTGAGCTGGGAGATCAACTAGACGGCTACTAGTTTTCAAGCCCACACACCCTGTCATGGCCGGGCTTGTCCCGGCCATCCACGACTTGATCTTTAAACTGAAATTCGTGGATGCCCGGCACTTCGGCCGGGCATGACAGATTTTGTTGGAGGATATTCCTGATTCATATCAAGGCTGAACGACCGGGCTCTCCAGTAGTTTAGCTGCCATGGCTCTCGCTAACGCCAAGCTCGCCGAAGCTCCGGACCGGCACGTCCGCGACCGCGCGATCATGGTGTCGCGGCATCTTCAGGCGCGCGGCGTCTCTGACCCGCTCGTGCTTGCGGCCATGGGCAAGGTGCCGCGCGAGGCCTTCGTTCCCGAGTCGCTCAAGGAGTTCGCCTACGAGGATTCCGCGCTCCCCATCGAGGCCGGCCAGACCATCTCCCAGCCTTATATCGTCGCCCGCATGATCGAGCTTCTGGAGCTCGAGCCAACCGACAAGGTGCTGGAAGTGGGCGCGGGCTCTGGCTATGCCGCCGCCGTGGTCAGCCGCATCGCGAGCAAGGTCTACGCCATCGAGCGCCACGAGGAGCTTGCCAACCAGGCCCGGGCGCGACTTCAGCGGCTCGGTTACGACAATGCCGAGATCATCTGGGCGGACGGCACCAAGGGCTTGCCCGACCGGGCCCCGTTCAACGCCATTCTGGTCTCGGCCGGCGGCCCGAAAGTGCCGGAGCCGCTGAAGCAGCAGCTTGCCATCGGGGGACGTCTGGTGGTCCCGGTCGGGCGCGACGTCCACCAGACGCTCCTTCTCGTCCGCCGCATTGACGAGGACATATTCGAAGAAGAGGACCACGGCGCCGTCGCCTTCGTGCCGCTGATCGGGGCGGAAGGATGGGTCGAGCCTGAAGAGGCCAAGAGAGAAACGGCGATCGATGCGGAAAGCTCCGGCTTCGCCCACGGGCTGCTCATGCCGGCGCAGCGCGCCAACGCGATCCGCACCAGGCTTAGCCATCTCATCGCCGAAGCGGCCGAGCCGTTCGGCGATCTCGACGAGCTGGCGCGCTTGGCCGAGCGTTTCGCCGAAAGCCGCGTCGTGCTGCTTGGCGAGGCGACCCATGGCACGGCCGAGTTCTACGACGCGCGCGCGGCAATTACCGCGATGCTGGTCGCGAAGCACGGCTTCAACATCGTGGCGGTCGAGGCCGATTGGCCCGATGCGGCGGTCTTCGATGCCTATGTGCGCGGACTGCCCCGTCCGAAGGTGCCGAAAGCGGCCTTCACCCGCTTCCCCCATTGGATGTGGCGGAACGGCGAGATCGCCGCCTTCCTCAACCGCCTCAAGGCCATCAATGAGGAGATCGGCGATCCCGACCGGAAATGCGGCTTCTATGGGCTCGACGTCTATAGCCTCAGCGCCTCGATCGAGGCCGTGCTGACCTACCTCGACAGGATCGATCCCGAGGCCGCAGCGATCGCGCGTGAGCGCTATGGCTGCTTAACCCCTTGGCGCGCGGACCCGGTGCGCTATGGGCGCATGGCGCTCTCGCGCGGCTATGCGGTGTGCGAGAAGCCGGTGACGCAGGCGCTGCTCGACCTCCTCAAGAAGCGTCTCGACTATCATTTCAAGGATGGCGAAGCGTTCTTCGACGCCGAGCAGAATGCCCGCATCGTGGCTGCGGCCGAGCAATATTACCGGGTCATGTATTACGGCGATGCAGTGTCGTGGAACCTACGCGATCAGCACATGTTCGACACGCTTGAGCGGCTGCTCGCTCATCGCGGGCCCGATTCCAAAGCGGTGGTGTGGGCGCACAACTCCCATATCGGCGATGCCGAGTTCACCGAAATGGGCCAGGTCAGGGGCGAGCACAATGTCGGGCAGCTTACGCGCGACCGCCTCGGCGATAAGGCCGCGTTGATCGGCTTCGGCACCGACCGCGGCACGGTCGCCGCGGCCTCCGACTGGAACGGCCCCATGGAGATCAAGCGCGTGCGCCCGGCGCGAGACGATTCCTACGAAGGCCGCTCGCGCGAGGCGAACATCCCGGCGTTCTTCCTCGAGACGGGTCCTGGCCAAAAGGAGCACATCCGCGCCGAGCTTGCCGAGCCGCTGCTCGAGCGCGC
>DATETZ010000196.1:0-15216 GCA_035283385.1 Hyphomicrobiaceae bacterium
TACGAGAACAGCGACCCCGATGTCTTGTCCGATCCGCGCATGCTGGCCTCCATTGCCTTGGAAGCCCAAACGGAATCATATTCGTCAGCGCGTGTCAGCACGCGTGTCAGCAGGAGAGAATTTCAACAGCCTGCTAGTGTCCCTGCTCCGAAGTTCGCCTCCATTCTGCGGCGAGCGCTGAGCGAACTTCGGAGCAGAAAGGACACTAGCAAATCTATGATTCTAGTGTGGTTCAGATTCCCAAGTCCGTAAATGAACCTGGCCTCGAGAATGATACGGACTTGCGAACCACCACACTAGCGCTGCCCGTCAAACAGAAGCCGCCATCGCCCGCTCTCCAATCTCCCCTGCGCGGAGGGGAACCAGGGGACAAGCGCCGCGCGTCACGGCAGACTGATCGTGCGCTCGGGCGGCGAGGCGAGCACCTCGACCTCATCGCCGAGGCGCACCAACCCGCCGTCGAGCACGCGGCATGTGATGCCGCCGCGCCGGTCCGGGTAAAGCGCTTTCAAAAGGCCCGGATAGGCTTCCTCCATGCGTGCGCAGGGCTGCGTCGGGCAGGTCACCTCGAGCACCAGTGGCCCGATGCGGACGATGCCGCCCCGCGCGCTGGGGAGGGCGACGCCCTCGACGAGAAGATTGGCGCGGCGCGCGGTCCACGCCAAACGCACGGGGACGCCGGTCCCGGCAAGCTCGGAAAGAGCCGCTTCCCAGCCTTCGCGCGCCAGCACCGTAATCCGGCGCGAGGGAAACTTCGGCCCCTTGTGATCCCCTTCGAGCCCACTCTCGATGGATATCAGCCCCTCTGAGAGCTCCTCCATCGGCGCCCGCGGGGCCGCGCGGCGCGCGATGCCGATGAGCCGCCCAAGCGCCAGCGATGCCACGGCCGCGGCTACGGTGCGAAGCCGAAGCTGAGCAGCGGAACGCCGATCAGCAATCCGTGGCCCCAGAGCAGCATGAACGCATAGAGCGCGAGGCCGGCGAAAACGACGATGGCATCATTGCGCGCGGGGCCCGTGCGCTCGCCCAGCGGCCCCAGCGCCGCGCGCCGCTTGACCGAGATCCGGTCGTAGACGGCGAAGGCGAGGAACCCGCCGAACAGGAGCAGCGAGGCGAGATCGCCGTTGGCCAAGAGATGGGCCAGCGCCCAGACCTTGATCGCCGCGAGCATCGGGTGCTTGGCAGCCGTTCTAATGCGCGAGGGCACGAAAGCCGCAACGAGCAGGATCATCGCCGGAATCATGAGCACGTAGGCTGCTTGGCGGGACCACTCCGGTGGGTCCCACAGAACCGGGTTCTTGCCCGGCATCACCTGCATCTTGTGGTAGCCGAGCACGATCAGCGCGAAGCCTACGAGCGAGACCGCCGAGAACGCCGTCTTGAAGGCGCCCTCGCCGTAGCGCGCAACGAGACCACGGCGCAGATCCGGCATGGTCGGCAGCAAATGAACGGCGAAAAAGACGACGAGGCCAACGATCAACAGCAGCATGCCGCTCCCTCCACGCCCGAGCTTCGGTCCCGCGACTGCGCCCGGCGCCAGCTAGTGTCCCGAACCCAAAGTTCGCACACACCTTGCGGCCATCGCTTTTGCGAACTTCGGGTTCATAAGGGACACTAGAATCATGAGACTTGCTAGTATGGCTTTGGTTCAGAAGTTCCCTCGCCCCCCAGCCGTGAGTGGTGAGGAACTTCTGAACCGCCATACTAGAGCACGCCGCCAAAATACGGTCAGCATCCTCTTGTAGGGGCACGGTATCGCATGAACCGCCCGTTGCGGTGTTTAGCATATTCGCGCGGGGGAGAACCGCGTCGAAGGAGGTGCCGGTGAGGTCTTGGAAGAGAGGTCCGGCTGGCCCGAAAAGCGGGACTAGGCCCACTCCCGGCCCGGCGGCAAGGCTTTGGCGCCGCACATCGACTGAGCCGCGCCGCCGTTCGCTTCTCGCGGCGCTCAAGGACGCCGGCCTGGACGCTGAGAGCTCGCTCAAGTTGCATTCGAACGAGGGTGCCGCCGAGATCGGGCAGGCATTGAATGGCCGCGAGTCGCGCTTTGCGCCGGTGCGAGGCACGCATGGCAGGGCGCCGCGCGCTCACGACTGGCTCAAGACCGGGCCGCGCGAGCGATGGCGTTCGAGGCTGCGAATCGGCGCGGCCTGGATCACGACCATCCTCATTGCCGGCGCCATTATCGCGCTGGCGGCCTATATCCTCCTCGGCGCACGGCTCGGCGCCCTCGCCCCGCCGGCAATCGGCCAATAGCAAAAGATCAGCGGTCGCCGGGCAGCATGGCCCGCGAATCGGCTATGTCCGCTCTTGAGAGCGTTCCGCTTGCGCGCAAGAGCCGGGCAGAAACCGAGGTCGATCGCCGATGACCATCGCCGCCGAGAGCAGGGGACCTGGTCCCGCGCTCGTCGCCTCGCTCGAAGCAAGCCTCAAAGAGCGCGCTCAGAGACCCGCGCTCGCACCGGCGCCTGCCCCGGCTCTCGACACCCAAGCCGCCGACCAGCTCGCCGCCACCATGCGCCTCGTCAAGGCCGCGCGCTTCAACGCCGCCGAGCGGCTCGAGAGGAAGGAGGCGGTCTCGCTCTTCACCCAATCGATGGTGGCGCTCTATTTCGTCGGGCTCGCGGTCTGGCAGGCGGTCTACTTCGGCGAGATCGACCCGGCGACGAACCGGCTCATGACCTTCCTTCAGCTCGTCTCCTCGGTGTTCACGCTGATGCTCGGGCTGCTCGAGGCGATGAACGACTACAAAATGAAGGCGCACCACCTGCACAACTGCGCGCTCGCGGTCTCGGAGCTGGCGCAGGAATTGAAGATCGCGCGCCCCGCTGACCCGCGCGAGGTGCAGGAGTTCCGCCGCCGCTACAGCGAGGCGCTCAAGGCCTGCCCGGTCAACCACAACCGCATCGACTATGTGTTCGCCAAGCTCGACGGGACGGGCGACCGGGCGGCCTTCGGCCTCGTCTATGCATGCTACCTGCTCAACGTCTACGCCCTCTACGCCCTGTTCCTCGCCGTGCCGCCGCTGCTGTGGTGGGTGCATCAGTAGGATGTAGGACGCATTGGGAGGCGGCGTAATGCGCCCTACGCCGCTGCGACTGCAACGCGAGGCTTGCTCCCGTGTTGTCATCCCGGGGACAAGCCCCGGGATGACAAGGTCAGGCTAAGGCAGCCAGCCCTTGTCGAGGTCGAGGGATTGGCGGGCGAGGGACTTCCCGTCGCGGTCGAAGTGCACCGCGCTCCAGGCGAGGTGGGTGCCGCCGTCCTCGGAGGAGCGCGAGCGCAGCGACACCAGCACGGTCTCGCCCTTTTTCGCCGCGATCGGCTCGAGCAGCGGGAAGTAGAGCTGCTCCCAGTGCGTGCGCGGTGCCCCCGGCGCGGTCGAGAGCGCGATGCCGGGCACGAGGCCGGCTATCCACCAATAGGCAAAACCGTAGACCGTTCGCGATGCCGAGAGCTTCCAGGAGGCCTCGCCCTTGCGGCTCGAACGGTTCTCGTTCCTGAAATCGATCTCGTCCCACACGTGCGCGCTTCGGCCCTTGTCCAGCAGCTCCTCGGGCGCCAGCGTTCGCACATAGATGTTGTTGAGGCTCATGCGCTTGGCGGGCGAGAGGTCGAGGCCATGGCCGACATCGTCCCAGGCACATAGTTCGCGGTGGATGCGGTCTGCGACGACCGGCGCCACGAGCTGCGAGATCCTCCTCGGAACGATGACGCCCCCGTCCTTCAAATGGCGCCGGCGCGCATCGGCCAAGGTGTCGACGATGTTCTCCTCGAGCGCATAGTTGCCGAGCGTTTCGCAGACGATCACGTCGGCGCGCGGCGGATCCTCGATCTCGGTCGAGTGGCACGGCATCAGGCGGCAATTCTTGGCGCGGTTCGTTTTCAGCGTCTCGGCCGCGACCCGCGCCACTTCGGCCGCCTCGTAGAGGTAGACCTCGCGCGCGCCGAGCTTGGCCGCCATGAGGCCGAGGAGCCCCGTGCCGGCGCCAATGTCGGCGACCACCGTCTCGCCTTTTCTGATGACGCTCTTGAGCGCCTTGTAGAAGGCCTCGTTCCTCACGCGGTCGGCGATCAGCGTGCGGTGGTATTCGATGCGCATGGTGTTCCTGTCCCCCTCTCCCCGCAGAAGAGCGGGGAGAGGGAATGGCTCAGAGCCGCAGATGCGGCCCACGGATCTGGTACAGGACGAGAGCGGCCGCGACGGCGAGGTTGAGGCTGTCGAGCCGGCCCGCCATCGGGATCTTGACCAGCCGGGTCGCGGCGCGTGCGAGCTCGGCCGAAAGCCCCGGCCCTTCGCTGCCCATGACGAGCAGCACCGGCCCCTTGTAGGCGACCTTGCGGAAGTCGTCCTCGGCGCCGAGATGCGTGCCGACCACGTCGCCCGCCCACGCCGCGCGCCAGCCGAGGAACTCGCCGCGCTCCATGCGCACGATCGGCACGGCGAAGATCGAGCCCATGGTTGCGCGCACGGCTTCCCGCGAATAGGGGTCGCAGCAAGCGCCGATGAGGATCACGCCCAGCGCGCCCACGGCATCGAGGGTGCGGATCATGGTGCCGAGATTGCCCGGGTCGCGCACCTCCTCGAGCGCGAGCCACACGCCGACCCTCGGCACGCTCGACGGCGCCGGCGGCTCGCCCCAGCGCTGGCGAAACACGCCGAGCATGCTCTGCGGATTGTCCTTGGACGCGAGCTTGGCAAGGACTGAGTCCGACACCTCGAGGCACTCGGTCCCGGCGCGCAGCGCCCATTCGATGAGCGCGTGCGGGATGGCGCTCGCGGCCGCGCCCGTCTGATAGACGAGCGTCTCGGGCGCGAAGCCCGCCTCGCGCGCGGTGACGAGGATCGCGGCGCCTTCGGCGACAAAATGCCCCGTCTCCTTGCGCACCTTCCTCATGTCGAGGGCGCGGATCGCCTTGACGCGATCGTTGGTGAGGCTCGTGATGACTTTCGGCTCGCGGCTCATCTGCTGATCACGCAAGCAGAGCGGGTCCAGGGGCTCGCCCCTGGTCGGGGAGTGTGAGGGGCGGATAGCCCCTCGCAGGCGAAGCCATTAACGGACATCGGATGCCCACCGAGTGAAAAGCGACGTTGGAACGGCGGGACCGCCGCCCGCGGCGCGAATCGCAAGCTCGCCGCTCTCGAACGACCCTCCGCGCTCGGCCAGCACGTCGCGCATCAGCTGATCGAAGGCGAGCGCGGAGGCGCGGATCGCGTAGACGGTGAGCACCATCGCCGCCAGCCGGGGCGCGAGCAGGCGGGCGCAATCCTCGAGCAACGGAGCAAGATCGGCGAACAGATCCCACACCTCGCCCTCGGGGCCGCGGCCGAACTTCGGCGGATCGACGAGGATCATGTGGTAGGTCTTGCCGCGCCGCACCTCGCGCGCGACGAACTTCGCCGCGTCGTCGAGCATCCAGCGAATGGGCGCCTCGGCGAGCTTCGAGACGGCCTGGTTTTCCTTGGCCCATTGGATCGCTTTCCTCGACGCATCGACGTGCGTGACCTCGGCGCCGCGAGCTGCCGCCAAAAGCGAGGCCGCGCCGGTGTAAGCAAAGAGATTGAGCACGCGCGGGGCCTCGTCCCGGATCCCGGCGAGGCGGGCCCCCATCCACTCCCAGTGCGGGAGCTGCTCGGGGAACAGGCCCAAATGCCACAGCCCCTGCAGCCGGCACAGCATGGTGGCCTCGCCCACCTTGACCGGCCAGCTCTCGGGCACAGGCCGGTCGACGCGCCACTTGCCCTTCTCCTCGTCCTCGCCGGAGGCCGAAAAGACAGCATGCGCTCTCCCCCACTCGGACCCCGGAAGGCGCGGCCGCCACAGCGCCTGCGGCTCCGGCCGATCGACGATGATCGAGCCGAACCGCTCGAGCTTGCGGCCGCGCCCGCTGTCGAGCAGCGCGTAATCGTCAAAGCCCAGGGTCTCGACCACGGCCAGGCGCGTGGCGGCGTTCGCGACCCGCTCCGCCGCTGCTCTGGACGGGGCCTCTCGCGACTTGGCCCTGTTTCCCATTTCTCGTCCTGCGCAAGACCGCCTGCGCTCGTCCTACATCATCGAGCGTCGTTGAGGAACGCAAGAGATCGGGGGCCTGCACGGAATTCCGAGCTTCACAGCCGCGACTGCTCGAGGATGGCGAGGACCGTCGCGGGCGGAGCCTGCTTGTCGAGGCGCGAAAAGTCTGCCTTCACCTTGAGCGCGGCCTCGAGCTGGCGGTGGAACTCGTCGCGGTCGACCTCGATGGTGCCGAACTGGCGCAAGTGGTCGGTGACGAATTGCGTATCCAAGAGCAAGAAGCCGCCGTGGACGAGACGGGCCGCCAGGTGCACCAGCGCCACTTTGGAGGCGTCGCGCGCATACGAGAACATGCTTTCGCCGAAAAATGCTCCGCCGAGCGCCACGCCGTAGAGCCCGCCGACCAGGCGCCCTTCGGACCAAACCTCGACCGTGTGGCAATGGCCGAGATTGAACAGGTCGCGATAGAGGCTTCTGATGCGGGTGTTGATCCAAGTCGAGCGCCGTCCCGCCCGCGCCGCCGAGCAGCCGTCGATGATGCGCTCGTACTCGGTATCGACCGTGACCGAGAAGCGCCGCGCGCGCACGGTCCGCGCCAGCCTGCGGGGCACGTGCACGCCATGCAAAGGCAGGATGCCCCGGTGCTGCGGCTCGATCCAATAGAGTGCCGAATCGTCCGCACTCTCGGCCATCGGGAAAATACCGCAGCTGTAGGCCTTGAGCAGGACCTGCGGCGTGATCTCGATCATGATGTCGTCGCGCGACGTCATGAAGCGGCTGACTCCCAAGGTTTACCTTGCCCGCGGGCGGCCTGCCCAGGGCGTGACTGCTTACCCAGTTTATTGCTTTCCGAGGAATTTTTCGAGCCAGTGGATGTCATAGAGCCCGTTGGCGATGTCGGGCTGGAGGATCAGCTCGTTGAAGAGCGGGATCGTCGTCTCGATGCCGTCGATGACGAACTCGGAGAGAGCGCGTTTTAGCCGCATCAGGCACTCGTTTCGTGTCTTGCCGTGGACGATGAGCTTACCGATCAAGCTGTCGTAAAAGGGAGGGATGCGGTAGCCCTGGTAAACGCCGCTGTCGACACGCACGCCGAGACCCCCCGGCGGATGCCAGTAGGTGATCTGACCGGGGGAGGGGCGGAACGTGCGCGGGTTCTCGGCATTGATGCGGCACTCGATGGCATGGCCAGAGAAGGTTATTTCATCCTGGCGGTGCATGAGCTGGGCGCCCGAGGCGACCCGGATCTGCTCCAGGACGAGGTCAATGCCGGTGATGGCCTCGGTGACCGGGTGCTCGACCTGGAGCCGGGTGTTCATCTCGATGAAAAAGAACTCGCCGTCCTCGTACAGGAACTCGACCGTGCCGGCGCCACGATATTTGAGCTGGCGCATCGCCTTGGCGACGGTCCCGCCGATCCGATTTCTCGTCTCGGCGTTCAAGGCCGGCGAGGGGGCCTCCTCCCACACCTTCTGGTGCCGACGCTGCAGCGAGCAGTCTCGCTCGCCCAAGTGGACGGCGCTGCCCTGGCCGTCGCCGAACACCTGAATCTCGATGTGGCGCGGGTGTGTCAAGTACTTCTCGAGGTAAACTGAATCGTTGCCGAAGGCGGCCTTGGCCTCGGCCCGCGCCGTCGCGAGGGCCAAGGGCAGATCGGCCGCCGAATGCGCCACCTTCATGCCCCGCCCGCCGCCGCCGGCGGTGGCCTTTATCAGAGCGGGGAAGCCCATCGCCTTGGCGAGTTTCAGCGCCTGACCTTCGCTGGTCACGGCACCCTCGGAGCCTGGCACGGTTGGGATGCCGAGTTTCTTCGCCGTCACCTTGGCCTCGATCTTGTCGCCCATGATGCGGATATGCTCCGGCGTCGGGCCGATGAAGGTGATGGAATGCTCTTCCAAGATCTCGGCGAAGCGGGCGTTTTCGGACAGGAACCCGTAGCCCGGGTGGACGGCGTCGGCGCCGGTAATCTCGCACGCGGCCAATAGTCTCGGGATATTGAGATAGCTCTCGGCGGCCGGCGGCGGCCCGATGCAGACGCTCTCGTCGGCGAGCCGCACGTGCATGGCATCCGCGTCGGCAGTCGAGTGGACGGCGACGGTGGCGATGCCGAGCTCCTTGCACGCCCGCTGGATGCGCAGCGCGATCTCGCCCCGGTTGGCAATCAAAACCTTGTCGAACATTCGTTATTTAGGCAGCAGGCAATAGACAGTAGGCAGTAGAGGATCCCGTCAGAGAACGCCTCACCACTGCCTACTGCCTATTGCCCACTGCCCCTACTCCCTTACTCGACGATTACCAGCGCCTCGCCGAACTCGACCGGCTGGGCGTTCTCGAACAGAATGGCGGTCACCTTCCCGGCCCGCGGCGCGGGAATCTGGTTCATCGTTTTCATCGCCTCAATGATCAAGAGCGTCTCTCCCTGCAGGACGCGGCTGCCGATCTCGATGAACGGCGGGGTGCCGGGCTCCGCCGAGCGATAGGCGGTGCCGACCATCGGCGACTTGACGGCGCCGGGGTGTTTCGACGGATCGGCCGGAGCTTCGGGGGAAGGAGCGTCGCGAGACGGGGCGGAGCCGGGAGTGTGAGCGAGCGCGGGGCCCGCTGGAAAGGCCGCGGACACCGAAACCATTCGCGCGACGCGAATCTTGAGACCGCTCTTCTCGATCTCGATCTCGGTCAGGCCGGTCTCGTTCAAGAGCTCCGCCAGCTCGCGGATCAATTGCCGCTCGGCGCCCGGTTGTCCGGCCTCGTCTTTCGCCGTCATGCGCGGTGGTCCCTTCCTCTTCGGCTTTTTGGCCGGCCGTCTCTTATGCTCGCCCACGGCTGCTCTGTGCCAGAATATCGGACATTGCCTCGAGCGCCAGCTCGTAGCCCTTGGCGCCCAAACCGCAGATCACGCCGTTGGCACCGAGCGAGATATAGGAATGGTGGCGAAAGCTTTCGCGGCGGAAGATGTTCGACAGGTGCACCTCGACCACGGGTAGCTCGGCGGCGGCGAGGGCATCGAGAAGCCCGATCGAGGTGTGGGTCAGCGATCCTGCATTGAGAATGATGCCAGAGGCCTTCTCTCGCGCCTCCTGGATCCAGCCGACAAGCTCGCCCTCGTGATTGGACTGACGGAAGTCGACGGCGAGCCCGAGCGTCTTGGCGCGGGCTTCGGCGAGCTTCTGGACATCCGCGAGCGTATTGCGCCCGTAGATGGCGGGCTCGCGGAGGCCCAGCATGTTCAGATTGGGTCCGTTGAGGACGAAGACGGGCTTGGCCATGATGTGGGTCTTGGCAGGGCAGTCGGAACCGAGACCGGCACGGGGCCGGCACATGCCCGCTGCCCGAGGCCCCGGAGAGCAACGAATTCCTCCCTCTAGCAGCTTTCCCGCACCTGCGAAAGGGCGGCCGCAAAACCTGTGAATGCGCGTGAATTGTAGGTCGGAGTGAGCGCGGGCTTAGCCCGAGCGAAGTCCGGCGCCGAACAGTCGAGCTTATTGTCGGACTTCGTCCGGCGGGCGCCGGGCTCAGTCCGACCTACGACGCGGCCGAGGGCTGCTCAGCAGTAGGCGCAGCCGCTTTTCCTGAAATCGGCCACGTGGCCGGCGAGCAGATCGTAGAGATTGTCGGGCGCGCCGCCGACCGCCTGGTCGCCGACGAGGAAGTGCGGCGTGCCGTTGATGCCCATCTTCTTGGCAAGCGCCTTGACGCGATCGAGCTCGGCCTTCACCTCCGGCGAGCCGATGTCGCTCTTGAGCCGGTCCATGTCGAGGCCCGTCTTCGCGGCGGCCTTGAGCGCGACCGCCTCGTTGACCACGCCCTTGGTCTCGATCAGCTCACGATGCACCTGCCAGTACTTGCCTTGCATGCGCGCCGCGAGCGCCACCTTCGCGGCCTGCTCGGATTCCTCTCTGAGGATCGGGAACTCCTTGAATACAAAGCGCACGTTCTTGTCGGTCTCGATCAGCTTGAGGACATCCTTGAAGCCGAGCTTGCAGTAGCCGCAGTTGTAATCGAAGAACTCGACGACCGTGATGTCGCCGTCCGGATTGCCGGCAACCGGCGAGTTCGGGTGGCGGTAGATCTCCTTGGCGTTGTCGGCGATCGCGGCCTTCGTTCTCTCGGCCTGCTCCTTCTCCATCTTCGCATCGAGCGCGGCCTGCACGTCGACGAAGATCTCCGGGTTGGCAATGAGATAATCCTTGACGATCCGCTCGATCGCCCGCTTCTGATCCGACGAGAAGCCGGCTCCTCCGGCTGCCGTTTCGGCACTCTCCGGGCCCGCGCTGCCGCTGCGGCCGAAAATCAGGACCACAAGGCCGAGCGCAAGGAGCGCCAGGGCGATGATGAGCGCGGCCGGGCGGCTGAGCATGTGCTTCTTCGGCTGGTCGAGATCATTCGATGACATGGGGTCTCCCTTGGGTACTCCGTGCTTGGCCGGCATCCCGGGCGCTCGCGCGCCGGCGGAAATCCTCTAGGCCAACCCTCAAGTTTCAGGTTTGTATCTGATGATGTCGTCGGCCTTGATCCACTCCGGCGTCCCGGGCTGCAGCCCCGCCTGAGCGCGCTTGGCAAACTCCTGCGCCTGCTTGACGGCGCCAAAGTAGAACAGTCCCTGTGCGCGTGCCAACTCGGACTGCGGCATCAACCCTTTGTCGTAATAGGCTTGGCCCAGCGTATTATAGGCCGTGGCATTGTCGGTCTCGGCAATGATCGCCTTGCGAAGAATGGCAATCGCTTCGTCGGCGGCTCTTTGCTGTTTCGTTTGCAGCAAGACCTGAGCCAGCTGCACGCTGATCAGCGGTGCCTCGTTGCCGGCCAACTGCAGCGCCTTGCGCAGGACCGTGACTGCCTCCGCCGCGCGACCCGACTTCTGCAGGAAATCTCCCTTGAGCTCCCAGAAATAGGGGTTGGTGGGCCGTTCCCGAATGAGCCCGTCGGCCTCGGCGAGCGCCGCCTCGAGGCCGCCTTGGCCACCCTGGCGGAATCGGGCCGCTGCGCGGGCATAGCGCGCCGGAAGGCTGTTGTTGGCCATCGGATAGCGATTGAAGACCGTCGCGGGCGTCTCGATGTAGCCTGAGAGCTTGGCGCGCATCATGTCGTGGCGCAATTGCAGCTCGGGCGCATCTTTGACCCCGAAATAGGGGCTTTGCTCGACCAACTGACGCAGGCGGGCGAGCCGGTCCGTCGCGACCGGGTGCGAGCGCGCGAACGTATCCTTCTGCGCGTCGGAGAACAGCTCCTGGCCGGCGAAGCGCTCGAAGGTTACCAGCATGCCGCGGCCCGACTGCTGCGTCGCATTGAGGTACTTGACGCCCGCCTGGTCGGCGGCCGACTCCTGCTGCCGGCGCTCCGCCAATAGGCCGCGCATGATGAGCTCGCCGCCGCCCATCATCACGCCCTGGCCGGCGCCGCCGATCTCGCGGCCGGCGTCGCCTCCCGAGACCGCGCCGCCAATCATGGCGCCAATGCCCAGGATCTGGATGAGCAAGGCCCGCGTCTGATCCTTGGCAATGCGCGCCCTCAAGGCCGCCATGTGGCCGCCCGCGATGTGGCCCGACTCGTGGGCGAGGACGCCGATCACCTCATTGGGCGCCTCGGCCTGCATCAAGGCGCCGGTGTGGATGTAGACGCTGCGGCCATCGACGACGAAGGCGTTGAACGCGTCGTTGTTGACAATGCGCACGCCGACGCGGCCGCCGCCGAAGCCCGCGACGCGGAAGATCGGCCGCGCGTAGTCGTTGAGAAGAGTCTCGATCTCGGTGTCGCGGATCAGCGGCAGACCCTGCGCGGCCGCGGGCCCGGTCAAGATCGAGACGGCGGCGAGCGCCGAGAGCCCAGCCCCAGCGGTTGTCGCGACGACGCGATTGACGCTCTTGAATGTGCTCGTCATTTGTCGAGAACCGATGGCGGACTTGGCGCCATTCATGGCGCTGGACCCTAGGCGGGCACGCCACGACCGTCAATGCAAGGTTGGCTGCCGACGGGTCCGCCTCTAAAAGGTTCAGGCCCATGGGTAGAGGGCGACAATGGGGCAGGAGGAAGGCGCCTCGAGGCGCCCTCGACGAGCAAGGCGCAATGAACAAAGACCGCCGCATTGGAGCGGGCGACAGCCCGCCCCGTCCTGGCCGCACTCCCGCGCTCAGGAGCCAGATCGCAAGCTTCATCGTGATGGACGTGATGCGCGCGGCCGCAGCGCGCGAGGCCGCCGGCGGCTCGGTCATCCACATGGAGGTCGGCCAGCCGTCGACGCCGGCGCCCATGGCGGCCCGCGAGGCGGTGCGGCGGGCGCTCGAGGCCGAGCCGCTCGGCTACACATTGGCGCTCGGCACGCCGGCGCTGCGCACGCGCATCGCGCGCCATTACCGCGACTGGTACGGCGTCACGGTAGACCCGGAGCGGATCATCGTGACGACCGGCTCGTCGGGTGCCTTCGTGCTGGCATTCCTCGCTCTCTTCGATGCCGGCGGCCGCGTCGGGCTGCCCTCCCCCGGCTATCCCTGCTACCGGCACATCCTGGCCGCGCTCGATTGTGTGCCGGTGCTCATCGAGACCGGCCCCGCGACGCGCTGGATGCCGACCGCCGAGACCATCGCGGGCGCTGCCGACGCCGGCCGTCTCGACGGGGTCTTGATCGCGAGCCCGAACAACCCGACGGGCACGATGCTCGCACCCGAGCGTCTGGCCGAGATCGCGGCGCTGTGCCGGGCGCGGCGGCTGTGGCTGCTCTCGGACGAGATCTATCACGGGCTCAGCTACGGATCGCCCGCGGCAACCGCGCTCGCCTTCTCCGACGACGCGATCGTCATCAACAGCTTCTCGAAGTATTTCTCGATGACCGGCTGGCGCGTCGGCTGGATGGTGGTTCCGGACCATCTGGTGCGAACGATCGAGAGGCTCCAGCAAAACCTCTTCATCTCGCCGCCGGCGGTGGCGCAGGCCGCGGCGCTCGGCGCCTTCGACGGCGCGGACGAGCTCGAGGCCAACCGCAAGGTGTACGAGGCCAACCGCGCGCTGCTCCTGGATGAGCTGCCGAGGGCCGGCCTCGACCGCATCGCTCCCGCCGACGGCGCGTTCTACCTCTATGCCGATGTGAGCCGCGTCACGGACGACAGCCAGACCTTTGCACGCCAGTTGCTCGACGAGACGGAGGTCGCCATAACGCCGGGCGTCGACTTCGATGCCGCGCGCGGCCACCGCTTCGTGCGCTTTTCCTATGCGGGTGCGACAGAAGCCATGGCGGAGGGTGCGCGCAGGCTCAAGGCCTGGCCCCGCCTCAGGCGATGAACGGCAGCTCGGGCGCAGACTGTTCCTCGCTCACGTCCGATTACGATGCCGAACCGGACTTGCAGTGATGTCCAGCGGAAGGGCCAGGAAGGGCCAGGACCGGAAGTCGAAGCGAGTTATGCTCCGTCCCAGGGCCGCAGATGTGCAACAACGCGAAACTCGGAGGACACTTGGCAAGAAGGGCCCATGATCCGCCTTAAAGCGCCCGAAAGGTGTGCGCTAACGGACGCTGACCTCGGGTCGGCGCACTCGTCCACGCTGATAGGCGTTGCCATAGATTTGATCTGCCACGCGCTCTCCGGAAGCAGCGCCGCGTTCGCAGTCGAAGTTCCAATGGACGCCAAGGTGTACGCGACTCCTGTTGTTGTCTTCGATCATTTGATCGATGCTCGAGTAGCGCTGTGGCAGGTAAGGCCGCGGCCGATTGGTGAAATTGTCGATCGAAACCCCGTTGAGTTCATCCGAGACGAAATCGACTGACGGGTTGAGGCTGTCGGGACTGGCACCTGTCCGCGCGCGCTCCGCGCGAACGCTCTTCAGAATGTTGAAGCAGGCGCTCCCAAACGTGGCATGTCCCGACGGATAGGCCGGAAAATTCGGAGTGAATGCGGCGAGCTTGTAATCGAGCGTACGCCTCGCAGGTTCGGGCAACGCGTATTCGCTGGCCCCTAAGAAGTTCTGCGCCGTGGCGCGATACTGCGTGTCCCTGCCCAACGCGAATTGCGTTGGGTTCGTGCGCGGCGATCCGAAAGGCCTCCAATCGCTGCTCGGATGGCGCAACGACTGTCGTATCGCGACCACCGGCCGCCAAACGCCGTAGCGGTACTTCGCCCCCCAGGCGACAATGCCGGCATCGGCCATAGCGAGATTGCACAATGCTAGCAACCGCGCCATCTCGGGAACGGACATGCCGTCGTCCTCGGCGATCTGGCGCACGATCTGATTGTAAAGGCGCGGCGGAGTGCCGATCAGCCGGGCTCCGTCGTACGCCCAGAACAGACCAATTTGCACTTGCTCCGGCGCAGGCCGTTCGGGCCGCCAGGCGCCGAGTAGTCTGACCTCCTCGAAGTCGCGCAAATACTCTGGATCGTTCTGCGCGGGAGGCTCAGGCGGACCATAACTCGCAACAGCGCCAAACTGGGGATCTAGGGTCGGGAACTGTCCCCAGCTCACGCCGTAAAACCCCTGATCGGCATTGAACGGATCAACATTGTGTCCGCGCGGGCGTGGTACATACGGCGTCGGCGTCGTCAGGAGCGCCCGCCTGATGGCATTCCAATCCCAACGCGATGTGAAAGCTTCGTTGCGGGCGAACGTGAGACCCGCTTCCCATGATTGAAGGGCGGCGGGCTCGTAGGAATCCAAGAACCGAAGCCGTTGCGACGCAATGAATTGCGAATGCGCCGGTGTGCTGTACGTATACTCGAGGATCCACGCTGCAGCTCCGCCGACGAAGACTTCCGGGTAATCGCGAATAGGCGCTCGTGCGCGCACGTAGAAGCCTTCATAATCGACGGCGTATGCCGCGGCCACAGCGTCGGCCATGACGATGTGCGCCAGTCCCAAGGCGCGCGCGCTCGCGCAGGGGCCGGGGGCACGGGCGTCGCTGGCATCGATGCTGTGGTCCAAGGCGACGAGCTGCAGGCTCACCTCGTTCCAGAACAGTATCGGGTTGTGGCGTCTCGCAACGTCCCGGTCACGAGTGGATTTGCCATAAGCGCCGAGATTCATCGTCGGCGGCCGGCGCTCCTGCGCTCTCGCGCTTGAGCTCGTGAGCAAGGCTGAAGCGCCAAGGCCTAACTTAAGTATGTTGCGGCGACTGATTGTCGAAGGCTTATACCGTCCGCATGATCTTGTGACTCGGGGGATTCCCTTCGCGGCCGGTGCGTGATTCATAAGGTGTCAGCCGACTTTTGATTCGGAGGGCACC
>DATETZ010000197.1:0-6561 GCA_035283385.1 Hyphomicrobiaceae bacterium
GCTATGGCGCCGACGCGCTGCGCTTCACGCTGGCGGCGATGGCGGCGCAGGGCCGCGACATCAAGCTCTCGGCCGCGCGCGTCGAAGGCTACCGCAACTTCGCGACCAAGCTCTGGAACGCGGCCCGCTTCGCCGAGATGAACGAATGCGTGCGCCAGCAGGACTTCGACCCCGCCTCGGTCGGACAAACCCTGAATCGCTGGATCGTGGGCGAGACGGAGCGGGCGGCGGGGGCGGTGACGGCCGGCATCGAGGCCTACCGCTTCAACGAGGCCGCGGGCGCGATCTACGAGTTCGTGTGGGGCATCTTCTGCGACTGGTACCTCGAGCTCATCAAGCCGTCGCTCGCCGGCGACGACGAGGCGGCGAAGGAGGAGACGCGCGCGACGGTGGCGTGGGTCTTGGACCAGTGCCTCAAGCTGCTCCACCCGTTCATGCCGTTCATCACCGAGGAGCTGTGGGCGCATATGGTCGAGCACGGCGTTCAGCGCCGATCGCTGCTCGCCTTGAGCCAGTGGCCGGCGCTGTCCGGACTTGCGCGGCCCGACGCCGAGGAGGAGATCGGCTGGGTAGTGCGCCTCGTGTCCGAGGTGCGCTCGGTGCGCACCGAGATGAACGTGCCGGCGGCCGCCAAGATCCCGCTCGTCATCACCGGCGCGGACGACACGATCAAGAAGCGCGCTCGCGACCACGACGAGACGATCAAGCGGCTGGCCCGCCTCGATACTGTCTCGTTTGCGAAATCGGCCCCGAAAGGCGCGGCCTTGATCGTCATCGGCGCGGCGACGGTCGCGCTGCCCCTCGAGGGCGTGATTGACATGGGCGCGGAAAGGAAGCGGCTCGCGAAGGAGATCGACAAGGCCGAGGGCGACAGGGTGAAGGCCGAGACGTGGCTCGCCAACGCGGCCAACGTCGAGAAGTCGCCCGGGCACGTCGTCGAGCTCAATCGCGAGCGCGTCGCGGAGGCCGCCGACCGGATCGGGCGCCTGAAGGCCGCGCTGAGGCGCATCGAGGCGTCGCAATAACGGTGTCAGACCCTGAGGGTCTGATACCGGTCAGCATATGTTTCAACCCGTTCGAGCCCCCTCACCCCACCCCTCTCCCCGTCCATGCGAAGCATGGCTCCGCCATGACGGGGAGAGGGAGTTTTGTCGCGAGTTTGGCGACGTAAGGAGCCAAACCGCTGACAAAACGGGTGAGGGGGATGCCGGTCAGAACTTTCGCACGGCGGTATGACACCGTTTGACGTCCCCTACCGCGCACGGGAGCGAGCGCTCTGTCAGTAGTCGGCTGAACGGCTCGGAGGGCCTTGATCGGCATCGGCTTCGGCATCCTCGTCGGCAATGGCCGGCGGCGCGGTCCCGTCCGCGCTCCGCACGCTGAGCTCGGTGAGCTTCCACTCGAGGCCGCGCAGCTCCAAGAGGCCGACGTAATGGCGGCGGGCGTCGTAGCGGTCGGCCATCTCGACCTCGAATTTGGTCGGCGACTTGAACTCGGCGCGCTTCAAGCGCGACCAGAAGCGGGCGAGGCGGACGTGCCAGGCCAGCGTCGCCTCGTCGGGCTCGCCTGACACATGCTGGCGATAGAGCTTGCGATAGGCATAAATCTGCGGCAGGCCCTCGGGCGTCACGTATCGGTCGATCAGGCGGTCGGCCGCGCTCCGGCCCACGTAGGCCATGAGACGCTTCCACATGCCCGGCCTCGCCGCGACGGGCTGGTCTTGGTTCGCACTTGCGTCGGGTGCATCGAAAGCCGGGCGCGCGAGCGACCGGCGCAGGGTCGTGCGCACGCTGTCCCACTCGATCTTGCTCTCGAGATAAGCCGATCGACCGCCGAGGATCGCCTCGCGGATCGACCATGCGGTGAGGAACGGATAGGCGATGTAGCTTGCGGCAAGCAGCGACAGCGCGAGTGCGGCGATCAGGAGCTTGCGCATTGGTCCTCGTTGGCCGGCCCGCTTCGCCGGCGGTCTCGGCTGTTGAGCATAGGAATGAAGTGAATTGGGGCCAAGGTCCGATCGCGGCAAGGGGTGGCGCGATCACGCGGTCCAAGAGAGCGATGGACACTCGCGCCCGCTCCGACGCTCGTTACGATGGTGGTCATGCCATGCTAATGTTGCTCCACCAACCGGTGGCAATCGTCCGCGAGCAGCACGTCCGGTGTGACCCCTGCGCAACGATCATCGAAAGAGGCTGAATTCGCGTCGAGCTCATGTGGACTGTTGCCTTCACGCAACGAAAACACCGGCCAAATGCCTCTTTTGAGCCACAAAACGGCGCAACGATTAGCGCAGGTTGAATGGGGGTCTGCCGGCGCGGAATGCGGTTCTCCGTTTCCGCTCGAGTGAGGCGCTGGCGTGTTTTTTTGAAATGCGGCGTGCTCCACCACAGTGATAACGCGCTCGAGGTCGGCCTCGGGAAGAGCTCATGGACGCCAAGACGTTCGACAAATCAAAGCTGCCCAGCCGCCATGTGACGGAGGGCCCGTCGCGCGCGCCGCATCGCTCCTACTACTACGCGATGGGTCTCGCCGAGGAGCAGATCAACCGTCCGTTCGTCGGCGTGGTGAGCTGCTGGAACGAGGCGGCGCCGTGCAATATCGCGCTCCGCCGTCAGGCGCAGTCGGCCAAGAAGGGTGTCGACGAGGCCGGCGGCACGCCGCGCGAGTTCTGCACCATCTCGGTGACCGACGGCATTGCCATGGGCCACCAGGGCATGAAGTCGTCGCTGGTCTCGCGCGAGGTGATCGCCGACTCAATCGAGCTCACGATGCGCGGGCACTCTTACGACGCGCTGGTCGGCATCGCCGGCTGCGACAAGAGCCTGCCCGGCACGATGATGGCCATGCTGCGCCTCAACGTGGCGAGCGTGTTCATGTACGGCGGCTCGATCCTGCCCGGAAAGTTTCATGGCCGGGACGTGACGGTCGTCGACGTGTTCGAGGCGGTAGGCATGCACTCGGCGGGCCGCATGAGCGTGGCCGAGCTGCACGAGCTCGAGTGCGTCGCCTGCCCGGGCGCGGGCGCGTGCGGCGGACAATTCACGGCCAACACCATGGCCTGCGTCTCCGAGGCCATCGGTCTTGCTCTGCCCGGCTCGGCGGGCGCCCCCGCCCCATACGAGAGCCGCGACGTTTACGCGCTGGAAAGCGGAAAGGCGGTCATGCGGCTGTTGGCCGAAGGCATCCGTCCGCGCGACATCGCGACCAGAAAAGCGTTCGAGAACGCCGCGACCATCGTTGCCGCGACGGGCGGCTCGACGAATGCCGCGCTGCATCTCCCGGCGATGGCGCACGAGGCCGGCATCGACTTCGATCTGTTCGCGGTGGCGGAGATCTTCAAGCGCACACCCTACATCGCGGATCTGAAGCCCAGCGGCAGGTACGTCGCGAAGGACGTCTACGAGATCGGCGGCGTGCCGCAGATCCTGAAGACCCTGCTCGACGGCGGCTATCTGCACGGGGAGTGCCTGACGGTTACCGGCCGAACCATGGCGCAAAACCTTGAAGGCGTTAAGTTCAATAGCAATCAAAGGGTTGTCTTCCCGGTTTCAACGCCTATATCGCCCACGGGGGGCGTGGTGGGCCTCAAAGGCTCGCTCGCGCCCGATGGGGCGATTGTCAAGGTCGCCGGCATGAAGAAGCTCACCTTCCGCGGACCCGCCCGCTGTTTCGATTGCGAGGAGGAGGCGTTCGGGGCGGTCACGCGCCGCGCCTACGAGGGCGGCGAGGTCATCGTCATCCGCTACGAAGGCCCCAAGGGCGGCCCTGGCATGCGCGAGATGCTCTCGACCACCGCGGCCCTCTATGGGCAGGGCGCGGGCGACAAGGTTGCGCTGATCACGGACGGCCGGTTCTCGGGGGGCACGCGCGGCCTTTGCATCGGCCACATCGGCCCGGAGGCGGCGGTCGGGGGTCCCATAGCTCTGATCAAGAACGGCGACATCATCGCGATCGACGCCGAGCGGGGCACGCTCGACCTCGAGGTCGACGCGGCCGAGCTCGAGCGCCGGCGCAAAGCGTGGCAAGCGCCGCTCAATAGCTATCAGAGCGGCGCGCTTTGGAAATTTGCAGACCAGGTCGGTCCGGCGCGCAAAGGCGCCGTCACTCATCCTGGCGGAAAGGCGGAAGTTGTCTGCTATGCGGATATTTAGGCTGGCATTGGCTGTCGGCCTGGCCGTTCTCGCGCCGGCCTACGCCGGCGCCGGGACGACCCCGTTCAGCTCCGTCAACGAGGCGCTCCGGCAAGGCATGAGCGCCTTCAACGGCGGCTATTACGAAATCGCGATCCCCGCGCTCGAGTTTGCCGCGGCCGAGAACGAGTTCATGGCCGAGTACTACTTGGCGCGCATCTACGCCGATAACACCGGTGCGCACACCGACCACTCCAAGGCCTATGCGCTGTTTCAGCGTATCGCGGACGAGCACATCGACGCCGATCCCGACGACGATCCGCGCGCGCCCTACGTCGGCAAGTCGCTGACCGCGCTCGCGGGCTATGTGCTCACGGGGCTCCCCGAAATCGGCTTGAGGCCCGATCCCGAGCGCGCCGTGTTCTATCTCAAGAACGCGTCCACGACCTTCAACGACGAGGATGCCCAGTTCGAGCTCGCCAAGCTTCAGCTCAGGGGCGAGGGCATGGAGACGAACATCCCGCTCGGCAAGCACTGGCTCTCGATCCTGAGCCAGAACGGGCACGCCGGTGCGCAGGCGTTCCTCGCCGACCTCCTGTGGCGCGGGAGGTACATGGACGCCGACCGGCCGCGCGCGCTTGCGCTCATCTCCATCGCCGTAGAGAACGCTCCGCCGCAAGACCGTCTTTGGATCGAGGACATCTATCAGAACATCTTCTGCGGCGCCGGCGAGGGCATTCGCCGCCAGGCCACCGGCATCGTCGCCGATTGGGGCAACCGCTACGGGCGCAAGCCGGAGTTTCGCGACCGGTCGGGATTGGGGCCGCTCGCGGGCGCGCCCGTGCGGACCTGCCAGAACGGCGAGGAGGTTGGGCCCATTCCGGTGCTGGGCGGGAAGGATGGCTTCGATTCGCCGCCGCTCACGGCGGAGCAGGGAGCGGAGCCGCCGGAGACCCGGGCGCTCTCGTACGGCACGGTGGCTCCAGGCCTGCGCGACATCGGCACCAGGCTCAAGACCCAGCCGCCGCAGCGTTAGGTCGTAACCCATCCCCAGCGGCTCCCTGAGGGCAATCGGCTCGGGATGGCCGGGGAGGCAATGCTGATCCGTGCCAGCAGGCGAGGCGCGAGATTCTCTCGTCACAGATCGAGCTCGACCCAGGCCGGCGCATGGTCGGACGGCTTCTCCCACCCGCGCGCCATGCGGTCGACACCCGCGGCGAGCAGCAAATCGGCCGCCTGCGGCGACAACAGCAGGTGATCGATGCGAATGCCGTCGTCCTTCTGCCAGGCGCCCGCCTGGTAATCCCAGAACGTGTAGACGCCGGGCTCGGGATGGCACGCGCGCACCGCGTCCGTCAGTCCCAGATTGAACAGGCTTTGCAGGGCTCCCCGGCTCTCGGGCCGGAACAGCGCGTCGCCGATCCAGGCCTCGGGCCGCTTCGCATCGACCCGCTCCGGGATCACATTGTAGTCGCCGGCGAGCACGAGCGGCATTTCCTGGTCGAGCAGGGTTCGGAAGCGGCGGTTGAGGCGCGCGAGCCAGGCGAGCTTGTAGGCGAACTTGTCGGACCCGGCGGGATTGCCGTTCGGGAGGTAGATCGAGGCGATGCGGACCGCGCCCTTGCTGCTCGCGACCGTCGCCTCGACGTAGCGCGCCTGCTCATCGGCGTCGTCGCCGGCAAGCTTGCGCCGCACGTCCTCGAGTCCCGCCTTCGAGAGAATTGCGACGCCGTTGAAGCCCTTTTGTCCGTGCACGGCGGCGCTGTAGCCCAGATCCTCGAAGGCCTCAGCCGGAAAGGCCTCGTCGACGCACTTGATCTCCTGCAGGCAGACGACGTCGGGGGCGGCTTCGCGCAAGTAGGTGAGCGCGCTTTCGATGCGCGCCTTGACGCCATTGATGTTCCAGGTCGCGATTTTCATGGAGCAGGCATGGGGAGGGCCGCGCCCGCGGACGCTCGCCGCGTGCACCCACACGTAGTCGAGAATCGCGGGCGTGGCCAGCGCGGGGCACCGGCGCCGCCATCGGTGTCAGACCCTCAGGGTCTGACACCATGCCATCAGGGCCGCGAGTTATTGCCGCTTCGATCCCCAGAGCAGACGATCAGGGACGGCCTCGCCGGTTCAGCAGTTGACCCAGACAGGACGACGCTCGTCCGCCGGATTCCTTCGGGGTCGTGCTCAACTCAACCGGACTGCGGATCGTGCCTGATGACCTCCTGCTGGGCTAAGCCCGCAAGTCGGCCGGGAGCCGTCGCGAGGGCAAAGGCAAAGGTGGGAAGCGCAGGCGAAGCAACGGCTTTCGTCCGCCGCACGATCGGCTAAGCTGAGCTGCCAAAAAAGCAGCGACAGGCCGAATTCCTCCGGCCAGTGAACGACGGGGCGGCGATCACTTGGGGGAGACAGCAGGATGAGATCGGAAACCGACGCGCTC
>DATETZ010000198.1:0-8323 GCA_035283385.1 Hyphomicrobiaceae bacterium
TTCATGGTGGTCCCCTTCATCTCGATTTGAATTGCAGCGAAGATCGAATTTGATGAGGCCAGTATGTTCCCCAGGGCACAGGGGGGCTGTTCCCCAGGGAACACCCCGCAAATTTTCAGAATAGACATGCCGAAGCGCGTCGCGCGGCAGCGAGCGGAGGGCACGCCAGCGCGATGCCGCTCGGCGAGCTGGTAAGGGAGGCGCGCCAAATGCTCAGCCGCGGTCTTGACCAAATTCGTCCGCGATCCAAGCACAATCCGGGCGTATGGGAACGCTCGTAGGCGCTGGCTTCAGTGCCGCGCCTTCTGGATCTTCGCGCCGGGTAATTTGGGAACAGGGCTCGACACTGCCGCCGCCGGCGCAGTGCCGCCGGCCGCGTGCGCGGCTGGGTCAAATCCCGCGTTAAGTTCGCGTTAACAGGTTAAGGGTTAATTGAAGGTCGTGTTGAGGGTGCGTAACATGGTGCGTTTGGTGCGTATGCGTAGGACATTCTTTCCCTTCCGGCCTTTGAGCGCTTGCCTGATCGTCTCACCGGCCCTCCTCGCTGCCGGCTGCAGCGCCGACATCGCGCGGTTCGATTTCCCCGCCTCGGCAAGCTTGAGCGGAGATGCCACAACGACCGGTGCGATCCCGACCGGCACCGAGCAGGTCCGCGCACGCTCGAATCTCATGGGCGGCGAGAGCCCCGCCCCGTACGGTCCCTCGGCCCGGTACCAAACCCCGAGCGGTGACGCCTACTCTCCCTCGCCGGCCAGTGGCGACGGCAGTGTGAGGATGGCGGAACTCGATGCGCCGCAACCTCGGCACGACCCGGCCATGAGCTCCACCCCGGCCGCAGGCACCGTGCCGCCGGTCGACGCGCGCCAGACCGTGTCCGCCCCCCCGCCTGCCCAAGGCGAGATGGTCGACGTGCGGCAGGGCGATACGCTGTACGCGCTCTCGCGGCGCCATAACGTGGCGCTGTCGGAGCTGATGGCCGTCAACGGATTGCAAGGCCCGGCCCTGAAACCGGGCCAGAAGATTTATCTGCCGGCCGGCAGGAACGGGCGCGGGCCGGTTCCGGGAAGCGTTCCCGCGGAGACCGCGGCGACCTCCGTCGAGGCGCCCGCCGATTGGACCGCCAGCTACGCCATGAAACCCGGCGAATCCCTCTATGCCATTGCGCGCCGGCACAACGTCAAGCTCGCCGACCTCCAGCACAACAACGGCATCCAAGACGTGCGCCGCGTCAAGCCCGGCACGGTTCTGAAGCTGCCGGCGCGCGAGGAGCGCTCGCCTCCGCCTGCGGCGGTCGCCGACTCCTCGCCCGGCCCTGCGAGAACCAATGACACGGGCCAGCCTGCGGCCCGACCCACCATCATCAATCCGTCGGCGGCCGGCCCGGACGGCGCCGCCGGCGAGCGGCGCGTGGCCGCGCTCGATCAGCCCAACACTGCGAGCGACGTGGCCGCAACGGGGACCGCATCCGGCTCGGGCTCAGTGGCCGGATCGAGCAAGCTCAAATGGCCCGTAGAAGGCAAGATCGTCACCGGCTTCGGCCCGCGCCCCGACGGAACGCACAACGACGGCGTCAATCTCGCGGTGCCGATGGGGACCGAGGTGCACGCTGCCGAAACCGGTGTCGTCGCCTATGCCGGCGACGAGCTCAAAGGTTACGGCAATCTCATTCTCGTGCGCCACGACAACGGCTGGGTGACGGCCTATGCGCACGCCGACGAGCTCATGGTGAAGCGCGGGGACAAGGTCAGGCGCGGCCAGGTGATCGCCAAAGCCGGCAAGACCGGCCAGGTCGACCAGCCGCAACTCCACTTCGAGCTGCGTCAAGGCCAGAAGCCCGTCGATCCGACGCCGTTCATGGACAAGCTGTGAAGCGCTCTTCCCCGCAGCTCTTGCCCCCGGGTCGCTTCGATTGCCCTCCGGGAGAGTGACCGCAGGGGCGAGTAAGGCCTGGGGGCGAGCGACCGACCCGCCCCCGGTTTTTCGCCTCCCTCAGATGAGCTCCGCCATTTCGTGGCGGCGCCCCGCGCCCGAAGTGCTCGCCGACGGGCTCGTGAGGGTGTCGACGACGCTCGCCGACACGCCTGGGCCAAGCTGCTGCAGCGTCACCTCGGCGCCGCTCGCGAAGCGGATGCCGTCGTGATGCGGTCCATCCTCGATGCGCACGAAGGTCGCGCTTAGAGACTCGGGTACCCCCAGCCTCAGCTGCAGGTAGGAGGGGATCTGCGCCAGCTCGAGGCGTGTGTCGCAAGCCATGCAGACTGCGGTATCGGGATCGCCCGGTGCCGCAAAGCCGATGCTGCCGCTGGGGAAGCGGCGCGTCTCATAGCGCTCGCCGGCGACGGCCGGCCTGCTGCGGTACATTTCCAACGAATAGTCGCACATGACGGAACTCCTCAGATATCTGTTCGAAGTTTTCGTCGTCACGACCGCCGAGGAGCCGGCTGCCGCGTGAGGCAGGCCTCCCGGGATCTATATGCAACGTTGGGTCTGTCTGTGGCGATTGCAAGGCCAATCGGCTCGACGGAAATCGCCGCGTGGCGCGGCGGCACTAGCTGGTAGCGAGCGTCCGCCCCAGCCGTCCTGCCAAATCTTGAATGAACTGCCAGGCGACGCGGCCCGAACGGGCGCCGGGCGTGATGCTCCACTCGAGCGCATGGCGCACGAGCTCGTCGTTCCCGGCCGCGAGGCGGTAGTGAGCGGCATAGCTCGCCACCATCTCGAGATACTGGTCCTGGCTGCAGTTGTGAAATCCGAGCCAGAGGCCGAGGCGGCCGGAGAGCGAGACCTTCTCCTCGACCGCCTCCGACGGGGCGATCGCGGTCGAACGCTCGTTCTCGGCCATGTCGCGCGGCATCAGATGCCTGCGGTTCGAGGTCGCATAGAAGACAACGTTGTCGGGCCGGCCCTCGATGCCGCCCTCCAGCATCGCTTTCAACGATTTGTAGCTCGTGTCGTCCTTGTCGAAGGAGAGATCTTCGCAGAAGACGATGAAACGATGGCGGCTCCCCTTGAGATGCGAAAGGCAGCGCGGCAAGGTCGCGATGTCCTCGCGATGGATCTCGACGAGCTTGAGGTCGGGCGATCTTTTCTTGCCCTGGGTCACGAGCTCGCCGCGGACCTCGGCATGCGCGGCCTTGACCAGGCTCGACTTGCCCATACCGCGGGCGCCCCACAGAAGCGCGTTGTTCGCCGGGAGCCTCTTGGCGAAGCGGCGGGTGTTGTCGATCAGCGCGCGCGGCGCCATCGATGCCCTTGAGGAGCGGGAGGGGCACTCGGTTGACGGCTGCGACGGCTTGAAATGCGTCTGGTCCGGGTTGCCAAACAAAGGCCTCGGGCGCGTCGAAATCGATCGCGCGCGAGGCCGGCGGGGCGAGGCGATCGAGCGCGGGCGCCAGGCGGTTGAGGCGAGCGAGAAGAACTTCGTCGTTCATTATCGGGCAAGATGAGCGTTGGCGTGGTCGTGGCACGACCGAGCTTCTATAGTGCGGGCGATGGCTCGCTCGCCAGACACGGTAACCGCGGGGGCCGCCCGCTAACGGTTGCAAAGCGGGCACGCGGCTCTATAGTCGCGGCCGGCTTGAGCCGGGCGGGCTTGCCGGGGCATCCTCCGCCGCGGAACGCCGCTTTGCCCGCTTCGCTCGAGAGGATGCGACACGCATGTTCATCTCACCGGCCTTGGCCCAATCCACGAGCCCCTTCAGCGATCCCTTCAGCGGCATCCTCATCCCCATGCTGCTGATGGTGCTGATCTTCTATTTCCTCGTCATTCGCCCTCAAAGTCAGCGCCAGAAGGAGCACCGCGAGATGGTGGAAAAGGTGCGCCGCGGCGATACGGTGGTCACGTCCGGCGGCTTCATCGCCAAGGTGACGCGCGTTCCGGAGAATTCCGACGAGGTCGAGGTCGAGCTTGCCGATTCCCTCAAAGTGCGCGTCTTGCGGAGCACGCTCCTCGAAGTGCGCTCGAAGGGCGAGCCGGTCAAGGAAGCGAGCGGACCCGCGGCGGCGCGATAGGGGAGCGAGGGCGCCGCTGGTATGGCAAGCGCCGCGCGGCGCGACGAGTAGGCGTTACAGATTGAGGAGTCGCCACCTTCATGCTTCACTTTGAACGCTGGAAGATCATCGCGATCGTGGCGACGTGTCTTGCCGGCATCCTCTTCGCGCTGCCGAACTTCTTTTCCAAGGAGACCGTGGCCGCTTGGCCCGGCTTCATGCCGAAGCGGCAGCTGGCGCTGGGGCTCGACCTGCGTGGCGGCGCACACCTCCTGCTCGCCATGGACACAGCCGAGCTCAAGAAGGATTGGCTCGCCAATCAAAAGGAGGACGTGCGCAAGCAGCTGCGGACCGCCAAGATCGGATTTTCCGCCATCGGCGCGTCCGGCGACGCGCTCCAGGTGCGGCTCGTGAAGCCCGAGGAGACGGAGGCCGCGCTCAAGGAGCTGCGCAAGCTGATCCAGCCCATCGGCAACGCCATTCTCGGCACCAGTGGGCGAGACGTGAGCGTCGAGCCGGGCGATGAACCGGGCCTGATCCTTATCACGCCGACCGAACCGGGATTGCAGGAGCGCGTCGCCAATGCGGCCAGCGCGTCGATTGAGACCGTCAACCGGCGCATCAACGCGCTCGGCACCGCGGAGTCGACCATCGTCCGCCAGGGCCGCGACCGTATCCTGATCCAGTACCCGGGCCTCACCGACACCAGGCAGCTCAAGGAGCTGATCGGAAAGACCGCCAAGCTCACCTTCCATTCCGTCCACCCGTCGGTCTCGGCGGAAGAGGCAAAGCAGACGCGCGTTCCGATCGGCTACAAGGTCTACGAGTCCGACGAGCGCGACGAGGTTCGCCAGGGCGCGGGCTACGTGCTGGCGGAGACGCCGGTCGTGCACGGCGACGATTTGGTCGACGCGCAGCCGAGCTTCGACGAGCGCACCAACGAGCCGATCATCTCGTTCCGCTTCAACCAGGCGGGCGCGCGCCGGTTCGGCGCCTTCACGAAGGACCATGTGGGCGAGCCGTTCGCCATCGTGCTCGACGAGAAGGTCATATCCGCGCCCGTCATTCGCGAGCCGATCCTCGGCGGCACCGGCCAGATCTCGGGCAATTTCACCGTCGAGAGCGCGAACAACCTTGCCATTCAGCTCCGCTCGGGCGCGCTGCCGGCCAAGCTCACGATCGTCGAGGAGCGCACCGTCGGCCCCTCGCTCGGCGCCGACAGCATTGAAGCCGGCAAGCTCGCCGGCCTCATCGGTTGCTTGTCGACCGCCATCCTGACGATCGCGTATTACGGGACGTTCGGCGTCTACGCGGTCATCGGGCTCATTGTGCACGGTCTCCTGATCGTCGCGCTGATGTCGCTCATCGGCACCACCTTGACGCTGCCGGGCATCGCCGGCTTCGTGTTGACGATCGGCATGGCGGTCGATGCCAACGTGCTCATCTACGAGCGCATCCGCGAGGAGCTGAGGACCGGCAAGACGCCGATCTCGGCCATCGATGCCGGCTTCACGCGCGCCTTCGTGACCATTGCCGACAGCCAGCTCACGACTCTGGCCGCGGCGGTGATCATGTTCTGGCTCGGGTCGGGCCCGATCCGCGGCTTCGCCGTCACGCTGACGATCGGCATTTTGACGTCGGTGTTCTCGGCCGTCACCGTCACGCGCCTCCTGGTCGCGATGTGGATCAGGTATTCGAAGGGCAGAGGCCGCGCGCTCGAGGTGCCCGTGTGATGCGAGAGATCCCATGTTTCTAGTTCCAGACTTCAAGGGCCACGACTTCTTCCCGCACAACTTGCGGCTTCCCTTCATGCGCTATAAGGGGCTCTGTTTCGGGCTGTCGTTGTTCTTCATGGCGCTGTCGCTGGTGCTGTTCTTCACGCTCAGCTTCAATTTCGGCGTCGATTTCAAGGGCGGGTCGCTGATCGAGGTGCAGGCGAAGTCGGGCGCGGCCGACATAGCGGCCATGCGCAAGAGCCTCGACGGCCTCGGCATCGGCGAGGTGCAGATTCAAAGCTTCGGCACCGAGAGCGATGTGCTGATCCGCGTCGAGCAGCAGCCCGGCGGCGAGGACGCGCAGCAGGCGGCATTGAAGAAAGTGGTCGATGCCCTGGGCGACGGCTTCGTTCAGCGCCGCGTCGAGGTGGTGGGGCCCGCAGTGTCGAGCGAGCTCAGGACCACGGGCGTCATTGCCGTGCTGGCCTCGATCGTGGCCATCGTCGTCTACGTCTGGTTCCGGTTCGAGTGGCAGTTCGCGCTCGGCGCCGTGGTGGCGCTGACGCACGACGTGCTGGTCACGGCCGGCATATTCTCGCTGTTCCAGCTCCAGTTCGATCTGTCGATCGTGGCGGCGCTGCTCACCATCCTCGGCTATTCGGTCAACGACACCGTGGTGGTGTCGGACCGCATCCGCGAGAACATGCGCAAGTTCAAGAAGATGGATCTCAACGAGCTGCTCGACATCTCGATCAACGAGACGCTGTCGCGCACGCTCCTGACGGGCTTGACGGCCATTGCCGGCATCCTCGCGCTCTACTTCTTCGGCGGCGAGGTGTTGCGAAATTTCAGCTTCGCCATGCTGTTCGGCATTTTGATCGGCACCTACTCGTCGGTGTTCATCGCCGCCCCGCTGCTCGGCTACCTCGGCGTCAAACGTGATTTGGGGGCGGCGGCGGCGGCGACCAAGCCGGCCGGCGGCAAGGCCGGGGCAAATCCGACTATCCGTTGAGCGAGGCGGCGGGTGCAGCCCCGGACGCCACATTACCCGAGGCCCGCGCCGATCGACGCCTATGGCAATGGCGGCTTTCGCTTCGCCGGCATGAGCCACCGCGGCTCGCTGCTCTGCCTGCCGTCGGGCATCTATGCCTGGGACGTGAGCCGCATCGAGGATCTCGCGCCCGAGCATCTGGCCGCGGCGCTCGCCGAGAAAGGTGCGATCGGTTTCCTGCTGCTTGGCACGGGGCGGACCCTGACCCATCCTGCGCCGGGCGTCCGCACGGCCTTCGCGGAGGCCGGCATCGGTCTCGAGGTCATGGACACGGGCGCCGCCTGCCGCACCTATAATGTCCTCCTCGCCGAGCAGCGCCAGTTCGCCGCCGCCCTCATCGCCGTCGATTGAGATCGGCGCGAAAGGCCGGTCGGGCAAAGCCGGGCGCCGAGATGAGGCTGCGACGTGATGCGATCGTCCACGGCAACACGCGAGGCAGTGCGGCAGGCGGCGCGCACGCATGCCCCCGACTGGTATGTGACGGCGCTCCTTGCCCCGCGCCCCGTGCGCGACGACCTCATCGCGCTCGCGGCCTACGCCGGCGATCTGGCGCGCATCCCCCTTGTCGTCAGCGAGCCGCTCATGGGCCACATGCGTCTCGAATGGTGGCGCGAGGCGATCGAAGGCGCATATGCGGGTGCGCCTAGCGGCAGTCCGATTGCCGATGAGCTGGCGCGGGTCGCCGAGCGCCATGCCGTGCCGCGCGAGCTGCTGCTGGCCCCGATCGAGGGCCGCTTGCGCGAGCTCGATAGCGAGGGGATTCCCGGTGAGGCGGCGTTCGCGGCCTATCTCGCCGAAACGGAGGGAACTGCGTTCCGGCTCGCGGCACGCGTGCTCGCCGGCTCGGCCGTTTTCGAGGCGGACAAGCTTCTCGAGGCGGCAGGCGGCGCTTACGGCCGGGCGCGGTTGGCGCTCACGCTGCCCCGTCATCTCGCCCACGGACGGCTGCCGCTGCCTCGCTGCCGCGTTGCCGAAAACGACCCGCGAGGGCTCTCGAGGCCCGCGGCCGCGTCCGCCCTGCGCGCGCTGGCGGGCGGGCTCGCGCGCGAGGCGCGTCAGAGCCTGGCCATCGCGCGGCAGGAAATTCGCGCCCACGGCGCGATCTTGCCGGCACTCTTGCCGCTTGCCCTTGTGGAGCCCTATTTGCGCGCTTTGGAAAGGCCCGGCCATGATCCGGCGAGCGATCTTGCGAACATCTCGCCGCTCGCGCGCGTTTCGCGGCTGTGGCTCGCAAGTGTGATGCGGCGATTCTAGTATCGGCCTGGTGCTGCCCCTCGCGCTGACTACTCTCTGCGCGGAGAGCGAGAGCGCGCTGGCGCACAGGATGATAGGGTCGGAGAAGAGGGCATGATTAAAACCCTTTCCAGGGTGGCGTCCGCCGCTTTCTTGGGCATCGGCTCATTGACCGCGCTCGGATCGGCGCTGGCCAACGCGCAGGCCGCGAGCTCGAGCGAGGTCTACTCGCCGGGTTCCCAGGACAATCCTCCTCCTGGCGGCGATCCGGCAGCCGAGCTGGCACCGCCGCGCGCCGCGATCCAGTGGCGGGTCGAGAACCCGTTTCGCTTTT
>DATETZ010000199.1:0-13205 GCA_035283385.1 Hyphomicrobiaceae bacterium
GACGACACGGCGGAACGGGCTCTACTCAAGGAGCTCGCCGCCGAGCGTCGCCGCTTCGGTTATCGGCGTCTGCGTGAGATGGCGCGGCGGAAAGGCGTCGTCATGAACCTGAAGAAGGTCTACCGGCTCTATCGGGAGGAAAGGCTTGCGGTTCGCCGTCGTCGCGGCCGCAAACGTGCGCTCGGCACGCGCGCGCCGTTGCGCCAGGCGGACCGGCCGAACGAGGTGTGGGTGCTCGACTTCGTGTCGGATGTGCTGGCGACCGGGCGACGGTTCCGCGTGTTCAACGTGGAGGATCAGCTCACGCGCGAGGGGCTTGGCGCCGAGGTCGACACCTCGCTGCCCGGACCACGCGTCGCGCGCGCGCTCGATCGCATCGTTGCCGAGCGGGGCAAGCCGGCAATGATCGTGTCGGACAACGGCACGGAGCTGACCTCGAATGCGGTTCTCCGGTGGGCCGAAGAGAACGGCGTCGAGTGGCATTACATCGCGCCGGGCAAGCCGCAGCAGAACGGCTTCATGGAGAGCTTCAACGGCAAGCTGCGCGACGAGTGCCTTAACGAGCATGTGTTCTCCTCGCTCGCCGAGGCACGCCGCATCATCGAGGCCTGGCGCATCGACTACAACGAGGTGCGCCCGCACTCGAGCCTCGGCTACCAGACACCCAACGAGTTCGCGGCCGCCTGGCAGGCTGCGGCCGAAAAAGAAAACGAGCCAGACGCAACGCCTCGGCCGGCAACGCCCACCGAGGGCCAAAGTAGGAACAGACTCAACTTATGACTGGAGGGAAGTTGGGGAGCAGGTCATGCGCGCTCCAGCCCGCCGCACAATCGGGAGGTGGTCTCAAGAAGAGACGCGGCCGCCGGTTGCAACTCCTGCGGCCGCGTCTTCCTGGGCGGCTTACCGGCCGTACTGGGTGCCCTGATAGCCATGCACCGCGAAGGTGTCGGCATTGGCGGAGACAACGCCCGTTGCAATAACGGACGTGCCGATCAGCGCTGCGAGGATAAAGTTCTTCATAGGGGTCTCCTGGTCTAGGGGTTGGGTCGTGTCACTTCTGCTGCTTCAGGTGGATTGGCTGGCCTGTTACACCAGCGCTTCCGGGGCCTGTTATGCCGCTGCGCGGCCGCAATCTGAAATATCGAGTTTCTTTGAAATCGATACCCAGGCGCTATGACACCGTTGTATCGCCAGCAGCGGAGGCGTTAACTGCCTCGGCGACAAGATGGCTAGCGGCCCGATCGCCTCCGACTCCCTTGGCTGCGCTCAGCGGATTGAGACTCCGATTCCAAGCGCCGCTTGGCGATCCGCCCCCCGACATCTTTGATCGAGCTGCCTGGCTTCCAGATCTCTCGCGGCATGCTGGCCGCTCATTGGGACGACCGGTTCGAGGGGTATTCGGCCCCAAGAGTCTAGCCTGATACGTACCAGTTTCGGGAAATGCTCGAGGGCATTAGGGCTCCGCGAACGCGGATGTTCATGGCCCCTCCTCTGTGGTGCTATTGTTGCGTGGCGTTTTGCCGCCACGGTGGATCGTAAGCCAGGTTGCGTGGCGCCACCGGTCGTCATTATTCCCGGGAGCTCCCTAGGACGTGTCCACCGCTCAATCCCGCTCCGACTCCAAGACCGCGTTCGTTCTTGCCGGCGGCGGCAGTTTCGGCGCCGTCCAGGTCGGCATGCTGCGCGCCCTCGTAGCACACGGGCTTGCGGCGGACATGGTCGTCGGCTCGAGCGTCGGCGCTATCAACGGCGCTTATTTCGCGGGCAATCCCACTGGGGAAGGTGTCGAGAAGCTTGCCCGGCTCTGGCGCGGCATCCGGCGCCACGACGTGTTCCCCGTGTCATGGCGGACGCTCCTGGGGTTCGCCTGGCGGCGCGATTTTCTCATCGGCCAGGATGGCCTGCGTCGGCTCATCGACTCTCACTTGCCCTACCGCAACCTGGAGGACGCGAAGCTGCCCGTACACGTGGTCGCGACCGACTTATTATCCGGCGGCGCAATCGTGCTGTCCGAGGGGTCCGCCGCGGACGGGATCATCGCCAGCACGGCCATTCCGGCCGCCTTCCCGCCGGTCCGGGTCAACGGCCACTACCTCTGCGATGGGGCGGTTACGAGCAACACTCCGGTGCGCGTGGCGGTCACGCGCGGCGCCACACGTCTCATCGTCATGCCGACGGGCTATGCTTGTGCCCTCGAGAGTCCGCCGCGCGGCGCGGTGGCCAGTGCGCTCCATGCCTTGACACTCTTGATCGCGCGCCAGCTCGTCGCAGAGATCGAGGGCCTCGATCACAGCATTGATTTCGTCATCGTGCCGCCGCTCTGCCCCTTGACGGGCTCGCCCTATGATTTCTCGCAGACTTCGGAGCTGATCGACCGGGCGGCGGAGAATACGTCGCGGTGGATCGCCGAAGGGGGCCTCGAACGCCGCGAGGTTCCCCACGAGCTCAAGGCGCACCGGCATCATCCGGCGCTGGCACGGGTGTGGTGAGGCACAGATAGAAAACTGTGCTCGACGTCTGTTTGTTGGTCGAACGGGGTCCTTCGCTGGCGGCGTGACGAGAGGTAGCGGGTGACCAACGGAGCTGCCGTTTGGCCCGTGCGGAGACCGGCGCATTTCGTGTTCCGCACCTACGTCTCGGTCCCTCTCTTCTACCAAGGCCAACGGCCCTCAATCTCGAGCACGAGCGTCCAGCTGAGAAATGTGCGTATCAGAACGAGCCCGGCCAGATTGCCGAGGCTCATCAGCGTGGCCTCCAGCGCAATGGTTTTATCGATATCGGCTGCCACGAGCACTTCGAGCCCGAGCAGGAGAGAACGTCCAAGTCGGATGTTGTAGGCCTCATAGTGCTGCTCTCCCATGCGGCGCTGTGAGAACACGAACGTCGACCAGGCAATCCCCACAACATTGACGAAAACGCCAAAGACATCGACCCCGACGCCGACGGCTCGGATCCCCTAACTAACGGCCGCTTCGAGGGTGGGAAAGCTGGCGGTTACGTCCTGCATTCGTACGCCTCGTCAGGATGGGCGAGCCTCAAGAGGTCCATCATCGGGACTGTCCCGTACGCGGAGATTTCTCTCCCGCGTCGCCTCAGTTGAGCTTGGCGACGGCGAGACCAACGTCGAACCTCTCGCACCACAGCCAGAACTCGTTGAAGCGCGCGAGGTCGGTACCGGCAGGGACAATGTACTCCTGCACGCCCGTGAATTTGCTGAGCTTGGCGAAGATGGTGCCCCGGGCGTAGCCATCCTTGCCCCAGGCAAGCCGTGCGGCGGGCGCCTCCTGCAGTTTGAAATCAGCCTTGAGCACAACCTTCACGACTTCACCGTCCTTGACAATTTCCACACCGCCAGAGGACCTGTGACCGGAGACGCCCGTCAACGTCCCGCTGCGCAGCACCTCCGTTGCGTGAGCCGGCGCGAAGCCCAGTGCAGCCGCTGCGGCGACAGCCATGGCGGCGACAACAAACTGCTTCACCTCAACCTCCCGAATGCAAGATGGGCCATTGGGCGCGAGCCGCGCCTCGATCTGACCGCGCGACCACTTCTGTCGCACTACGATCGAACCGCGTTTGTCATGCTGACGACGTGGAACGAGGTCTTGCCAATATCGATGCCGATCATGGCGATCACGGTGCTTGCGATCTTGGGCAAGGGCGTGCTCCTGTTGTTGAGCCCGTGTCCAACGTCACCCGCTGGTGGGGCAGGAGCACGGCCGGAAATCTCATTAGCTGGCATGTGACCGCCCGCGGGACGCCCGCGGCTTGTAGCGCAGGAGAGGGGTCTAGAGAAGGTGACATAGAACAGCTCTTGACGAAGCTTTGCGAGGAGCTATCGTCTAGCCACCACCGAGGTGATGGATACGATGACCTCGGAGGCCATCTTGAACTGGGGGTCACGGTTTGTGATGTTGTGGCGCCGCGCGATCCAGGAAAAATCGGTGTAGACGGCCCACACCTGGCCCGACGCATCCTGCGTCACCAACAAACGTACGGGCCAGTCGAGGCCGGCGTTCGGATTGGCGGTCAGGAAATGGATGCCGAGCGGCGGGTTGCCGAATATCAGAAGCGTCGACGGATTTAGCTTGATACCGGCGCCATCGCCGAGCTTCGACTGGTCGACGGCAAGGAAGAACATGATGCCCTTGCTCTCGATGTCTTTCTTGAGACGGGTGATCGTCTCCTCCATGCCGTAGGCGCTCTTCACGCGGACGATGCCGTCATCGGTTGCTGCGGCGCTGGAAGGCGAAAAGTGTGACGGGGCGAGGACAGCTCCGATCAGGGTTACGGCGGCGGCGAGGGCTGCGAAGCGCTTTATCATGAGGCTCTCCATAACATTGCTGCGCTCGGGCGGACGCCCGAGCCTCGAGTCGGAGGATGGCAACCGGAGGCGCCGTGTTGAAATAGTGATTGGCTCCGGACTCGATAGCGATCGGCTATGGGGGCGATTCCACCGCGTCGACGCGCCGTGGGCCGGCCGCCGATAGCGCACCGCTATGGAATCCGGAGGTTCTCGATATTTCTGGGGTGCTGCGAATAGGGGCATAAGATACCTTGGTGCACCATCAGAGGAGCGCTCCAGTCTTCAATAGGACCGCTAGCGCGATGGCGAACAACAGATTCAAGCACGGCTCACTTGGCAAGGCGCCGGGAGTCATTTCCCATGACGACCGGGACCGAGGTCTGGCCCGAGCACGTGGACGCGCAGCTTGAAAAAGACGAGCACTCTGGCGGAGGCCTTCGAAGAGATCTGCGTCATGGATGCGCCGCTCAATGAGCGGCTTGCGGCCTACGCGGAACGGCTCAAGGAGCTCGGATTTCCCTTTTCCGAGGCCTACGATGCCCTTGTCGCTAAGCTGATCGCAGGCGAGATCGGCACGAGAGCGCCTGTAGCGGGCGAGGCGATGCCCCTGTTCATCCTCCCAGCCAAGTCGGGCACGCTCGTCGCCCTGGATGAGCTGACCGCGAAGGGTCCGGTCGTCATCAGCTTCAATCGCGGGCACTGGTGCCCGTTCTGCAAGATCGAGCTCAAGACGATAGCTGCCCACCACAACGAGATTGCCGCTCACGGAGCCGAGGTCGTGTCCATCATGCCGGATCGCCAGAAGTTCGTCGGGCGACTCCGAGCTGATACCTTGGAAAATCTCCGCATATTGACGGATATCGACAACGGCTACGCGCTCTCACTCGGTCTCGTCATGTGGCTTGGAGAGCGCCTGCGCGAGCTGATGCGCGGGCGCGGATATCATCTCGAGACCTTTCACGGAAACGACGGCTGGTTCGTGCCCCTTCCGGCCACTTTCGTGGTCGGCAGCAATGGGCGCGTCATAGCCCGTTTCGTCGATCCGGATTTTCGCAAACGCATGGAAATCGAGGACATCCTGGCCGCTTTACGCCTCGACAAGCGATGACGGGGCGGGATTTCATATAGTTTCCGGCCCGCGCGAGAAATGTGTGAGATTTCTCTGGTGAACGGTCTCGGCCTGAAACAAGATCGATGAGACCGTTTATGGTTCGTTGCCCGCTGCGGCGGCTTCTGCCGGGCGAGCAGATAGCCTAGTGTTGGCGCACTTTGCAGGCGCTCCCGCGTTGGAGCGCTGGATTTCGGAGCCGCCCATGCCCGAGAGGAACGGGGCCGAGAAGTCGCTGGCGGATCTCCTGGAGGAGAGCACCGAGCGCTGCCGAAACATGGACGCGCCGCTGGCCACCCGGCTCGCGGCGCTTGCCAACGACGTGCGGACGCTCAACGCCGAGTTCGCAACCGTCGTTGACCACATGGTGACCCGGCTGAAGGCGGTCGGCGCGGGAGAGGAGGCACCGAGGCCAGGCGATCCGATGCCGGAATTCGTGCTCCCCGATCAGAACGGCCGCCTCGTGAGCCTCGCCGGTCTATTGGAGCAGGGGCCCGTGGTGGTGGCTTTCCACCGCGGCCACTGGTGCCCATACTGCCGGATCAGCGCCAGCGCGCTTGCCAGCATCGACGGCGAGGTCAGGGCGGGGGGTGCCGCACTGGTCGCCATCACGCCGGAGGTGGAAAAATTCACGGCCGAGCTCGCCGGCGATGCCAAGGCCAATTTTCCCATCCTGAGCGACATGGACAATGGCTATGCGCTCATGCTCAACCTCGCGTTCTACGTCGGGGACGAGAAGCGTCGCTATATGACGGCCGCCGGCTGGGACGTGAGCCCTTTCCAGGGCAATGAGAGCTGGACGCTGCCGATCCCGGCCACGTTCGTCATCGGCAAGAACGGGCGGGTCACGGCGCGGTTCATCGATCCGGACTACAGAAAGCGCATGGAGATCGACGATATCCTGGACGCGGTTCGCAGCGCTCAGAGCAGCTGAAGAAGTGCCACCCGTGGCTGAGACTAGCGAAATAGAGCGGGCTTTCAAAGCGATCTGCAGCATGGAGGCTCCGCTCGGCGAGCGGCTTGCCGCCTTCTCGGCGGTTGTGCGCGCCCATGCTCTGCCGTTTGCCGAGGCCTATGACCACGTCGTCGCGCGCGTGCGGTCGGGAGAAGCGGGGGCGGCGGCACCGAAGCCCGGCGATAGCATGCTTGCCTTCCCCGACCGCGCTGGCCGTGTGCACCGGCTCGACGAGATGCTCCCACGCGGCCCCGTCGTGGTGAGCTTCAACCGGGGCCACTGGTGCGAGTATTGCGCCATCGAGCTCTCAGCACTGAGGCAGGCGCTCGGCGAGATCGCGGCGACCGGCGCGACGGTCGTGTCCATAATGCCCGAGACCCGCGAGTTCATCGCCAAGGTCGCGCCCGGCGGCAAATCCTTCCTCGTGCTATCGGACGAGAACAACGGCTACGCGCTCGCGCTCAATCTCGTGATCTGGCTCGGTGAGCGGGTGCGTGCGCTCTACTTGCTGCACGGCATTCGTCTCGATCTCTATCAGGGCAACGATGGCTGGTTCGTGCCCATTCCGGCGACATTCGTCGTCCGGAGAGACGGGGACATTGCCGCACGCTTCGTCGATCCCGATTTCCGCCGGCGCATGGAGCATGGAGACTTACGAAATCCTAGCCACACTCAGTTCTTTGCGGAATTGATTGCTTGAGGGGCCTCTTCAAGGGCGGACCAGTCGGCCGCGCGCAGCATCTTGATCAGCGTATTGGCCGCCGTCGATCGCTGCCGTCCCGCGACGCCGAAGACATGGACCGTGCGGTCGACCTCGAGCCCGGCGACGGGAAGGAGGCTTACCTTGTCCGACTTCGCCGAGCTGACGGGGGCGATGCCCACACCGAGATTGGCCTCGAGCAGGCTGATGAGATCATGCTCGGACACCACCTTGTGGCTCGGAGACCTTCCGCAGGGGTGATCCTTGAGGAAGGCCCCGACCTCTTGCAGATGCTCGCAATGCACGCGTGAGATCAGGCGCTCCGAGGCCAGCTCGTCGGCCCCGACGGAGCGGCGTTTGGCGAGCGGATGCTTGTGGCCGACGGCGAGCTGATAGGGTTCGGTGAAGAGCGGCCAGGCATCTAGGCGGTTCCAGGTCTCGCCGAGCGAGCCGGCGATCGCCACGTCGACGTCGCCCTTCTTCAGAAGCTCGGCAACCTCCGGGCCGCTTCCCCTCGTGAATTGAAGCTCGAGACCGGGGAAGACGCGCACCAGCTCGCTGAGGAACGGCACGAGAAGCCCGATATTGACCGCGAGCGAGAGCGCTATTGACAGCGGCGCGACGTCCCCGGTCTTGATCGAGGTCGCAAGCGTCTTGGCCGACAGAGCGCTTTCGTAGCACTGCTGCATCAAAGGCAGCATGCGATGGCCGAGATCGGAGAGGTGGGTCAGGTTGCGTTCGCGCCGGAACAGCTCCCCACCGAGCTCTTGCTCGAGCTGCTTGATGGCGCGCGTGAGCGAAGGCTGGGCGACGTGGCATTCCTCAGCGGCACGCGTGAAATTCAGGACGCGTGCCACCGCCAGGAAATATCGCACCTGGTGCATTTCCATTCAAAATCCCCGACCGCGGCCGACAATCGTCTCTATCACCGTCCCCACGCGATAGAGCCGCACCATAGCCCCGAGCTATCAAATCATAATCCAAACGGTATTTCAGCTCCAGGGGACCCGTCGCTAGGGTCTCCCCACGACTAGCACGGAGGCCGGCACCCAGAGTGCGCGTTTTTCCGGCGGCCGGCGACCCGACGATGGGAGGGAGCGAGACAATGCCGAAGCGGATTCATGCGGATATTGCCGTCATCGGCGCGGGGTCCGGGGGACTCAGCATTGCGGCCGGTGCGTCCCAGCTCGGCGCCAAGGTTGTGCTCCTCGAGAAGCACAAGATGGGCGGCGATTGCCTCAATTACGGCTGCGTCCCCTCCAAGGCCCTGATCGCCGCCAGTGAGGCGGCGGCGACGGTTCGCTCGTCCGGCCGCTTCGGCGTCAACGGGCATGAGCCCGCGATCGACTTCGCGAAGGTTAACGCCCACGTGCACGGCGTCATCGCCGCGATCGCACCCCATGACTCGGTCGAGCGGTTCCGCGGGCTCGGCGTCAACGTCATCGAGGCCGAGGGCCGCTTCAGCGGGCCATCGATGATCGTTGCGAACGGGGCTGAGATCTCGGCCCGCCGTTTCGTCGTGGCCACCGGCTCGCGCGCCTTCGTGCCGCCGATCCCGGGCCTCGCCGACGTTCCCTATCTCACCAACGAGACCGTCTTCGACCTCACCGAGGCTCCAGGCCATCTGATCGTCATCGGTGGCGGGCCGATCGGCCTCGAGCTCGCGCAGGCGCATCGGCGCTTGGGATCGGCCGTGACCGTGATCGAGGCCCTGACCATTCTGCCGAAGGACGATGCGGAGGCTGCGGCCGTGATCCGCGAGCGCCTGCGTGGCGAGGGTATCGAGATCGTCGAGGGCGCGAAGGTCGAGCGCGTGAGCCGCGAGGGCAACCGCATCTCAGTCATGGTTGCGGACGGCGCACATGCGCGCTGTATCGAGGGCACCCATCTCCTGCTCGCGGCGGGCCGGCGGCCGAACGTGTCGGGTCTCGGCCTCGAGGCGGCCGGCATCGAGTACACGCCTGCCGGCATCAAGGTCGATCACCGGCTCCGCACCACCAACAAGCGTGTGTTCGCGGTCGGGGACGTGGCCGGCAGTTTCCAATTCACGCATGTCGCCGGCTATCATGCGGGCATCGTCATCCGCAATGCGCTGTTCAACCTTCCGGCCAAGGTCGATACGCGCGCCGTGCCGTGGGTGACCTTCACCGATCCCGAGCTTGCCCACGTCGGCATGACGGAGCCGCAGGCCAAAGAGAAAGATCCCTCGGCCAAAAGCGTCAAGTGGCCGTTCGAGGAGAACGACCGGGCGCAGGCGGAGCGCGCGACCGAAGGCTTCATCAAGGCCGTCATCGGCAAGGGCGGCCTCGTGATCGGCGCCACGATTGTCGGGCGGCACGCCGGCGAGCTCATTCTGCCGTGGGTGCTCGCCGTGCAGAAACGGCTCACCGTGAAGGACATGGCCTCGATCATCGCTCCCTATCCGACCTTGAGCGAGGTGTCGAAGCGTGTTGCTGGAGCCTGGTACACGCCGCAGTTGTTCTCGCCGCGCACGCGCGCCGTTGTCCGCTTGATGCAGAGGTTGCCATGAGACCGCGCTCGAGTGCTGGCCCAAAGGAAATGCCATTGCCCGCAGACGGCCGTCCCCAAACACAAACGTCTGCCGGCCGGGACCCGGGGGTCTGGCCCCTCCCCCGACGCGAGCCCCCGGGTCCCCCTTTCTCACGCGACGAACGATCGGAGATCGAGATGCGTATGCCCGACCAGATCGAAGGCCGCCCGCCGGCGCCGCTATGGAGACGGCTCCTGCCCCTCGCCGCGATAGGGGCCGGCATCGTCACCTTCTTTGCGCTCGGTCTCGACGACTACCTGTCCTTCGAGGAGCTCCGCAAGCACAGGAGCGAGCTGATGGCGTTCGTCGCCGGCATGCACGGCGAGGCGATCCTGCTCTTCGTTCTCGCCTATGCTGCGGCGACAGCCTTCTCGGTTCCGGGCGCCATCGTGCTGACGCTCTCGGGCGGCTTCCTGTTCGGCGCACTCGAGGGCACCGCGGCCACCGTCATCGGTGCCACGGCCGGCGCAACGACCCTGTTCATCGCTGCACGAACCGCGCTCGGCGATACGCTCAAAGCCAAGGCCGGACCCTGGCTTGCAAAGCTCGAGGCCGGTTTCAGAGAGAATGCGTTCAGCTACCTTCTCGTTCTGCGTCTCGTGCCGGCATTTCCGTTCTTTGCCGTCAATCTCGCCGCCCCCATCCTCGGAGTGCCGCTCAAGACCTTCGTGCTCGCAACTCTCATCGGCATTATTCCCGGAACCTTCGTCTTCACGTCCATCGGCGCCGGGCTCGGCAGCATCTTCGACTCCATGGAGGAGTTCTCGCTCAAAGGCGCGCTGACGCCGGAGGTGCTGACCGCGCTCGCGGGGCTCTCTCTCCTGTCTCTTCTGCCGGTGATCGTGAAGAAAGCCAAGGCGCGCCGCGCTGTCCGTCTCTGAGCCCCCGAGCCCAAGGAGCAATCCCATGCAGAAAATGACCAACGACGACCCGGCGAGCTCCCCTCGCAGCGCCCACTCGCTTGCCGGAAAAAGTGCGATCGTGACCGGCTCGACGAGCGGCATCGGCCTCGGCATTGCACGTGCCTTCGCGGCGTCGGGCATCAACGTGATGCTGAACGGGTTCGGAGATGCAGCCAAGATCGAGGTGACGCGCCGCGGGCTCGAAATGGAGTTCGGCGTCAAGGCGGCCTTCTCCGGAGCGGACATGTCGAAGCCGGCCGACATTGAAGGCATGGTCGCGGCGGCGGCCAAGGCGTTCGGCGCGATCGATATTCTCGTCAACAACGCGGGCATTCAGCACGTGGAGCCGATCGAGACGTTTCCGATCGTAAAATGGGACGCGATCATCGCCATCAACCTGTCGGCGGCCTTCCACACTATTCGCGCCGTCGTTCCCGGCATGAAAGCAGGCGGGTGGGGGCGCATCATCAACATCGCCTCGGCTCACGCCCTCGTCGCCTCACCCTACAAGTCGGCCTATGTGGCCGCCAAGCACGGGATCCTCGGCCTCACGAAGACGGTGGCGCTCGAGACGGCCGAGAACGGCATAACCGTTAATGCTATCTGCCCCGGATACGTCCTGACGCCGCTCGTCGAAATGCAGATACCGGAGACGGCGAAAGCGCGTATGCTGACCGAGGATCAGGTCGTGCGCGACGTGTTGTTGCACGCCCAGCCGACGCACAAATTCGTTACCTCGGAAGAGATCGGCGCGCTCGCCGTGTTCCTCTGCACGGGTGCGGCCGCCTCCATTACGGGAGCCGCCCTTCCCATCGAGGGTGGTTGGACAGCCCAATGAACATGCAGGAAACAAAACTTCCCCACGCGGCCACCAGAACTCCGGGGAACCAGAAGGCGATCAATCTCGCCCTTCAGGGCGGCGGCGCTCATGGGGCTTTCGCATGGGGCGTTCTGGACAAGCTCATCGAGGACGGCCGCCTCGATATCGAGGCCGTGAGCGCCACCAGCGCGGGGGCCATGAACGCGGTCGTCATGGCCTACGGCGTCTCGGTCGGCGGAATGGAAGGGGCGCGCGCCAAGCTCGAGGAATTCTGGACGGAAATCTCGCGGGCCGGCGAGCTTTACAGCCCCGTGCGCACGATGCCGTGGGAGAAATGGCTTCAGGCGTACGGCTTCCAATCCGATTTCTCGCCCACCTTCCACGCCTTCCAGGCGATGACGCACCTATTCTCGCCCTATCAGCTCAATCCCTTCAACTTTAATCCGCTGAAAGACGTGCTCCTGAGGGTCGTCGACTTCGAGAAGCTCGCGATCTGCAACCGCGCGACGCGGATCTTCCTGTCGGCCACCAACGTGCGCACGGGGAAAATCCGCGTGTTCGAAAACGGCGAGCTTTCGGTCGACGTGGTCATGGCATCCGCGTGCCTGCCGTATGTGTTCCAAGCGGTCGAGATCGACGGCGAGAGCTATTGGGACGGCGGTTTCATGGGCAATCCCGCGATTTTTCCGCTCATCTATCACGGCGCGTCGAGGGACGTCGTCATCGTCCACATCAACCCCATCGAGCGCAATAAGCTGCCCAAGACCGCGCCCGAAATCTTCGACCGCATGAACGAGATCAGCTTCAACTCATCGCTGATGCGGGAAATGCGCGCTATCGAGTTCGTGACTCGCCTCATCGACGAGGGCGCGCTCGATGGCAAGAAATACCATCGCATGCGCATCCACTCGATCCGCGACGACGCGGAGATGTCGCAGCTCGGTGTCGCAACCAAGCTGAATCCGGACTGGGATTTCCTGTGCCGTTTGCGTGATGCCGGGCGTCGGCGCACCGAGGAGTGGCTCGATAGGCACTTCGACACGGTAGGCCAAGGGTCGAGCGTCGATCTCACCGAGCTCTTCCTTTGACGTGCCCCTGAAAGATGGAGGCGAATGGGTGAGCGCGCTTCTTTCCAGGCTCTCATGGTACCGGCGGAGGAGCATGTCGGCGCTTGGCACACCTGCGGCACTCGCGAGCCTTCCGGCGCGGATCGCCGAGCTTGTCCGCGCGCAGGACTTGACGAGTGAGCGCCTCATCATTCGCGTGCAGTTCGCGCTCGCCGCGACGCTGGCCGTGCTCTATGTCCTGGCCCCGCGTCCCGCCGACGCGCCGATGCGCCTCTTCGCGCCGGTTCCAGTGGCACTTCTCGCCTACGTCTTCTTCACCTCCGTGCGCTTCGCCCTCTCGCGTCGCGGACCGCTTCCAGGATGGTTCATCATCCCCTCCATCGCGACCGACATGGGCCTCCTGATCGGCCTCATCTGGGCGTTTCATCTCGAGTACGGCCAACCGCCCGCCTTCTCGTTCAAGGTGCCGACGTTTGCCTATCTGTTCGTGTTCATCGCCCTGCGCGCACTGCGCTTCGATCACCGGTTCGTGCTCGCCGCGGGTCTGTCGGCGGCGTTCGGCTGGATTGCATTGCTGGTGCTCGGCGTGATCGTCTCCGGGCCGGACGCGATCACGCACAGCTTCGTGTCCTACGTCGCCGGAGACAAGATCCTCGTGGGCGCCGAGATCGACAAGGTGATCGCGATCCTGATCGTCACCGCGGTCCTCACTCTCGGCGCCATGCGCGCGCAGCGGACGCTCATCGCCGCCGTGCGCGAGGAGGCGGCTGTCAAGGAGATCCGCCGCTTTCTGTCCAAG
>DATETZ010000200.1:0-24868 GCA_035283385.1 Hyphomicrobiaceae bacterium
CAAGCGGGCCGGTGAGCGGCGTCCACCGCTGGGCGAGGCTGAGAAGCCCGGTCTCGACGCGCCCGATCAGGGCTCGCGCAAGCCACGGGGCGGGGGCCGGCGCGGGCGCACTCTGGACGCCGGCGGAGTATGTGACGATCACCGCGATCGGCAACACCAGCAGGCGCGCCATGGCTCTCGCCCCTCTGAAGACAGATGCCGGCACCTCGGCCTCCAGAGCGTGATCGCCTCTCGAATGGAATTCATCCGAGACGTGACGCACGCTCCATATTGATAAATTTAGACCACGATCGACGCGTCGGACCGAGTGGGTCTGACGCGATCATGGTCTAGCTCATGCCTTGGCGGGCGGCTCGAGAAACAGCTCGCTCGAGAAATAGCGCTCGGCGCATGACGGCGCAAAGGTGACAACGGTCTTGCCGGCCATATCGTCGCGCTGGGCGACGGTGATGGCGGCCGCCAGGTTGGCGCCGGTCGAGATGCCGCCGGGAATGCCCTCGAGCTTGGACAGAAGCCGCGCGTATTCGAATGCCTTCTCATTTGAAACCTTGAGAACCTCGTCGATGAACTTGATGTCGAGCACAGCCGGCACAAATCCCGCGCCGATGCCTTGGATCTTGTGCGGGCCGCGGTTGCCGCCGGAGAGAACGGGGCTTCCCTCCGGCTCCACGGCGAAGAACTTGACCGAGGGCTTGCGCTTCTTGATGACGCGGCCGCAGCCGGTCAGCGTGCCGCCGGTGCCGATGCCGATGACCAGCGCGTCGACCTTGCCGCCGGTGTCGTTCCAGATCTCCTCGGCGGTTGTCTTTTCGTGGACCAGGGGATTTGCCGGGTTCTCGAACTGGCTCGGCTGCACCGCGCCAGGCGTCGAGGCCAAGAGCTGGTTCGACTTCTCGATCGCGCCCGGCATGCCGCCGGCGGCGGGCGTGAGCACGAGCTCGGCGCCGAGGTGGTTGAGAATCTTGCGCCGCTCGATCGACATCGATTCCGGCATGACGAGCAACAGCCGGTAGCCGCGCGCGGCGGCGACGAAAGCGAGCCCGATGCCTGTGTTGCCCGAGGTCGGCTCGATCAGCACCGTCTTCTTGGGATCGATCTTGCCCTCGGCCTCGAGCACGTCGATCATCGACACGCCGATGCGGTCCTTGACGCTCGAAAGGGGATTGAAGAACTCGAGCTTCATCAGGATCTCGCCCTTCGTGCGCTGATCCTTGGCGATCTTCTTCAGGCGCACGAGGGGCGTATGGCCGATGGTCTCGGTGATGTCGTCGTAGACCCGTCCGCGGCCCCAGCTCTTGGTGGCCTTGAGAGTCTTGATCTCGAGCACCTTGTTCATGGGGGCGGCCTCCGGTCCGTAGTCGCGGATTTCGTTTGTCTGCTTGTTGCAGCAAATCGGTCTCGGCTCAAGGACGCAACAGGAGAACCATATTCCGGGACGCCCGGCTAGGCTCCGGCCCGCGATCTTTTGCCGGGGCCGGCCCTGGACGCCCGTTTCGTGCTTGGGGATTTCCGGGGGATCGCCTTCTTTTTTGAGCCTATGGTCCCCGTGGAGCCAAACCCCCCCGCACCGCGAGACGTGACGATGAGCGTATCTTCAGGCTCGAGCGTGGCTCTGGCGACGGAGGCAATGACGAGCTGAGCGATGCGCGCCCCGCGCCGCACTTCGAACGGCTCCGCTCCAAGGTTCACGAGCAGTACTTTGACCTCGCCGCGGTAGTCGGAGTCGATCGTTCCGGGGCTGTTCAAGACCGTGAGGCCATGCTCGAGCGCAAGGCCCGAGCGGGGCCGCACTTGCGCCTCGAAGCCGGCCGGCAGCTCGAGCACGAGGCCGGTCGGAATGAGGGCGCGCGCTCCCGGCACGAGCCGCTTCGGCCGGCCGGCAGCGACAGCCGCCTGGAGATCGAGTCCGGCGGCGCCCGCCGACTGATAGGCGGGAAGCTCGAGCTCGGCCGCGTGCGCAAGCCGCGCGACGCGAACAATCACTGTCGTGTGCTGCTTACGAGCCATGCGACCTCGGGCAATATTTCCCTTGCCGTCACGGGGAGGGGAATCCTCAATTGGCTCGTTAACCATCGACCAGGGTCTTGGCAAGATGCTCGGCGGCGCGCATGAGGAGGCGCTCGGCGACCTCCTCCTTGGCCATCTCTGGCCAGCTCTCGACCCCCTCGGCGGTCACGAGATGGACGCGATTTCGGTCCCCGCCCATGACGCCCGTCCCTCGTGACACGTCGTTGGCCACGATCCAATCCGCTCCCTTGTCTCTGCGCTTCTCTTTCGCGCGCTCGATGACGGCTCCGGTCTCGGCCGCAAAACCGATGACGAGGGCCGGGCGATCGGCGCCTTGCCGAGCGACGGTCCTCAAGATGTCCTTGTTCTCCACGAGCGCGAGGGAAGGATCGTCCTTCGAGCGTTTCTTGATTTTCTCCTTTGCCGGGCGAGCGGCGCGCCAGTCGGCAACCGCGGCCGCGAAAATCGCGATGTCGGCCGGGAGAGCGGATCTCACCGCATCGAGCATCTCCGCGGCCGTCTCCACGCGGCGGACGGCGGCGCCCTCGGGATCGGCGATCGTGACCGGCCCAGAGACGAGGCTCACGCGTGCGCCGAGCTTCGCCGCCGCCGCGGCGATGGCATGGCCCTGCTTGCCGGAGGAGCGGTTGGTCATGTAGCGGACGGGGTCGATCGGCTCGTGCGTCGGGCCGCTGGTCACCAGCACATGCCGGCCCGCAAGCGGGCCGTGCGATTCCCCTCCCCACGTCTTGCCGGAGGCGAGCCTTCGGCTCGGGGGGGAGGGCGCGGCGAGCAGCTCCTCGATGCGCACGACGAGCTCCGGCACCTCGGCGAGGCGGCCGGGGCCCCATTCTCCGCCCTCCGCCATCTCGCCCGTATTGGGGCCGATGAAGTGGATGCCGTCCTCGGCGAGGCGGCGAACGTTGCGTTGCGTCGCGGGATGGAGCCACATGCGCGGGTTCATGGCCGGAGCGGCCAGCACCGGCTTGTCGGTCGCGAGAAGAACCGCGGTCGCAAGGTCATTGGCATGTCCGCCCGCCATGCGCGCAAGGAGATCGGCGGTCGCGGGCGCGACGACGACGAGGTCCGCCTCGCGCGAGAGGCGGATGTGGCCGATCTCGCGCTCGTCGTCGAGATCAAAGAGGCCGGTGAAGACGCGGTCGTTGGTCAAAGCCCCGACGGAGAGCGCCGTCACGAACTCCTCCGCGGCCTTGGTCAGCACGGCGCGCACGCCGATGCGGCGCTCGCCGAGGCGGCGGATCAGATCGAGACACTTGTAGGCGGCGATCCCTCCGCCGATGATGAGAAGAACACGCTTCACTCGTGTGTCGCTTTTCATGCCGAATTTGCCGTCGCCGTTCCTAGCACAGGCCGCCGGATGCAGAGGCCAAACCCTCGGCTCTCGCCGCCGAGGCCCGCCCCGCAGGTGGCGCCCCGCATCAATATGATATAGGCAGCGCTAGTGTGGCGGTTCAGAAGTTCCCCATCACGTGCCGCCAAGTTGGGAGGGAACTTCTGAACCAAAGCCACACTAGCAACTCATTGATTTCTAGTGTCCCATTGAATCCGAAGTTCGCAAACGCGCTTGCAGCTTGGGGTGTGCGAAGTTCGGATTCGGAACACTAGCGGGCGCTCGCCACGATGGTTATTAAGAGCAGCAGGCGCCATAGAGAAGCGCCATTCCGCAGCGTAGCGTTAACCGCTCGTTTGATGGCCGCCGGGCCGGCAGAACCGGCACGGACCGATCGCAGCTTTGGAGATGGCAGAGTGAAGACGACTCGAGCTTTCGGGGCGATTTGCGCGCTTTGTGCGCTCGCGATCGCCGGGCCGGCGGCAGGCGACAGCATCGGCGACTGCTTCAGCGAGGACAATGAGAGGCGCATCAAGGGGTGCTCGGAGCTCATCGATCTGCCGGGGCTCGACGGCGGCTCGAAGAGCCTCGCCTATGCCATGCGGGCGCTCGCCTACTCGCTCAAGGGGCTCTACGACCGCGCGCTTCCCGATTACGACCTGGCCGTCGGCCTCGATCCGAGCTCGGCCATCGCGCTCAATAACCGGGCCTGGGCCCTGCTCAAGCTCAAGCGTCCGGACAAGGGTCTCGGCGACGTCGAGCGCTCGATCACGCTCTCGCCGGGGAGCCCGCATGCGCACGACACGCGCGCCCACATCCATCAGGCCCTCGGCGAAACCGGCAAGGCGCTGGCGGACTACGAGCGGGCGATGCGCTTCGGCGACAAGCGCTTCGTCAAGCTCTACCAGTGCGGCCTGCAAGCGCAGGGGCTTTATCTCGGCAGCGTCGACGGCTTCTATACGCAAGACGTGCGGCGGGCTTTCGAGGCCTGTGTCGAGGACCGGGCCTGCGATCCCCTGCCCGCCGACGAGGAATGCCGCAGCGCCATGTCGTGACGCGCTGTCGTGGCGCGCAGTGGCCGGCAGCCACATGATTGGGACTGACAACCGGATGCTCCTCAGGGCCACCCATCTGCTCGTCGCCTCGGTACTGCTCGCCGCTGCTCTCGCCGCGGCCCGGCCCGCGTCCTCGGACGAGCACGCCGCGAAGGGCGTGACCATCGTGCGTCCCTGGGCGCGCGCGACGCCTGGCGGGGTGACGGTGGGCGCCGCCTACCTCGAGATCATGGCCGGCGAAGGCGCCGACAAGCTGGTCGGCATATCCTCACCCGCCGCGGGAAGCGTGGAGCTGCACACGAGCACGGACGAGAACGGCATCATGAGAATGCGCCGCATCGACCAAATCGAGATCAAGAGCGGCGCGACGCGCCTCTTCGCGCCCGGCGGCGACCACATCATGCTGCTCGGCTTGAAGGAGCCCTTGAAGGAAGGCGGCCGGCTGCCGCTCACGCTTTCGTTCGAGACGGCGGGCGAGATCGAGGTCGAGGCGGCGGTGGCGGGGATCGGCGCGATGGCTCCGCTCGATGGCCCTCCGGGCGGCCAACCCGAAACCCCATCGCCGGCTCCAGGCTCGCGCCGATGAGGCAGCATGCGACGCAATAGCGCCAAAGCCACGCTCGCCGGCGGCGGCCGCATCCTGAATGCCTGGTGCTCGATTCCGAGCGCGTACGTGGCGGAGGCCATCGCGCATCAGGGATTCGACACGGTCACCATCGATCTCCAGCATGGCGCCATCGACTACGCTTGCGCCTTTGCCATGCTGCAGGCGATCTCCACGTCTCCGGCCACTCCGCTCGCTCGCGCGCCGTGGAACGAGCCCGGCATACTGATGAAGCTTCTCGACGCCGGCGCCTATGGCCTCATCTGCCCGATGATCAATACCAAGACCGACGCCGAGGCGTTCGCCGGCGCGTGCCGCTATCCCCCTCTCGGCGTCCGCTCCTTCGGACCCAATCGCGTTGTGTACTACGCAGGCGCCGACTACGCCCGGCATGCCAACGAGGAGGTGCTGCTTCTGGCGCAGATCGAGACCGCCGAGGCGGTCGGCAACCTCGACGCGATCCTTTCGGTCCCCGGTCTCGATGGCGTCTACGTCGGCCCCGGCGATCTTTCGCTGTCGATGGGCGCGGCGCCGGCGATGGCCCCCACCGACCAGCGCGTGCTCGACGCCATGGCATCGGTGCGGGAGAGAGCGCGCGCCAAAGGGCTCATCGCCGGCGTGCATACCGACGGGCCCGAGACGGCGAGGACGCGCTACGAGGAGGGCTTCCAGCTCTGCTCGCTGCAAACCGACATGCGCATGCTCGTCGACGCCGCGCGTAGAGCCGTGTCGGCGGTCAAGGGCGAGGAGCGCCGGTGAGACGCGCTGCCCACCAGGGGCATTGCGCACCAGTGAGGAATGGCTACCTTGGGGCAGGGGAGCGAGGGAAAATTCGGACATGATCGAGATCGCAGCCGGAATCCTCATCGTCGCGGCGGCCGTGGTGATCCTCATGGGCGAAGGCGACACTTTTCTTGCGGCGCCGGATCTCTATCCTCTGCTCGGGGCCGGCGGCACGGCCGCTATCGCCGGGCTCGGGGTGATCCTCGTCTGTCACGCCGTCTACCGCCGGATGCGCAAGCGCCCCCACGGCGACCAGCACTGGCTGCGCACCACGGGGCTCGTGTGGGCCGCGCTCCTCATCCAGCTCGCGCTCGCATTCGCGGTTCCCGCTTGGGTCGAAGCCTTGAACCTCATAAAGATCGGCGGCTTTCCCCTGGGATTCTACATGACCGCCCAGGGTAGTCTCGTCGGCCTCGCGATCCTGGCGTTCGCGGCCGCAGCCAGGCAGGATTCGATCGACGCTCAAGAGGGCGTCGCCGAGGCGTGAGGGGGCGGTTGTGGCATCGGGAGCGAGGGACGCTGAAGGGTCCGTTGCCATTCTGGCCAAGGTGTTCGCGATCTTCGCGTGCGGCCTCGCGGGGCTGGCGGCCATTCTTTGGACCCTTGAGCGGCTCGGCGCGCCGGCATCCGTCCTCGCGCCTCTGTGCGTGTTCGTGCCGCTCGCGGCCTATGTCCTGCTCGGCGTCCTCGCGCGCACCGGCGACCCGATCCAAGTGAACGTGGCCGGCCGCGCCGTGCCGGCCGCCTGGAACGGCATGGCGGCGGGCGCCGGCTTCGTCTCGGCATCCTCGGTCTTCGGCCTCGCCGGCGCCTTGTACCTCCTGGGCTATGACGGCCTCGCGTACGGGCTCGGCTCGGCGGGCGGCTTCGTGCTGGCGGGGCTCCTGATCGCGCCCTTCTTGCGCAAATCCGGCGCCGAGACGCTGCCCGACTTCTTCGCTGCCCGCTACGGCCTCCAGGCGCGGCTCCTCGCCGCCTTCATCCTCATGTGCTGCTCGTTCGCCCTCATCGTGGTCGAGATCTCCGCGGCGGGTCTCGTCGCCTCGCGCTTCCTTGCGGTGCCGTTCGCGTGGGCCGTCTTGGCACTGGCCGCCGCCGCCGCTCTCACGTCGATTTTCGGCGGCATGAAGGCCGTGACCGCCGCGCAGGTGGCCCAATATGCCGTGCTGATCGTCGGCTACCTCGTGCCGATCCTCATGTTGGCGGCAAGGAAGCACGGGCTGTCCCTGCCGCAGATTTCCTACGGCGCCGCCCTCGATGAGATCACTCGCCTCGAGACGGGCATGCTGGAGAAGGGGCTCGCCGACGCCAAGACGATGAAGCCGCACGCCACGGCCTTCCTGCAGCTCGACGCGGCGAACTTCTACGCCCTGATCCTGTGCTCGATGATCGGCGCGGCCTCGCTGCCGCACGTCTTGACCCGCTACCTGACGGCAAGATCGGTCCGCGACGCGCGCTTCTCGGCGCCATGGGCGCTCATCTTCGTGCTCCCCGTCCTGCTCACGGCGCCGGCCTATGCAGCCTTCGCGAAAGCGGAGGTCTATGCCTTGATCGAGAGCGGCACGCGTTTCGCATCGCTCCCCGCGTGGATGGAACCCTATTCGCGGCTCGATCTCGTGCACATCCATGGCGTTTCGCTCAAGATGCTGGACGAGGCAATTGCCGCAGTGCGGGCCGGCGCCACCGATATCGCGGGCGTCGCGGCCTACTTGAAGAGTGAAGCGAGCAGCACCCTTGCCGCCTGGTCCGAGCTCAAGGTGCCGGCGAAAGCGGCGGTGCTCGACGTTGCGAAACAGGCGGCGGGCTTCGCCCCCGAGCAAAAGTGGGAGGCGTTCCGGCATACGATTCTTCCCGCGGCCGCCCTCGCCGCCGGCAACAAGACCGGCCTATTGACACAGGGCGCACTCGCCGTCGATCCGGGCGCCGTCATCTTCGCTTCGATGGAGATCGCCGGTATGCCTATCTTACTCGCCGGTCTCCTCGTCGCGGGCGGCATGGCGGCGGCGCTGGCAACGGCGAACGGCCTCCTGATCGCGATGGGCAGCGTGCTCGGGTACGACATCTATTATCGGTTGCTCGACCGCGACGCCGCGGCGCCGCGCCGGCTCCTCGCCACCCGCGCAGCACTGCTTGCCGTCGCCGGTCTCGCGGCCTGCGCCGCCGTAGCACGGCCCCCGGACCTTTTCGCCTTGGCGGGCGCGGCGGTCTCGCTGGCCGGCGCCGGTCTTTTCCCGGCACTCGTGCTCGGAATCTGGTGGAAGCGGGCAAACGCATGGGGGGCGGTTGCCGGCATGGCGGCAGGGGCGGCGCTGTGCCTCTATTATTTCGCCGGCACGCGCTATTTCGCCGTCGATTTCTACGAGGTGTGGAGCCATGTCTCGAATGCCAGCGAGGCGGCGGCAAGGAAGTTCACGGTCCTCAAGGGGGCTTGGGAGGCCGCACAAGGCGAGACCAAGGCGGCGGCCTGGACCGCGCTCGAAGCCCATGCCCGCGGCACGGCAGCCGGACCCGGTGTCGCCAATTGGTTTGGCATCCAAAACGTCTCCTCGGCGCTCTTCGGTCTGCCGTTGGGAGTGCTCGTCGTTGTTGTCGTGAGCCTCCTCACGCCGCGGCCGTCGCTTACGGCGAATAGCTTCGTCGAGGCGATCCGCCGTCCGTCGGGCGAGCCCCCGATCCTGAAGGCCGGCGACTAAAGCTCTTTCTAGCTGGCTCGGGCCATCCAGATCCGGCAACCGGCCGCGTCAACCCGCCTCTAAGGACTGGCCGGTACACTCTAGTGTCCCGAACCCGAAGTTCGCACACACCTTGCGGCAATCGCGTTTGCGAACTTCGGGTTCAAAAGGGACACTAGACTCATAGACTTACTAGTGTGGCTTTGGTTCAGAAGTTCCCTCACGACCCAGCCGCGAGGGAAAGGGGAACTTCTGAACCGCCACACTAGGCGGAAAGCCGCGGTCCGCCGCGTATTGTCCTATCGAGGCGAGCTCATTCGATCATGACGGAACCGATCTACGATCTCGCCATCGTGGGCGGCGGCATCAACGGTACCGGCATTGCCGCCGACGCCGCCGGGCGGGGCCTCAAGGTGCTGCTGGCGGAGATGGGCGATCTCGGCGGAGCCACATCCTCGGCGAGCTCCAAGCTGATCCACGGCGGCCTGCGCTATCTCGAGCACTACGAGTTCCGCCTAGTGCGCGAGGCGCTCGAGGAGCGGGAGACGCTTCTCGCACGCGCCCCCCACATCATCTGGCCGCTGCGTTTCGTACTCCCCCACGCCCGGGGCATGCGGCCTGCTGCGCTCATCCGTGCCGGCCTGTTTCTCTACGATCATCTGGCCGGTCGGCGGTGCATCCCCGCATCCTCGGCCATCGATCTCGCCCGCGACCCCGCCGGCCGGGCGTTGAAGCCCGAGCTCAGGCACGGCTTCGCCTACTGGGATTGCTGGGTCGACGATGCCCGGCTCGTGGTCCTCAACGCGCGCGCCGCGGCCGACAGGGGCGCTGTCATCCTAACCCGTACGCCGGTGATCGCCATGCGGGCGGCGAAGGGGCTATGGCAGGTCACGCTCGGGGCGGAAGGGAGCCGGCGCCAGGTGAGCGCGCGGGCGGTGGTCAACGCGGCGGGCCCTTGGGTGGAGGCGGTGGGGCGGTCGGTTGCTGGCGGTGAAACGGACGCGCTACGTTTGCGGCTGGTCAAAGGCAGCCACATCGTCGTGCCACGCATCACCCATGCGGAGGACGCCTATCTGCTCCAGAACGGCGACGGGCGCGTCGTGTTCGCGCTACCGTTCGAGGAGCGTTTCACGCTCATCGGCACCACGGACGTCCCCTTTTCCGAGGATCCGGCCGCGCCCTCCATCAGTGCCGAGGAGGAGAGCTATCTTCTCGATCTCGCGGGGCGCTTCTTTGCCCGCGGCCTGGCGCGCCGGGACATCGTCTGGCGCTATTCCGGGGTGCGCCCGCTGTTCGACGACCGAAGCGACGATCCTTCGGCGGTCTCGCGCGACTATCGCCTCGAGCTAGCGGCAGGCAGCGGGCCGCCGCCGCTCCTCACCGTCATCGGCGGCAAGATCACCACCCACCGGCGCCTCGCAGAGGCCGCGCTCGAGAGGCTCGCTCCCCATCTGCCGGCCATGCGGCCGGCTTGGACAGCGGGCGCGCCGCTCCCCGGGGGCGACGTGGGCGAGGCCGGAATCGAGGGCTTCCGGCTCGATCTGGGCCGGCGCCGGCCCGACATGCCGGCGGCGATGATCGCCCGGCTGGTCCGCCGCTATGGCACCGATGCCGACGCTCTTCTGGGCGATGCACATACGGTCGCGGATCTCGGGGCTGATCTCGGCGGCGGCCTCACGGAGCGCGAAGTGGTCTATCTCAGGGAGCGCGAGTGGGCGCGTGTTCCGGAAGATGTTCTGTGGCGGCGCACCAAGGCGGGGCTGCACATCACGCCCGAGGAGCGCGGATGGGCGGCGGACCGCATTGCCCGTCTGCTGTGAACGCACCCGTCGCCTCGAAGCCGGATTGCGTCGGCGCCCCATCGCCGAGGCGGCCGACACCCGCGGGGCACCAGGCCTTGAGATCAGCCGCGATCCTGATCAAGCGGGGGAACGGTCCCGGGCGGCGCGGGCGCCTCCGAGGACTTGCCGGGGGGCGCGAGGCGGCGAATGGTCGGCGATGCCCAAGGACCTCTCAGCTGAAATCCTTTTGCCGGGGCGGCGTCTCCCGCAGCGTCCTTGTCGTTCGGCGTCCCGCGCGTCACGGACACCGTGAGATCGAGCGCGCGCTCGGCGACATTGACGCTGCCGGCGGCCAGGAAAGTGGTCGCGTCCGCGCTGCCCGTCACCGATAGCACGGTAAGCACCCCGCCGGTCGCCAGAAAGCGTGCGGCGAGCGAATCCAAGGCCGTCGCACCCTTCACCGCGGGTCCCCAGCCGTCCTGCGGCGCTGTCTCCGTCACCGAGGTCAAGGCACCGACGTCGACGCCGAGGCGAGCGCCCTCCGGCAAATCGATGTCCATTCTCCCGGCCAGCGAAGCAACGATGGCTTCCTCGGTCTGGCCCTCACCGGTGAAATCAACCGCGAGCGTGCCGACGCCTTCGACGGCCGGATGTCCGAATAGGGCGCGGGCCGCACGGCTCATGTCGTAGTCTTTGATCTTGGCCCGCAAACTGTAGCGGGGCTCGGCGGCCGTCATATCCGCCGACATTTGGCCCTCGCCTTTGCCGCCTCCATCGAGCTCGACCTCCGCCAATTCGGCGTTGAGCTTTCCATCCTTGACCGAGACCGTCGCGGCGCAGCGCCCCAAGCTCGCCCCGCCGGCGGCGACGCTCGCGGCGGAGATGCGGATGTCGGCGTCGATCTCGCGCACCAGCGAGGAGGACTCAGCGCCGCGAAACGGGACCAGGGAAATCCAGTTCGTGGCGACGGCGAGGCCGCCGGCGCCGGCCGGCCTCGCGGTGAGGTACGGATCCAGGCTCAGGTCATTGAAAGCAAGGGTGCCTTCGATCACCGGGTGGCTCGCGCCGAGGCTGAGCGACAGGCCGCCGCTCGCCTTGTTGCCGTCCAGCATGAAGCTTGCGTTCTCGAACGCTATCGTGCCGCCGCTCCATTCGAGCGGGCCCTTGGCGCTGAAGGCCTCGAGCCCACGTCCAAACGGCCATGTGGCGCCCAGCCAGCGCGCGAGCTCTCGCAAATTCGGAACCTTCAACTCGGCTTGCTGGGAGCTGAGCTGCAACCGGTCTCCTAAGGCGAGGCGGCCTTCGACGCTGGCGGCAACGAGACCGCCGCCGATGGAGATGCGGAGCGGGAACGGCCCCTCCTTCTTGCCGCCGGCAGTGCCGATCGCCGTGTCGAAGGCGAGCGTCTGCCCGCGCAATCGGAACGTGCCCTTGGCGCTCAATGATACGTTGCGCTTCGATGTGATTTCGGCAACGACATTGCGAAGAGCCTCCTCGTTGGCGCCGGAGGTTCTGACGAGGATCGTTGCGTTGCGCACGGACAGCGTGTGGAAATTGAGGCCGGAGAGGGCCGCCATGAGCGGCCCGAGAACGTCTGTCGACTCCTGCGCCCCGGCGCCCTCGCCAATTCGGATGGGGAAGTCGGCCCGGTCGAGCGTAAACGTCGCGGCGTCGAGAGCGAGGCGCGCACCGCCCCCCGTCAACAGCGAATGGAGCGCCTCACCGGTGCGCGGCTTCCCGCTCTGGCCCGGCGCCAGCGACAACGTGCCTCGTTCGAGGACGAGGCGCGGGCTCTCGAGCAAGGTCACGGGCGTAACGAGGCTATAGCTGTCGCGCGAGGCGGCGCGCACATAAGCGCTTTGAAGCGCGGGATCGCTTGCGAGATTGCCGAGGAAGAGTGGTGCTGCCAGTACCGAGGCGAACAAGACAACCGCGGCGAAGACCGCAATGGTAGGTCGACGCCTCTCCCCATCAGCTGTCATGAGCTCTGCCGTCTCAGCAGTTGAAGCCCCGTGTCCCGCGTCGATCGCCGATCGGCCGCCGGCGGGATCTTTTTTCGCCGTCCCAACAACCCCTCATAGTAAACGTGCGAGGAATGCGCAACAGTCTTGCGCGCCGAGAATACCGGCCGGCACCACAAATTAGTCTTCCGAATCAATAATATACTTCCTCGCCCATAAAAACGAGCGCCAACTGCGAGGGACCGCTTTCGTTCACGGCCGGTCCGCGCCCGCGCGCCCCCCGGCGACCGCGTTGTAGAGGAGAACGACCGGCAGAAGACCGACAAGCACGATCGTCAGCGCGCCAAGCGAGGCGCGCTCGAACTGTTCGAGCGCGGCAATTCCGTACACGTGCGTCGCCAGCGTGTCGAAGTTGAAGGGGCGTAGCAGCAGCGTCGCCGGCAGCTCCTTCATCGCGTCGACGAATACCAGAAGCCCGGCCGATCCGAACGCCGGGACGAGCAGCGGCAAGTGCACTCGCCGCAGCGTCGAAAGCGCCGTCTCGCCGAGGGTCCGGGCGGCGGCGTCGAGATTGGGAGAGATGCGCTCGAGCCCGGCTTCCATGCTGCCCAGCGCAACCGCAAGGAAGCGGATGACATAAGCCAGGATCAAGGAGAAGACCGTGCCCGAGAGCACGAGGCCGGTCGAGATGCCGAGCCGCTCGCGGAACAGGGCGTCGATGCGATTGTCGAGGCCGGCGAGCGGAATGAGCAGGCCGATCGCCAGCACCGTGCCGGGGAGAGCGTAGCCGAGGCCCGAGAGCCGCACCGCTAGGCGGATGAATCCGTTCCCCGCAACACGCCTTGCGTAGGCAAGCAGGAGGGCGATCGCGACCGCCGCGCCAGCGGAGGTCGTGGCCAGCAACAGACTGTTCCCCGCCGCTCGGATGAACCCGCTTTCCAGAGCCGCCGGGGCGTGCTGAACGGTGTGCCGGAGAAGCACGGCGACCGGGAGCACGAAGCCGGCCAGAAACGGGATCGCGCACAGCAGGGCCGCTGCCGGCCCCTTCCAGCCGTCGATGTCCTGAAACGGAATCGAACGATAGCGGCCCGTCGTATGGTGCACCTTGGCGCCGCCGCGCGCGATCCGCTCGGCACCCAACAGGGCGGCGATCAGGACGAGCGTCACTGTCGCCAGCTGGGCCGCGCCACCGAGATTGGAGCGTTGCAGCCAGGTCGAGTAGATGCTGGCTGAAAGCGTCTGAACACCGAGGTACTGGACGGCGCCGAGATCGTTCAGCGTCTCCATCAGGACGAGCGCGAGTCCGGCCGCAATCGCGGGGCGGGCGAGCGGCAGCCCGACCGCCCAAAAGGCCCCCATCGGCGTGCGCCCAAGGGTGCGGGCGACCTCGAGCACGCAGACCGATTGCTGCACGAAGCTCGCCCGCGCCGTCAGGTAGACATAAGGGTAGAGCACCGATGCGAGCACGGCGATGGCGCCGCCGAGGGAGCGGACGTCGGGGAACACGTAATCGCGCGCGCCTTGCCAGCCGAACAGCGAGCGCAATCCACTCTGCAGCGGTCCGGCGTAATCGAATACCTCCGCATAGCAGTAGGCAACGATGTAGGTCGGCATCGCCAGCGGGACGATGAGCAGCCGGTCGACCAGCGCGCGGCCCGGAAAGCGATACATCGTGACCAGCCAGGCCGCCGCCGTGCCGGTGACGAGGGTGAGCGCGCCGACGCCGGCCGCCAAGAGCAGCGTGTCGGCGAGCGTCCCGGGCAGCACGGTGGCAACGAGGTGCGGCCAGACGCTCTCGGCCGGCGCCATCGCCAGCATCAGGATGGCGCCGATCGGCTGCAGCATCAGGACCAGGATCACGGCGACGGCGGCCGTCCACGCGGGCGATGACTTCCGCCGCGCACGCCACACCGTGAGGCGGTGGCGCACGGCGGCGAGGCGGCGCCGAAGTTCCCGAGCATCAGAACGAATGCGCGGTCCGGAGGCCAAGTCGCTCATCGTCTTGTCACTGTTGCGGGCCGTGGTTTGCCTGCCCGCCAAAGTGCGGCCCGCCGCACCGGGATCATCCTGGCTCGGGCACCGGACGGTCCCGGCTCAAGAGCTGGGACCAGCGTCGAATTTCACCTTGTCGATGAGCTCGGAGGCTTTCTTTCTGAGTTCTGCGATCGTGGCCAGCGGCAAGGGATCGGCCGCGAGCGGCCCCCAGCTCTTGACGAGCCCGGATTCGGGCACGCCGGCGACGACGGGGTACTCGCTGTTCTGCTCGGCATAAAGCCTCTGGGCCTCGGGAGAGGCGAGGAACTCCATGAGCGCGATCGCGCTGGCCTTGTTCGGCGCATGCGCCGCGAGCGACATCCCCGATATGTTGACGTGCGTGCCGCGGTCATTGGCGTTGGGAAAGATAATCCTCACCGCCTCCGCCCACGCCTTCTGCTCCGGGTTCTGCAGCATCGCCGCCATATAATACGTGTTGGCGACGGCGAGATCGCATAGCCCCGCCTTGACGTCGCGTACCGCCTCGCGGTCGCCACCCGCGGGCCTGCGCGCCAGATTGTCCCTGAGGCCGGCGAGCCAAGCCTCGGCCTTATCCTCGCCGAGATGCGCGATCATCGCGGCGACCAGCGCAACATTGTAGGCGTGCTGGCCGGATCGGATGCAGATGCGGCCCTTCCACCTTGGGTCGGCTAGCTCTTCGTAAGTGATGGCCTCCTGCTTGACACGCTCTTTCGAGGCATAGACGACGCGGGCGCGGCGCGTCAGTCCGAACCAATGCCCCTCCGGGTCGCGAAGGGCGGCGGGAATCGCGCGCTCGAGGGCTTGCGACAGCATGCCCTGCGTTACGCCGGCGCCCTTGGCCTGAAACAAGAGTCCGGACTCGTTCGTGAGCAATACGTCGGCGGGACTGTTCCTCCCTTCGGCGGCCATGCGCTCGATGAGGCCATCCTTGGAAAAGATCATGTTGATGCCAATGCCGGTTCTCTCGGTGAAGGCCTTGAGTATCGGCTGCACGAGCTCCGGCTCGCGGTAGGAGTAGATGTTGACCTCCTGCGCCGCCGCAACGCCGACGAGGGGCGCAGCCAAGAGCAAGGTGGCGAACAGAGCGGCGCGGATCGCGCCGCATATCGGCGGGGGGCGGATCACCATGCGCGTTCTCCAATATTCGGGGGTCAAGGCCCTGATATCGGCTGTCCGACCGATCACGATCGGGCCCGCGAGCTCATCCCGCAGGGAGGAGCAATAGAGCAGCGGCAGGGTGCTAGGTCAACAATCGTGCGACAATAAGACTAGCTTAGAAGTAGTCTAAATCTAGATGGGAGAAGACATACGTATGATTATTTCCGACAAACGGAACGACTCTATACGACACCCGCGAGTCGAATGGGCGAGTTATTTCAGACCGGGATCATGCGGTTCTTGGCAAAGGTGATTGTAGCCGCTGTGCCGCGTCCGGGAGTGCTTTCGATCGTCAGGCGCGCTCCGTTCGCCTCTGCAAGAGAGCGTACAAGCGGCAGCCCGAGGCCGAGGCCTCCTGCCCGTCCGCGGCTCCGGCCCGGCCGAGCCGGGGCGTTGAGAGATCGGGCGATCTCCGCTCCGGTCATTCCGGACCCCGTATCGCGCACTTGGATCGTAATCTGACCGTCGGCGGCGCAGCGCGTCACCACCTTCACAGCCCCGCCCGCGGCCGTGAACTTGAGGGCATTGGCCAACAGGTTGAGCAGGATCTGCCTCAGGCTCACGGCATCGGCAACGATGCGGGGTAGTCCCTGGTCGAGGTCGGCCGAAAGCTCGAGCCCAGCCTGATCGGCGAGCGGCAGGAGTGCGGAGATCGAGCTCTCCACGAGGGCGTTGGCGTCGAGCTGGACAAACTCGAGCGCGCCTCTTCCCGCGTCAGGCGCCGAGCCTCCGAGAATCCGGTCGACGACCGACAGCGCATGGCGGGCGCTGTCGTGAATATCGGCCGCGTAGCCGCGATACCGGGCATTGCCCATGGCGCCGAGACGCTCGTCTTTCATGATCTCCGCCGCTGCCGCAATCGCGCTCAACGGTGTCTTGAGCTCATGGGCGAGCTTTGCCGTGACGTCCGGGGCAAAGGCGCTGCTCGGCTCGGAGATCTCAATCGGCGTCTGACCGGCCTCGCCCGGGCCGGAATTCGACCGCTCGGCCGCCCGGGTGCGAGTCTCATCGCGAAGGATCACCGCTTGCGCGTGCGCCGGATCCCGCGCCGGCTCCTCGAGCCTCTCTCGGGGCGGCGTGCCGCCCTTGCCCGCACGAATGCGCCGTGCGATCTCGCGCAGCGTTGCGGCATCGCCATTCGGGGCCGGCGCGGGCTCGCAAGCCCTGTCCTCGGCAACCGCCCCGTGGTCCGGCTCAGGCGCGGCTTGCACGAGGATGAGGGGCTCGCCTTGAGCCGCGTGCATCACGGCCACATCGCACGAGAGGCTCGCCGCCCCTCGCGACGCCCAGAAAACCAGCTGCTCGCGACAGTTGGCCGCCGACGGGCTCTTGCGCGCGATCTCCCTCAGCCGGCGCAACGCCGGCATGGCAGCGTCGAGGCGTGCGCCGCCACCCTGGCGCCGAAGCCCGAGCCATTCCTCCCCGGCCGCATTGGCAGCGACGACCAGCCCCGAGATCGGCTCGATGACCCAGGCCGGACCGCAATGCGCACTCAGCTCGGCGAGCAGGGTGTCCGGGATCGCATGGTCGGCCGACGAATACACTTCGCTCGACATCTTGAAAACACGAGGACCTATAACCTGTTAGCGCGACATGCTCGCCTCGTCCATCAGCAACCGGCAGTTTTTCCCCGGCGCATGACAGTATTGACGCGCCAAATGCTGTTCCTTGCCGGCCATAAGCTGTAATCTGCCGCCAAGACGTGCAGCTTCAGGCCTAGTGTGGCGGTTCAGAAGTTCCCCGTCACGTGCCACCGAGTTGGGAGGGAACTTCTGAACCAAAGCCACACTAGGTACTCATTGATTTCTAGTGTCCCTTTGAATCCGAAGTTCGCAAACGCGCTTGAAACATGGTGTGTACGGACTTCGGATTCGGGACACTAGCCCGCTTGCAAGCTCTAATAGGGAGACCGGCCATGTACGATAAGCCGCAGTTCGAGATCCCGGAGACTGTTCGCGAGCTTGCGGAGCGAAACGTCGAGCAGGCGCGCACGGCCTACGGCCAGTTCATGGAGATGGCGCGCAAGGCCCAGGACATGCTGTCGAAGTCCCAAGGGGCGATGGCCGCGGGGGCTCTCGAAATTCAATCGCGGGCATTGCGCTATGCGGAGCAGAACATCGACGCGGGCTTTCATTTTGCCGCCGATCTCGCCCGCGCCCGCGACCTCAAGGAGTACCTGGAAATTCAAACCCGCTACGCCCAGAAACAGATGCAGGACTATGCCCTTCAGGCCCAAGACCTGGGGCGCATGATGGCAGACGCGGCGCAGAAGGCGAAGCCGCAAGGCTGATTCGGCCGCGGCGGCTCCCAAGCCCGCGGCGCGCGAAGATTTACTTCGGCGGGCGGGCTTGGCTTAGCCGGCCCCGAGAGCTAATTTCCCTTGACCCCGACGCGCGGGCGCGTGTCTTAGCGTGCTATCCTCCGCGCCAAGCGCCGTGAGGACGAAGCCGCCTTAGCTCAGCTGGTTAGAGCGCTAGATTGTGGATCTAGAGGTCCCCCGTTCGAGCCGGGGAGGCGGTACCATATAAATTCATGGACGATGCCCGGCGCCGGCTCAGTTCCAGACCCGCCACGGCGCTCTGCCCGAGTGCCACAGGTCGTTCAGAAGCTGCATCTCGCGATAGGTGTCCATGCACTGCCAGAAACCGTGGTGCTGATGGACGGCAAGCTCGCCCATGCCCGCGAGCTTCTCGAGCAGCCCCGTCTCCAGGGGCTCGTTCTTGTCATGGTCGAGCAGGTCGAAGGCGCGCCGGTCGAAAACGAAATAGCCGCCATTGATCCAGCCCTCGGCGACCTGAGGCTTCTCCATGAAGCTCTTGATCATCTCGCCGTCGATGCTGAGCTCGCCGAAGCGCGAGGACGGATGCACGGCGGTGACGGTCGCGAGCCGTCCCATGCGCCTGTGGGTCTCGATCAAGGCATCGAGATCGACGTCGGCCACGGCGTCGCCATAGGTGGCGAGGAACGTATCGCCCTCGACATGCGGAAGGGCCTTAAGAATGCGCCATCCGGTGAGACTGTCGAGCCCGGTCTCGGCCAGGACGACGCGGGCATCGAGCCGGTCGGCGTTCGATCTGCCCCGTGTCGACATCGTGCCGCTCGCAATGTCGACTTCGACATCGTGCGAGCGATGGTGATAATTGATGAAGTAGTCGCGGATCGCGTCGCCCTTGTAGCCGAGGCACAAGACAAACCGGTCCACGCCATGGCAGCGGTAATGCATCATGATATGCCAGAGAATAGGCCTGCCGCCGATCTCGACCATCGGCTTGGGACGGAACTCGGTCTCCTCGCGCAAGCGCGTGCCAAGCCCACCACACAGAATCAAAGCTTCCATATTGCCCCCCTCATGGCAACTCGTGTCCGCGTTTCACCGCTCTCGCAACCCGTGCCGCAACGACTTTGAGACCGGCTCGATCAGGTATTGAAGCGCCGTGCGCGATCCCGTCGGAACGATGACCTCAATCGGAGTGCCGGGCATGAGCATGAGGTCCGGCGCGCTCTTGAGATCGGCCGCATCGATCTTGACTTGGATCTCGTAGTAGGTCGTGGACGTGCCGGCGTCCGACTTGAGATCCGCGGACCGGTCGCGCACGAGGCCGTGCAGCAACGGCAGCGCACGGCCCTGATCCGTGAGCAGGCGCAGCTCGGTGCGCATTCCGGCGTGAATATTGGCTCCATCCGCCGGCGGAACGCGGGCCGTGATGACGAAATCTCCGGTCTGCGGCACGATCTCGAGCAAGCGCTCGCCGCGCCCCACCACGGCGCCCAATGTATGCACGGCGAGCCCCAGCACGTAGCCGGTGACGGGGGCACGAATGACCGTGCGCTCGAGCACGTCCTCTGCGACGCGCTGCTTCTCCCGTGCCTCGGAAAGCTTGTTGCGGGCGTCCTCGAGCTCTTGAGCCACCTTGAGGCGGTAATCGCTCTCGGTTTGACGCATTTGGCTCTCGAGCTGCGCGACCGTGTGCCCGAGCCGCTCGATATGGCCGGTATACTCCTGCTTCTGACCGAGCAGCGCCGCCGCCGCCCGTTGCAGCTGCAGCACAGGCGAGTTCGTCGCATATCCCTTGTCGAACAGAAACTTCTTCGGACCCAGCTCCTCGTTGACCAAGCGGTACTGCTGATCGGCAGCCGCCACCTGCCCTTCGTAGATCGCGACCTGACTGCGCGCCTGCTTGACCTGCTCGCCGATGGTGGTGATCTGCGCGGCGATTGCCGACCTGCGGGCTTCGAAGACCTCGCCTTGAGATCGGATCAGCTCCTTGACGGCGGGATTGTCCGCTCGGGAAGCGAGCGCCTCCGGGACGTCGATGGCCTCGCGGCCGCCCGCCTCCGCCTCGAGCCGGGCGATTATCGCGGTGTAGGTGTCGACGGCGGCGTTCTGGATTTCGAGCCCGGCGCGAGCCTGGATCTGGTCGAGCCGGATCAGCTCTTGTCCCTCCTGAACGAGCTCGCCCTCCTTGACGAGGATGGAGCGCACCACCCCCCCGTCGAGATGCTGGACACTCTTGCGGTTGCCGTCGGCTCCGATGACCCCGTAGGTCACAACCGCACTGTCCAGCGGGCTGATAGCGGCCCAGCCTCCGAAGAACCCGAATACGGTGACAATGACGGCGAGCCCCGCGATCACGAGGCGCTGGGCGTCGCGCGCTCGAGCCGTGGACCGGCGGCCGGCATCGAAGCCGCCGGGGGCTTCGAGCAGCAGTGGCGCGGGTACGGGCGCCGTCATGCGCGCGCCTCGAGCCGTTTGGGCACGGCCCGGTAGCCGGGCGCGATGCGTGGCATCACTTTTTCCACCGTATCGTAGTCGCGCAGCGCGCCATTGGCGAGAACGAGCACCTTATCGAGGGCGACGAGCACGCTTGGGCGGTGGGCGATCATCAGCACGGTTGCCCCTCGAGCCTTGAGCTCCGACACGAGCGCGACCAGAACCGCCTCGCCTTCGCCGTCGAGATTGGAGTTCGGCTCGTCGAGCACGACCAGTTTCGGTTGTCCGAAAACGGCGCGGGCGAGCGCGATGCGCTGGCGCTGACCGCCGGACAGGGGAGCCCCCGATGCGGCGAGCATCGTTCCGTAGCCGAGGGGCAGAGACAAGACCATTTCGTGCACGCCGACCATCTTCGCAGCAGCCACCACCGCGAAGCTGTCGGCATCGCGGAAGCGTGCGATGTTCTCGCTGATCGTGCCCTGCAAGAGCTCGATGCCCTGCGGCACGTAGCCCACCAGCGAGCCGAAATCTCCGCGATCCCAGGAATAGGTCTCGGCGCCGTCGAGCCGGACGCTTCCGTCGCTCGGCTTGATCGCTCCGACGATCAGTCGCGCCAGCGTCGACTTGCCGGCGGCGCTCGGGCCGACGATGCCGATGGCCTCGCCGGGCGCCACCGAGAACGTCACATTGACGAGAGTAGGAACGCGCGCGCCCGGGGGCAGATAGCTGAGATTGTCCACATTGAGGCGCCCTTCGGGCGTCGGCAGCTTCATCGCCCTCGGCCGTCCCGGGACAGCCAGCGCAGTCTCGACCCTTTGCAGTGCGGCCCAACCTGAAACGAGCTGGCGCCAGACGGCCACAGCTTGGTCGATCGGCATCAGAGCCCGGGTGCAAAGCATGGACGCTGCAAAGAGCGCTCCGGGCGAAAGCTCGCGATTGACGGCAAGCCAGGCGCCGGTGGCCAAGATCGCGATCTGCAGCGCATAACGCAAGAGCTTGATGGCGCTCGAGACGCTTGCGTTGCGGACGCTGGCCGTCGCTTGCCTCTCGACGGCACTCGAACGCAGCGAAGCCCACCGCCGAGACAGATCCGGCAGCATGCCCAACGCGTTCACGATCTCGGCATTGCGCATCACGCTTTCGGTCAGCCGGTAGCTCGCCTCGGTCTCCTCCGTCGAGGCCCGCAGAGGACCGGCGACGAGCCATTGATTCGCCACCGCCAGCGCCAGCGTGACGATCGTGCCCAATAGCGTGACACTCCCCAGAACGGGGTGAAGATAAAAAACAGCCATCAAGAAAAGAGGCGTCCACGGCAAGTCGAAAAGCGCCAGCGCGCCGCTGCCCGTGAGAACGTGGCGCACGCTGTCCAGATCGCGAATCGTCTGGCCGGCCGAGCCGCCCTCGCCACCGAGGCTCGTTTCGACACGCCGCTCGAACAACGGCACCGAAAGCCGCTCATCGAAATTGAGACCGAGCGCGACCAGAAGGCGGCTGCGTATGTCGTCGAGAGCAGCGGCGGCCAAAAGTCCGCCGAGTGCGCCGACCGTCAGAACCGCCAGAGTGGCCCCGCTCCCGCTCACCAGGACCCGGTCGTAAATTTGAATGGTGTAAAGCGGAATGCACAGCGTCAGCGCATTTATAAAAAAGCTGAATGCTGCCGCGCCAGCAAAATAACGCCTGTATCCCAACAGGCCGGCCATCAGCACCGGTGACAATACGCGGGTCATTGCTTTTCTGTCCATTGATGCGCGAACGCACGAGAACGACCCAAAACGCCGCACGCGTATCGAGCCCATTTCCCGGCATCGGCTTTCCAGATGTCGGCTACGCAACCCGAATCAGAAGCCAAAGCAACTTTGACATTTCTCGATCGCGTGCGCCAGACGCAGCGCCGGTCCAATCCGAAGCGATTCGCAACCAATAAATATGGCGCCGGAAATAGACCTAAAAATGTTAATAGCGTCGATTTGTTTTCAGATTAATCGAATTGTATTACGCGATCAATTATTTGTTTTCCAACTATCGAAATATTGCCAATTTTACGAAAATGCAACCTTATAAATCAAAAGTCGGTTCATCTTCAGGCGGTTCGCCGTGAAACCTAAGGGCTCGTGTAGGTCGCGTACCAGAAATAAGCGAACAAGCTTCGTAGTTCTCGCGTTGTTTTTCTGGGTTTTTGGCCAATAAAAATGGGCAGTTCTGGTTTTCGACGGGCGTAATGAGGCGGGGGGACGCAAAGGCGGTCCCGAATTCGGTGCTGAACCTAGGAACTCAGATTCGAGGTCGCTATGTCGATTATCGTGACGCTGCCAGGCACGACGAACTCTTATACAACCGACACGGTTGATACCCTGACGGGGGGTTCGGGTGCGGACACCGTCGTATTTACCGGCGCGATAGCGAATGCCAGCATCGACCTGCTGGGCGGATCCGACAAGCTGACGCTTGGCGATTCAACCAACAGCGCGACCATTTCCAATGTCGAAACCCTGACCGGCGGCACCGGTGACGATACCATCACCTACGGGGCGGTGGTCTCCAAGGGAAGCGTGGACCTCGGCGCCGGCTCCGACACGCTCACTTTGGGCAACTTCGCCAACACGCTGACGGTCGCCAACGTCGAGACGCTCACGGGCGGCACGGGGGTGGACACCGTCACTCTCAAGGCGATTGCATCCAACGCCTCGATCGACCTCGGCGCGGACTCCGACAAGCTCACCCTCGGCAACTTCGCCAACACGGCGACCGTCGCCAACGTCGACTCGCTGGTTGGCGGCACGGGTGCCGATACAATCACCGTCGGCGCGGCCGTCTCCAACGCCTCGCTCGACCTCAGCGGCGGCTCCGACACGCTGACCTTGGGCGATTTCACGAACGTCGCCTCGATCTCCAACGTCGAGACGCTGGCGGGCGGCACCGGCGACGATACCGTCACCTACGCCTCGCAGCTCTCCAATGGCTCGGTCGACCTCGGCGCGGGCTCCGACACCCTCACCCTCGGCAACCTGGCCAACAAGGCCACGGTGTCGAACACCGAGAGCATTGTCGGCGGCACGGGAGCGGACACCATCACCCTCGGTGATGCGCTTACCACCTCGCAGAGCATCAATCTCGGCTCCGGCTCCGACGCCCTCGTGCTCGGCAACTTCAGCAACGAAGGCTCGCTCTCCAACGTCGAGACCCTGACCGGCGGAACCAGCGACGATTTGGTCACCTTCGGCGCCGTCGCCGCCAGCGCCTCGATCAACCTCGGCGCGGGCTCCGACACACTGACCTTGGGCGACTTCTCCAACATTGCCACGGTGTCGAACACCGAGAACATCGTCGGCGGCACCGGGGTCGATACGCTCACCCTCGGCACCGTGCTCGGCTCCTCGGACAGCATCGACCTGGGTGCGGGCAAAGACAAGCTCACACTCGGCAACTTCGCCAACACCGGCTCGGTCACCAACGTCGAGACGCTGGCCGGCGGCACGGGGGCCGATAACATTACCTTCGCGGTCGAGGTCTCGAACGGCTCGATCGACCTCGGCGGCGGCTCCGACAAGCTCACCCTCTCCGACACCGAAGCCAACACCGTGTCCGTGTCCAACGTCGAGACGCTCACCGGCGGCATCGACGACGACACCGTCACCTATGCGACCCAGCTCTCCAACGGCTCGGTCAACCTCGGCGAGGGCTCCGACACCCTCACCCTCGGCAACTTCGCCAATACGGCCACCGTCTCCAGCGTCGAGACCCTAACGGGCGGCACGGGAGGGGACACGATCACGCTCGGTGATGCCCTCACCACGTCGCAAAGCGCCAACCTCGGCGCGGGCTCAGACAAGCTGACGCTCGGCAACTTCACCAACGAAGGCTCGGTCTCCAACGTCGAGACGCTGGTCGGCGGCACCGGCGACGATTTGGTCACCTTCGGCGCCGTCGCCTCCAACGGCTCGATCAACCTCGGCGCGGGCTCCGACGCGCTGACCTTGGGCGACTTCGCCAACATTGCAACCGTATCGAGCACCGAGAGCATCGTCGGCGGCACCGGGGTCGATACGCTCACCCTCGGCACCGTGCTCGCCTCCTCCGACAGCATCGACCTCGGCGCCGGCAAGGACAAGCTCACGCTCGGCAACTTCGCCAACACCGGCTCGGTCACCAACGTCGAGACGCTGGCCGGCGGCACGGGGGCCGATAACATCACCTTCACAGTCGAAGTCTCGAACGCCTCGATCGACCTCGGTGCGGGCTCCGACAAGCTCACCCTCTCCGACACCGAAGCCAACACCGCGACCGTGTCCAACGTCGAGACGCTCACCGGCGGCCTCGACGATGACACCATCACGGTTGGAGCCCAGCTCTCCAATGCCTCGGTCAACCTCGGCGAGGGCTCCGACAAGCTCACCCTCGGCAACTTCGCCAATACGGTAACCGTCTCCAATACCGAGACGATTACGGGCGGCACGGCGGCGGACACCGCCACCCTCGGTGATGCGCTCACCACCTCGCACGCCATCGACCTCGGCGCGGGATCCGACAAGCTCACGCTCGGCAACTTCGCCAACGAAGGCTCAGTCACCAACGTCGAGACGCTCACGGGCGGCACCGGCGACGATACCGTCACCTTCACCAGCACCGTGTCGGTGGGCTCGATCGACCTCGGCGCCGGCTCCGACTCGCTCACGCTCTCGAGCTCGGGCGCCAACGCGGCTTCGGTCTCCAACGTCGAGACCCTGATCGGCGGCTCGGCCAACAACACCATCACGCTCGGCACCGCGCTC
>DATETZ010000201.1:0-4010 GCA_035283385.1 Hyphomicrobiaceae bacterium
CAGCCTTTCAATCGAGCTGAAATCGAGCTTGCGGTTGCGCCATTGCAGCACGCCGACCTGGTCGAAGGAATGGTTCTCCAGCCGGTCGACCAAATCGCTCTCGAACGGCGCGACCTGGCCGGTTACCCCGAACGTCCCGTCATTCATGTGGCGCCCCGCGCGCCCGGCGATCTGGCCAAGCTCGGCCGGGGTCAGATTGCGGTGGCTTTGCCCGTCGAATTTGCAGATGCCGGCGAAGGCCACATGGTCGAGGTCGAGATTGAGTCCCATGCCGATGGCGTCGGTCGCCACCAGGAAGTCGACATCGCCGTTCTGGTAGAGCGCGACTTGCGCGTTGCGCGTGCGCGGGGAGAGCGCGCCGAGCACCACGGCAGCGCCGCCACGCTGACGCCGGACCAGCTCGGCGATGGCATAAACGTCGTTGGCGGAGAAGCCGACGATGGCCGAGCGGCGCGGAAGCCGTGTGATCTTCTTGTCGCCGGCATAGGTGAGCTGCGATAGGCGCGGCCGGGACACGAGATTGGCCCCGGGCAGGATTTCACGGATCGCGTCGCGCATGGTCGCGGCGCCGAGCAGAAGCGTCTCGTTCAGGCCCCGCGCATGGAACAGGCGTTCGGTGAAGACGTGGCCGCGCTCGCCGTCGGCGGCAAGCTGCACCTCGTCGATGGCGACGAAGTCGGCTTCGAGCTCGAGCGGCATGGCCTCGACGGTGCAGACATAGAAGCGTGGGGAAGGGGGCTTGATCTTCTCCTCGCCGGTGATCAGCGCGACTTGGCGGGCGGGCACGCGGGCGACGATCTTGTCATAGACCTCGCGCGCCAAGAGGCGCAGAGGCAGCCCGATGATCCCGACATCGTGCGCGAGCATGCGCTCGATGGCGAGATGGGTCTTGCCGGTATTGGTCGGACCAAGGACCGCGGTGACGCCGCGCTGGGGAATTGTGGATATCGGGGAGGAGGACCGGCTCATCTCTTGACTTCTTCAATGCCCCTTCTGCCGGAGATACGGAACGAGGGGGGAACGAATCTCGTCCGAATCGCTGACTCTGCCCATTCGGATTTCGTTCCAAGCAGAATCTTGATCGGGTTTGCTTGATCGACCGCTCGGTGGAGCGGTCTCTTCGGATCCACGATCAGCAAATCTCGGGTTGGCTTTCAGCTCCCTTAAGCGCCGAGGAAGGCAAGGGGAACGGAGCACGCACGAATCAGGGGAGGGTTAATCTTCAGCATCTGTTCCCTACTACATCTTGGGATTTGGGGTCTGGCCGTTAACCCTTGGACTCGGGGGAAGGCTGGTTTTTGCGGCTCACGGCTCTGCGCTTGCCCGGCGCGCGCCGGCAGTTTGGATCGAGGTCACAAGGGCGGAGGCATACCCCACCGGGGTGGGCAACACAATCCGATAGGGCACATACATTGAGGTCCCCCGCACGGGAATGAGCCAGACCTCGATCTCGTTACTCTGCGACATGAGCCTGATGGCTGGATTATCAGGCTGGTATCCGGCGATGGGGATGAATTTCACTCCGCAGATCACCGCCGGTCCGCCATAGCCCGCTCGTGTCGTCCGCTTCACGGTCACGACGCGCTTCGGCGTAACCACGAGATCGTAGCGCTGCCTGCCATCGAACACCGGTAAAGTCTTATTGCAGACCGACAGGTCGCCGTTGGGATTTTCGGACTGTGCGGTCAAAAACGCGCCGCTCATGGGATCGAGCACGCCTTCGAGCTGTTCCTTCGTCACTGGAATGGTGCGCGGCAGAGGCCGGTTTCTGGGGATGATCGACACATCGGTGACCGCGCGTCCGTCGAACGTCATGCGCAGCCGCTCGCCCGCCTTGGCGCTGTCGGCATAGTTGAACGCATACATGGCGGGCTCGGGCCCCGTGCTGGTCACCCGGCCGGAGCTCGCCGTCACCCCGCGCCACTCATAGATGAGGCCCTGGAGGACAGTGAACCGGCCCTCGCCGCGCATCTGGTAGCCGTCGCCGCGAAAAGTCGTGGTCAGCTTGAAATTGCCGAGATTGAAGCTGCCAACATCGACCCGGTAGACGGCGATAATTCTGCTCGGGGGAGAGAGGCCGTCCTCGGCGAGCGCGGGTTCTACGGGAAGATTGCCGCCAAGCCCGCAGGTCAGTGCGGCAACGGCGGCAAGGCTCAAGCAATGGCGCGCTCGCTGCTGCATGGCTCCAACCCCTAGCAAGACCCCTGCCTGCTAGAACCCCGCGGGACTGTCGGGGTATTTGCGGGATTCGTCAATTGGAGCTTGGCCGAGCTTTGTGGCAGCGCCTTGACCCCAAACTGCCGTCCCCGTATATGTCCGGCCACCGGTGGCACTGCTTGTGGCGACACGCTGCCAGCCACACCGGGTTCCGTGCATGTCGAGAGAAGGATCAAGGACTATGGCCCGTCGCTGCGAGCTCACCGGTAAAGCCGTGCTCACCGGCAACAATGTGAGCCATGCCAAGCGCCGGACCAAGCGCCGTTTTCTGCCGAATCTTTGCAACGTCACGCTGGAAAGCGAGGCGCTGAAAAAGCGGGTGCGGATGACTATCAGCGCCCATGCCTTGCGCTCGGTCGAACATCGCGGCGGCCTCGACGCTTTTCTTATGAAGGCGGGCGACGATGAGCTGTCCTTGAAGGCGCGGCGGCTCAAGCGCGACATCGCCAAGAAGCAGGAAGCTCAGGCCGAAGCCGCCTCCTAGCCGCGCGGGCCGGCGAGCACCGGCTTTGACTCAGGCAACGTGAACTGCATGATCAGCGTGCGCTGGAGCGCGCTGAAATTATCGTCCGACATGATCGTCAGAACGGTCTCGCCCGACGGCGCGCGGTGAGCGGCGATCGCCTCCATATTGTCGATATTCAAGTTGTCCTCGGCTTCGAGCAGCACTTCGCCCTGCATCAGCGCGCCGCGCTTGATCTCGCCGGCGGCGATGCGGCGGACGCGCATCTTGATCCCTTCGCTGAAGCGGAATCTTCGCTCCAAGAGGACCACGCCGCCGTCGGGAAGGGCGGCCGCGTCGGTGATGTCGAAACCGCCGAGCCGCTTCAACAGGATGCCGCCAGGCGAGGGACCCCCGATTAGCCAGCCCATCAGATTACCGTTCTTGTCGGCGCGCCCCTCGGCGAAGGCGAGGAGCGTCCCCTTGAGCTTGCCCGTGCGGATCAAGGCCATGGCCTCGATGCCGCGATTGGCGTTCATCGCCTTAGCTGCGGCCGGCAAGGGAACGGTGCCGGAAGGCGGTCCGAAGCGCTCCGTGGTGAAGGGATAGCGCGCGATTCTGTGCTTGCGCTCGAAGGAGACGTAGGCCGTGCCTTGCCGCGTGTCGCCGTCGACCAGCGCCATGGCTTCTGAGTCGCGCTCACGATCGTCGCGCAGCGCCTTTCCGTCGGCGCCCAACACCGGGCCGAGCACGACCTCGCTCAAGCCTTTCAGCTTACGTCCGTCATAGCCGAGATTGGCCCTGAGCCAGACGCCGGCATCTGAGATGGCCAGCAGCGTTCTCCCGGAAGGATCAAGGGCGAGCCCCGAAAAGCCGCCGAAATGGCTCGACTTGGCGTAGAGATTGAGCCCGGCCCTGTAGATGAGCTTGCCGAATTCCTTGCGGCCGGGATTGTCGCGGTCGAAGTCGATGGGAATCGCGGTGACGGTGGTTGGAGTCGGGCCCTCCAGCACCGTCAGCGGCTTGTCGGCGAGCGCCGGCGCGACGACCATGCTCATTGCCGCCGCTACGGCACCAGCCGCCGTGTAGCCTGAGAAGGTGCGGAAGAAGAGCCTCACGCTAATTGAGCTTCCGGCGCTTGGCCCGAGCCGCAGACGGCACCGTGCGATGCAGCTGCCGCCAAGCGAGGTCCTCGTCGAACAGCTCGGCGAGTTTCTCGGTCATGACGCCGGCCAGCTCCTCGGCGTCGGTGACGGTGACGGCGCGCCGGTAGTAGCGGGTGACGTCATGGCCGATGCCGATGGCAAGAAGCTCCACTGAGGAGCGGGTCTCGATCTCCTCGATCACTTGG
>DATETZ010000202.1:0-5074 GCA_035283385.1 Hyphomicrobiaceae bacterium
GCACATTCGGGCGCGTGGTCGATGTCGGAGGGGGGCATGGCGTAATTCTGGCGGCAATTCTGGCGGCCAATCCGTCTCTTCTCGGTGTTCTGTTCGACCAGCCGCATGTCGTCGCCAACGCCGGACTGGTCGTTCAGGCCGCGGGCGTTGCGGACCGCTGCGAGATAACGGGGGGCAACTTTTTCGAGACGGTGCCTGCGGGCGGCGACGCCTACGTCCTCAAGGCAATTCTGCATAATTGGAACGATGCCAAGGCCAAGCAGATCCTGCGGGTCTGCCGTGCCGCGATCCCGGCCGCCGGGAAGCTTCTGCTCGTCGAACAAGTGATAGCACCCCCCAATGAGGGGCTGATCGGAAAGATGAGCGACCTCAATATGCTGGTTGCTCCGCGGTTCTGCGGCCGTTCCGGCATGACGGCAAGTTGCGCCTCCGCTTAGAGCGCGGGCCGAGCTCTCCGTGACGAGATTGCCCGCGCGGCGACGGGTCTTCTGGAAAACCTGCAAAAGGGCTTGATTGGTCCGGCGCCTCTCGCCATCACGGGCTCTGAGGAGCGCGCGGACAACGTGCTGCGCCGAAATCCGCTCCCCGACCAAGCCGAGACGAGGGCCGTGCCGCGTGGACAAGGTGGAGCCGAGGGAGCTGACCGCAATCCGACCCGAGCCGGCCGGCGCGCTCGCCGAGCGGCGGGCCTTCTGGCGCGGCCGGCGCGTGCTGGTCACGGGCCACACCGGCTTCATCGGCGGGTGGCTCGCCCATGCGCTGGCTCTCCTCGAGGCCAAGGTCGCGGGCTACGCCGACGCCGTCCCGACCGAGCCCAGCCTCTTTGCCGCGACACGTCTTGACGAGATCATCGCCGATCACCGCGGCGACATCGCCGATTGGCGCCGGCTCGACGATATCGTCGCGCGCCACGATCCCTCGATCGTGTTCCACTTGGCCGCCCAGCCGCTCGTCAGGCGCGCCTTTCGCGATCCGTTCGAGACCTATCGCGCCAACGTGCTCGGGACAGTCGCGATGCTCGAGGCGCTGCGGAACGGACGATCGATCGAGCTCGGCGTTCTGATGACGACCGACAAGGTCTATCGCAACAAGGAATGGCCCTGGGCCTATCGCGAGGCGGACGAGCTCGGCGGGCGCGAGCCTTACGGCCTTTCGAAGGCGATGGCCGAGATGGCGATCTCACAGTACAGGGACTGCTACTTTTCCCCGGGCGGGCGGCCGGCCCCGCGTCTGGTCTCGGTTCGCGCCGGAAACGTCATCGGCGGCGGCGATTGGTCCGACGACCGCCTGGTGCCGGACGCCGTGCGCGCCTGGAGCCGCGGACAGACCCTCGAGGTTCGCTCGCCTCATGCCACGCGCCCGTGGCAGCATGTGCTCGACGTCGCCCACGCCATGCTTCTGCTCGCCGAGCGCTCGTGCGCCGGAACCGCCGATCTCAGGCCCGCCTACAACATCGGTCCCGATCCGGGCTCCTCGGTGCCGGTCGGGGCGCTCGTTGAAATGCTCGCCGCGAGCTGGGGCACTGACGCTCGCTACAAGTTCGAGAGTGGCGCGGCAAAGGTGCCCGAGTCGCAGCTCTTGAGCGTCGATTCGTCGCTGTTGCGGTCCGATTTGGGATGGCGCCCGCGCCTCAGGCTCGCTAATGCGGTCCAGCACACGATCGAGTGGTATCGCGTCTTTCTGCGCGATCCGGCGGCCGCGAGGCCGATCACGCTCGAGCAGATAACCGGGTTCCTGGATGCAGCAAGCTGACCCCCGAGAGACGGCGGCGAGGGCCCAGCCGTGCCGGTCGTGCGGCGCGCCGCTTCACGATGTCGTCGTCGATCTCGGCATGACGCCGGTCTCGAACGCGTTCCGGCGCCGCGAGGACCTGAGGAGCCCCGAGCCGTTCTTTCCTCTCAAGGCACTGGTGTGCCGGGGCTGCTGGCTCGTGCAGACGCTCGACACGCTCGGGCGCGACACGCACTTCCATGGCGATTACGCATACTTCTCCTCGGTCACGAAAGGCTGGGTCGAGCACGCGCAGAGCTTCGTCGAGGCGATCGTCGGGCGCGAAGGCCTCGGTCGCGAGAGCTTCGTCGTCGAGGTGGCGAGCAACGACGGCTACCTGTTGCAGCATTTCGTGGCGAAAGGCGTGCCGTGCCTCGGCGTCGACCCCGCGGCCAACTGCGCCAAGGCCGCGGCCGAGCGCTACGGCGTCAAGACGGAGGTCGGCTTCTTCGGCCGCGAGATGGGCGCGGCGATTGCGCGCCGCAACGGGCCGGCCGACCTCATCGTCGCCAACAACGTGCTCGCGCACGTGCCGGATCTCAACGATTTCGTCGCCGGGTTCCGCGCCCTGCTCGCGGCCCGCGGCGTCATCAGCTTCGAGTTCCCGCATCTGTTGCGGCTCATGGAGGAGAACCAGTTCGATACCGTCTATCACGAGCACTATAGCTACCTGTCGGCGCTCGCGCTTGCCCCCCTCTTTGCCCGCCATGGTCTCAACATGGTCGACGTCGAGGAGCTCGCAACGCACGGCGGATCGCTGCGCCTATTCCTGCGCCACGATGCGGCGGGCGAGGGCGCGAGCGCGGCGATGACGTCGCTCATCGGCCGCGAAAAAGCTGCCCGCCTCGACCGGATCGAAACCTATGCGACCTTCAATGCGCGCGTCGAGAAAACGAAGCGCAAGCTCCTGTCGCTGCTGATCGGCCTCAAGAACGAGGGCAAGCGAATTGCCGGCTACGGCGCGCCCGCCAAGGGCAACACGCTGCTCAATTACTGCGGCATCGGCACCGACTTCCTCGACTACACGGTCGACCGCAGCGAAGCCAAGCAGGGGCTCTTTCTGCCCGGAACCCAGATCCCGATCCTTGCGCCGGCGCGCATCCTCGAGGACCGGCCGGACTACGTGCTGATCCTGCCCTGGAACATCCGCGAGGAGATCATGCGCGACATGGCGGGCATTCGAGATTGGGGCGGACGCTTCATCGTGCCGATCCCCGAGCCCAAGGTGCTGTGATGCGCTTTCTTGCGCTCGAGATCGACGGCGCCTTCCTCGTCGAGGCCGAGCGCTACGCCGACGAGCGCGGCTTCTTTCAGCGCATCTACGACAAAGGGGCGTTCCGGGACAACGGCCTCGCCGATTGCTCCGAGCAGTGCTCGATGTCGTGGAATCCCGAGCCGGCGACGCTGCGCGGCCTCCACTTTCAACGCGCCCCGCACGCGGAGACGAAGCTCGTCCGCTGCCTCTCCGGCAGGATTTTCGACGTGCTCGTGGACTTGAGGTCCACCTCCGCCACCTACAAGCGCTGGCAGGGTGTCGAGCTGTCGGGCGCGAACGGGTCCGCGGTCTATGTCCCCAAGGGCTGCGCGCACGGCTTCCTCACGCTCGAAGCCCAAACCCTCGTGCTCTACCAGATGGACGCGCCCTTCGTGCAGCATGCCGCGGCGGGCGTGCGGTGGGACGATCCCATGTTCGCCATCGCCTGGCCGCAAGAGCCGCGCCTGGTCGGCGAGCGCGATCGCAATTGGCCCCCTGTCGACACTGCGGCGGCGTGAGCACAGAGGCATGAGCGACCGCTTCACGATCATCGGCGCCAAGGGCTTCATCGGCCGCCACCTCGTCCTCCATCTCGAAAAAACGGGGGCCCCGGTCATGGCCGTCGATCGCGTGGCGGGGGGCCTGCCCCACGCCCTCGGCCACGTCATCGACTGCGGCGGCCTGACCGCGGATTTCCGCGTGCGCCGCGCCGAGCTTTTCGAAGCACACGCCTCGCGCGTCGATCGCTTCCTCGAGAGCGCCCGCTTTGCGTCGTACCTCTATCTTTCGAGCACACGCCTCTACAAGAGCCGCGCTGAGACCCATGAGCACGCCGCGCTCGAGGTCAGCCCCGCGGAATTCGACGACAGCTACAACATCTCGAAGATCGCCGGAGAATCGATCTGTCTCATGGCCGAGAACCCGGCGGTCCGCGTCGCCCGGCTCTCGAACGTGATCGGCGCCAATCGCGACCCGTCGATCTTCCTCACCTCGCTGATCGAGACCGCGCTCGCCACGGGCAGGATCGTGCTCGAGGAAAGCGTGGCCTCCGCCAAGGATTACATCGACGTCCGCGATGTCTGCCGCTATCTCGAGCTCATTGCGACAAGGGGACGCCACCGGCTCTACAACGTCGCCTACGGCGAGAACCGGTCGCATGGCGAAATCCTCGACCGGCTGTCACAGCACATCGAATTCAGCGTGGAAGCCCCTCCCGCCCCTCGCCGTGCGTTTCCCCCGATCGCGACCGGCCGCTTGAATGCGGAGTTCGGTGCTCCCGAACATTCGCCGGAAGCCGCTCTCGACGCTATCGTTCCGATATTCAAGACCAGAGATGCACCGCAGCGCTCACGAGCGGAGTCCTCATGATCACGATCGACGAGACGGCAGGCGTCGTCCACGTCCTCGACGGCACGGGCCGGATCGAGCGCACGCTTCCCCTCGCGACCGCCGAGGCGTTCGAGATCGTGGCCCGCCACTGGCTCCGCGCCACGTGGGACGCGAAGTACGTCTACAGCTTCACCTGGTTCGGCCGGCCGGTCATTCAGCTCCCCGACGACCTGGTCCGCATCCAGGAGATCGTCTTCGAGGCGCGACCCGACGTCGTGATCGAGACCGGCGTCGCGCACGGGGGCTCGCTCGTGTTCTATGCCTCGCTCTTGGCCGCGCTCGGGGGCGGGCGCGTGATCGGCATCGATATCGAGATCAGGCCCCACAACCGCCAGGCGATCGAAAGCCATTTGCTCGCCGGCATGATCACGCTGATCGAGGCGAGCTCGGTTGCGCCCGAGACCGTGGCCAGGGTCGAGAAGCTCATCAAGCCCGGCGACAAGGTGCTCGTCGTCCTCGATTCCAATCACAAGAAGGACCACGTGAGGCGCGAACTCGAGCTCTATGGGCCCCTGGTGACGCCCGGCTCCTACATCCTGGCCACCGACGGCATCATGGAGATCGTGGCGGGGGGGCCGCGCACCGAGGAGGATTGGTCGTGGAACAACCCGCGCCAGGCGGCGCGCGAGTTCGTGCGCGATAATCCGGAGTTCGAGCTCG
>DATETZ010000203.1:0-4356 GCA_035283385.1 Hyphomicrobiaceae bacterium
GTCGGGTTCGACCAGATCGGCAGGCGGGGGCAGCCGTTGCAGCCGGCGCCGTAGCTCATGATGTCGCGCCACTTGGTGCCGCTCACGTAGCCATGGCCGTAGGGCAGCGCCGACGGGGTCTGGTCCACGGCGGCATCGTGGCGCGCGCCGATGATGTGCCCGATCTCGTGCGGGATCGAATACATGAGTGCCGCGCAGGCGTGGTGGACGACGGCGAAGGCCTCCTCCGCGTCGGCGGCGACCCGCGTGGCGAGCCCGCACCCCGACGCGTCGTCGACGATGAGCAGGACGACATCGGCTCGCCGCTCGTTGCGCAGTGCGTGCACCTTCTCGAACGGGCCGATGCCATCCACCATGCGATAGAGATGATTGAAATGGTCTCTGTCCGTCTCGGCGTAGTCGACGGCCTGGCTGTGGGTGAGGCGCAGGGCGATATTGCCAATCCCGCTGTTGCGGAACGAGGCGTTCGCCTCCTCGATGGCGTGGGCGATCAGATCCGTCTCGACGTCGACGTAGTTGGAGGCGGCCTTCCTCGTGTAGAGCACCATGACGTCGATGGTGGTCTTCTTGGCGGCCAGCTCCCGGCGCTGGGCGAGCGAGATCGGCGAGATCGGCGGCGCCGCGAAGCGGCCGACGTCGGCTGCCGCAGCGGCCGGGCGGGCGTGCTGCTGGTCCTCCGCCGTGCGCGTCCGCCGCTGCAGCAGTGACGTTATGCTCCGGGAAATGAGCGACTTTTCCTTCTGCTGAGGCGCCTGCGCGTTCATGGCCTCGTGCTGGGCCGCGATCCGCTCGGGGTCGAGCTCGGCAACCGCACGGACCTTGCCATCGGCGCCCGTGGTCTTCTGGAACGTGTAGACGCGGCCGCGGTAGGCAAACATGCCGCTGGACTTCCCATCCTTCCAGCCCATGAGGAGAGCCGGCTCGCCCGTCTCCACCGTCTCGCCGCGCCAGGTGGTGCCGCTGTCGCGGGCGGCGGTGCTGGTGAGCCGGACGGTGATCTTCTGCTTGTCGTTGAGGTGGACGACGATCCGCGTCGTGAGCCAACGATCGACGAGGTCCGCGGCGACGGTTCCGGCGGCAAGCGCGGGGGCGATAATCAGGGCGAGAGTGACGTACCGCACGGGAAACCTCCCAGTCTTGGCGTGAACCCGATGCGCCGGGTTTCACGCAAAAACGGTAGGTCCGCTGTTCCTTGCGTGACTATTCTCGGAGTTTGCTGGCTTTCGCCTGGAATCTTCCGACTTTTCCCGAGTTGGTCAGTCGGGAATTCCAGTCAGCGGGGCGGACATGCTTTCTGCGCCCGGAAAAGGGGCGTCCAGCATCCTGGTATCGGCGATCACGTATAGGTGCGCTCGTCGGCAATGACCTTGCCGTCGTTGGGGAGCGAGCCGGGCGCGACCAGCTCGACCTCGCCCTTGAGCTTGGTGACGGCCTGCAGGGTCTCGGCGATCTTGGCCTGGAGGCCCGCATCGCGGCTCGCCGCCTCGGCGCGCAAGGTCATGGTGTCCTGCTCGCCCTTGCGGGCGACGACGAGGCGCAGGCGGCCGAGCTCGCCGTGGCGCTTGGCGAGCTCGGCGATCTGCTCGGGATGCACGAACATGCCCTTGACCTTGGTGGTCTGATCGGCGCGGCCCATCCAGCCCTTGATGCGCATGTTGGTGCGCCCGCAGGGACTGACCCCGGGGAGCACGGCGGAGAGATCGCCGGTCGCCAGCCGGATCATGGGATAGTCGCGGTTGAAGGTGGTGACGACGACCTCGCCCACCTCGCCGGGGGCGAGCGGATCGCCGGTGCCAGGCCGCACGATCTCGACGATGACGCCCTCGTCGACGATCATGCCCTCCAGCGCCGGGCTCTCGTAGGCGATGACGCCCAGATCCGCCGTGGCGTAGGTCTGGAAGGTGTCGATGCCGCGCTGCTTGTACTCCGCCCTGAGCGAGGGGAACAGCGCGCCGCCGCCGACGAGCGCCTTCTTGAAGGAGGTCGCGTCCTTGCCCGTCTCCTTGGCCTTGTCGAGCAGGATCTTGAGGTAATCGGGGACGCCGATGTAGGCCGTGGGCCGCAGCCGCTCGATGACCTCGAGCTGCTGCTCGGTGTTGCCGGGGCCGGCGGCGATCACCGCGCAGCCGAGCGCGCGGGCGCCGGCATCGAGGATCCACCCCCCCGGGGTCAGGTGATAGGCGAACGTATTGTGGACGACGTCGCCCTTGCGGATGCCGGCGGCAAACAGCGAGCGGGCGGAGCGCCACCAATCCTCGCCGTAGCCCTCGGGCTCGAAGATCGGGCCGGGCGACATGAACACGCGCGCGAGCGCGCCGGGGGCGGCGGTGGCCAAGCCGGCGTAGGGCGGGCGCTTGGTTTGCAGGTCCTTCAGCCCCGACTTCTTCAGCACGGGCACCTTGGCGAACGCCTTGCGCGAGGTGACGGACGCAGCATCCACGCCCGCGAGATGCTCGGCCCAGCCCGGCGCGTTGGCGATCGCGAGGCGGAGGAGATCGGGCAGCAGGTTGAACTGCGCCAGCTCACGCTGGGCCGGATCGCGCGTCTCAAGCTGATCGTAGTGGTCGGCCATGCCTCCCCCCGGACTCTTGGCTATGCGAACGCGACAGTAGTCATACCGGGGCTTGTCCCCGGTATCCAGCCGTCAGCCGGGGTAGCCGGGGTAGGAGCGAGCCGGCCTGATCGATCCCGGCGGCAGGCTCGGGACGGCGCAAGATCGATCCGGTCCGCCCTTCACCCGACAACGGGCGGAGACGCCGCCCTTCCGGGCAGGGCGGCTCCGTCGCGCGGCCAAATTTGCCGCGCGATAGGGCGTGACCCGACCGCAAGGGAGGGGCCGTCAAGATGCATTCGATGCATCTTACCTTTGTCCGCTATGCCCCCACCTGCTGCCGGCCGTCCTCCAGGCCGCCGATCGGCAGCCTCGTGCCAAGATGTATGGCCCGGCCGCGCGCCCGGTGAGCGGGCTCGCCTTGATCGCTAGGGCGTGCTAGTCGGCATCTTTTTCAGAAAAGCGAACATGCGCGTCTGCGAATCTGAAGTCGCGGACCGGTCGTAACGATAGACCACGCGTGTTCCGCGAAAATCAACCTTCGAGAAGCCGTCCAGGTTGCTGCAATCCCAGCAATGAGTCACGTTCGAATAAACGTGCCACTCAACTGGCGAGCCCGAAGTTTTTGCCGCGCTGAGCTTGGGAATGCACTCGGCTGCCGGGGTTTCAACATCCTTATCCGCCATCAACACCAGATGAGGATGCTCCATGTCGTTTCTAACGACCTCATATGGGGGCGCTACAGTGGGCCTGATGGTGAAGCAACCCGGGTAAAACGAAACGTAGGCCGCGAAGCCCTCGAGGTTGCCTTGGTAGTTGCGAAATGACCTGCTGTTTGCCAGCAGGGCTACCATGGCACCCCATGAGAAGCCAACGTGAGCGATCCTCTTCTTGTCGACAAACTCGAGCTTGCGCAGGTGTTCTGCAGCTTGGAGTGCATCACGCACACCGCGCCCAAGATGCACCCCACCCTTAGGTCCTTTGCAAACCATATCGACGCCTCGAGGGCCTAGGGAGTCGAGCAACAGCACGACGTAGCCTCGTCGAACGGCCGCTCGTGTCCAATCGACCATCGATTGGTTTTGCCATTGACCATTGCGAAGACCACCACACTGATGGTGCAGCACAAGCGCAGGAAACGGACCGGCACCGTCCGGCTTGAGAAGGGCCATGCGCGGAGAGGAGAAGGCGGAGAGACTTGTGAGCGTGCTTGGAAAATCCAGATCCTTCGCTTGGGCAACAGGATTGGGCGGTTGTTGGGCAATGGCCGACGTGCTCAGCAACCCGAAGGAGAGGACAACAAGTCTGATCCAAAGTGACATAATGAACCTCCTGCAAGTCATCTTGAACCCATCTCAATTGAGCGTGCAGTTTACAAGTGCCGAGAATGTTTCGAGATCGAAAGTTCGGTTTCGGCTCATGAACGGCGGTCAATTGCGACAGTGCCGCTGCCTTCCATCTGGTCGGCTTGACCCCGAGGACCGGACGATTACGGCTTGACGGCCGGGATCGGATTACAGAAGGGACCGAAACATCGCACCGGTCGGACGGGTCGAGCGTTGCGCGCTGTGCCATACGCCGCCCATCGCCTCGGGTACGCCAGTCAAGCACAAACCGGCATCTCTCAGCGTCGCGAAGTCGGCGGGGTCGAGGGCCTGCCGTCTCAACCTGGCCGCCGTTTCGGACGACCATTCCTTCGCAACCGTCTCGACATTTTCGCGGACCGAGGTGATGTCCATGCTCGTCGCTCCCCGGCTTCTTTCGGACCTCGGATCAAGGTAGTGCGCGCGCAAAATCGCTGCAAG
>DATETZ010000204.1:0-9582 GCA_035283385.1 Hyphomicrobiaceae bacterium
TCGAGCGCGCGCGGAAACTCGTTCGACTGCACGCCGACCAGACCGACGAAGCCGAAATTACCGTGGCGCCGGAAGCGCTCGATCAATTGCTCGGGCCTGATGCGCGTGTTGGTCTCGTCGATGGCCGTGACATCGATGGCGACGTCGGGGCCCAGGATTTTCCGGCGCGCCGCACCGAGCGCCAGACCATTGACGGCCGCGAGCGAGTTCGACGGCATGGTGGAGCGAAACCAGCGGATCACATAGCCGTCGTCGTCGTAGTGGGAAGGCTTGATCAGGACCAGCTGGAACCGGGCGGCCGGCGCGGCGTCGGGGCTCAGCAAGGCACGGCTCCTAAATGAGCATTCTAGATCGGCATAACATTTCCCCAAGCCTATCCCGGCCGCTAGCATAGAATCTGGGGCAGGATGTGGAAAAAGCTTGTGGGGGCTCGGGAATTCCCCTCGCTGTGGCCGATTTGCTGCCGGCCATTAGCCATCTCGTCGGCCGTCCAATTGCGGACCCCGTGCGCGGGTTCTCTCGGGGGTCGAGCCAGGGCAAGAACCGCCTTAAAGGGCGCTTTGCAGCTCGCGCACGAAGTCCGACAAGCCCAACAGGCGCTCGCGCTTCAATCGCTCGGCGTTGAGGATCGCGCGCAGGCCCGCAACGCTCGCCTCGAGATCGGCGTTGACGACCACGTAATCGTACTCCGCCCAGTGGCTGATCTCGGCCGAGGCCCGGGCCATGCGCTTCGCCACCACCTCGGGCGGGTCCTGGGCGCGCGCCTTGAGGCGGGCCTCGAGCGCTGCGCCCGAGGGCGGCAGAACGAACACCCGCACGAGATCGTGCGCGACGCGCTCGGCGAGCTGCTGGGCGCCCTGCCAATCGATGTCGAACAGCACGTCCTGGCCCTTGGCGACCGCCTCCTCGACGGGACCGCGCGGCGTTGCGTAGAGATGATCGAACACGCGCGCCCACTCGAGCAGCTGGTTGTCCTCGCGCATGCGCTCGAAGCGAGCCTCGTCGATGAAGATATAATCCTTGCCGTCGACCTCGCCCGGGCGCGGCTTTCGCGTCGTGACCGAAATCGACAGGCGCAGCGCGGGCTCGGCCGCCAGCAGCCTGTTGGCGAGCGTGGTCTTGCCTGCACCCGACGGCGAGGAGAGCACGAGAAGAAGCCCGCGCCGTTCGATTTTCGGCTCCGCTGCCGTCATGGTCGCTCCGACGGTTTCAAATCGTCCCGCCCTCATGCCCTCTCCCCGCTCTTGAGAGTGGGGAGAGGGGAATTTCGTCACTCGATGTTTTGCACCTGCTCGCGCATTTGATCGATCACGACTTTCAAGGCCAGCCCCAGGCGGGAGATCTCGGCATCGCTCGCCTTGGAGGTGATGGTGTTGGCCTCGCGGTGGAACTCCTGCGCCAGAAACTCGAGCTGGCGGCCGACCGCGCCCGGCCCCCTCACGAGCCCTCGGGCCGCCTCGATGTGGGCCTTCAACCGTTTGAGCTCCTCCTCAACGTCGGTGCGCGTTGCGATCAAGACCGCTTCCTGGTGCAAGCGCCCGGGATCCAACCCCTGGCCGGTCTCGAGCAGCCTGGCCAGCTGCTCATTCAAACGCGCCTTGATCGCCTCGGGCGTGCGCGCAGGCGCGCGCTCGATCTCCCCGATCAGGCGCGCGATCTCGATCACCTGCGCCTCGAGCACGTCCGCCAAGCGCTTGCCTTCGGCGCCCCGCGCTTTGACGACGCCGTCGAGGGCCTCCTCGAGGCTCGTCAGCATGGCTTCGTGTGTGGCCGCGATTTGCGCTTCGTCCTCGGGCCGCTCGACCACCTCGAGCACGCCCTTCAAGCCGAGAAGTCCCTCGGCGCGCGGCGGCTCGGCACCGGTCAACTGGCGTATCCGATCGGCTGCGCGCATGACTTGATCGAGTGCGGCCTCGTTGAGACGCACTTCCGCGAGCGCCGCCTGGCGCCCGGCCGAGAGCGACACCGTCACGCTGCCCCGAGTCAGGCGCTTGGCGACGCCGTCACGCACGCGCGCCTCGAGCGCCTCGTGCCCGGGCGGCAGGCGCAGCCTCATGTCGAGGCCGCGGTTGTTGACGCTGCGAACCTCCCAGTGCCAGGTGGAGTGCCCCAATGCGCCGTCGCTCCGGGCAAAGCCGGTCATGCTCTGGATGGCCATCGTCTTATCGGCTCGGGCGTGGGCGCAGACTTTGCGGGTCGGCCCACACCGGCCCGGCATCCGCGCCCGGACGAACGGTGAGGGGCGAGAGGCGGCGCAAATCTATCGAGTTATCGCGGCGACGCCAAGCCGCGGAACGAGGTGTCAGACGCTCCGGGTCTGACACCTCGAATTTCAGGTCCCCGCGGTGTCGGACGCTGAGGGTCCGACGCCGCGGCGCAATCGCTTACTGCTTCGGCTTGCGGACGGGGAGCGGCAAGCTCGAGGCCTTGGCCTCGGCCGGCGGCGCAGTCAGCGGCGTGGCCGGCGCGGCTTCCGTGTCGCCCGCGGGGGCCTCGGCCGGAGGGTTTGGAATCGTGTCCGCGTTCGCGGCCGCAGTCTCGGCCCCCGTGGCCGTGCCCCCCTGCTTGGGATCCTGCTTGGTCTGGGCTTCCTGCTTGGCCTTCATGTCCTTTTCCAACTTGCGCCACGTGGCGACCGCCGCGTTGTGATCCTTCAAGGTGGCGGAGAAGACGTGACCGCCATTGCCGTCGGCGACAAAATAGAGATCGTTGGTCTTGGCAGGGTTGAGCGCCGACTCGATCGCCGAGCGGCCCGGGTTGCAGATCGGCCCCGGCGGCAGCCCGTCGTTCTGATAGGTGTTGTAGGGCGTCTTCTTGTCGATGTCGGCGCGCGTGATCGCCCGCCCGAGCGGTCCCGCCCCGCCGACAATGCCATAGACGATGGTCGGATCCGACTGCAGCCGCATGGCCTTTTTCAGCCGGTTGACGAACACCGCCGCCACGCGGCCGCGCTCATCCGGCCGTCCCGTCTCGCGCTCGATGAGCGAGGCCAGGATCAGCGCCTTGTCCTTGCTTTCGATCGGCAGGCCTTGCTGGCGCTTGTCCCATACGCCATCCAAGAACTGCTGCTGCTTGGCCTTCATCAGCTCGACCAGCTCCTGGCGATCCGTGCCTTTCGAGAACCGGTACGTATCGGGAAACAATGAGCCTTCCGCCGGGATCGCCGCGACCTGGCCGGAGAGAGCGGGCTCGCCGTTGACCCGCTCGACGATCTGCTGGCTCGTCAGGCCCTCGGGGATGGTCAGCTTGTAGAGCACCGCCGACTTGCCCTCGACCAGCATGTCGAGCACTTCGCGCATGCTGGCGCCCTTCTTGACCTCGTACTCGCCGGCCTTGAGCTCGAGGCTCTTCGGCCCGAACCAGCTCTGCGTCAAATGGCTGGCGAGGAACACCCACCGGCTGGCGATGGCGCCCTCCTGCTCGAGGCGCTCGGCGATCTCGATGCGTCCTTCGCCCTTGGGGATCGTGATCACGCGCGCGGCCTCGAGCGGCCCCGGCTGGTCGAACAGGTGACGCAGCAGCAGCGTGACGCCTCCGGCGAACGCCATGAACACAAGAACGATCGTGAGCACGCCGCTCACGACCTTGACCAGGCCGGAGAGGGCCCTGGGCTCGCGCCGCCGGCGCATCCCGCGCGGGCGGTTGGGCGCGCGTCCGGGCTCGAGCGCCTCGGCGGGACTCTTTGGACGCAGACCCTTCAGAGACGAGAGCGAAGGCAGTACATCCCGGCGCATGTCGCTCATATCGGGCTCCCATCACTGCCGCCCGCTGCTCGATCAGCTTGCGCGGCAAGCTCGGATGGAGCAGTCGCTCGATCGAAGGCTCTGACTGTCCCGCAAATGTGGCAAAAGGCCGGACAGCCGGCGGCGCCGGCGGGCCATGCGCGAGGCGCCTGGCGGCCGCTACGCGACGCGGCGCATGAGCAGCGACGCATTGGTCCCTCCGAATCCGAATGAGTTCGAGAGCACGGTATTGATCTCGCGCGTCTTGGCTTTGTGTGCGACGAGGTCGATTGCCGTGCTGACCGAGGGATGGTCGAGGTTCAAGGTCGGGGGTGCGACATTGTCACGGATCGCCAGCACCGAGAAGATTGCCTCGACGGCGCCGGCGGCGCCCAACAGGTGGCCGATCGCCGACTTGGTCGAGGACATGGCGAGCTTGCCGGCGGCGTTGCCGAACAGGCGCTCGACGGCGGCGAGCTCGATCTCGTCGCCCATGGGGGTCGAGGTCCCGTGCGCGTTGATGTAGTCGATGTCGCTGGCTTGGATTTGAGCCCGCTTCAACGCCGCCTGCATGCAGCGGAACGCGCCGTCTCCGGACTCCGAGGGAGCCGTGATGTGATAGGCATCCCCCGACATGCCGTAGCCGACGACCTCCGCGTACAGCTTCGCCCCGCGCGCCTTGGCATGCTCATAAGCCTCGAGCACGACGACGCCCGCGCCCTCGCCCATGACGAACCCGTCACGGTCCCTGTCGTAGGGCCGCGAGGCCGCGGTCGGCCGGTCGTTGAAACCCGTGGACAGGGCGCGGCACGCCGCGAACCCGGCCAGCGCAATGCGGCAGATCGGGCTCTCGGTGCCGCCGGCCACCATCACATCGGCATCGCCCAGCGCAACCAGGCGCGCAGCATCCCCGATCGCGTGCGAGCCGGTCGAGCAGGCGGTCACCACCGCGTGGTTGGGACCCTTGAGCTGATGCTTGATCGAGACATAGCCCGAGGCGAGGTTGATGAGGCGGCCCGGGATGAAGAACGGGGAGACGCGCCGCGGCCCCTTCTCCTTGAGCAGGATCGAGGTGTCGGCGATGCCGGACAAGCCGCCGATGCCGGACCCGATGAGCACGCCCGTGCGCTCCTGCTGCTCGCTGGTCTTGAGCGCGACGCCGGAATCCTCGATCGCCTGGTCGGCGGCCGCGACCGCGTAGATGATGAAGTCATCGACCTTGCGCTGCTCCTTCGGCTCCATCCAGTCGTCGGGGCTGAACTTCCCTTCGGCGAGTGCGCCGCGCGGCACGAAGCAGGCGATTTGGCAGGTGATGTCGGAGACGTCGAACTCTGCGACGCGACGCGCGCCGCTCGTGCTCGAAAGGAGATTGGCCCAGGACGCCTCGACTCCACAGCCGACCGGAGTAACGAGCCCGAGGCCAGTGATCACGACGCGGCGCATGCGACTGAATTCCGTGGGATGATGGCGCCACGAAGGCGCACTTTTGCGGATCGGCGGTTGGCCTTGCTGCGAAAAAACCCGGAGGCTCGAGCGCGAGCGCGTGGCGGCGGGGCCCCGTGTGACCGTGTCCGACCCCGCCGTGGCGCGGGCGCCTTGCGTCCTTCAAGCGGCGCTGGCGTTTCTCTCCAGGAACTTCACGGCGTCGCCGACGGTCAGAATGTGCTCGGCAGCGTCGTCGGGGATCTCGCAGCCGAACTCCTCCTCGAAGGCCATCACAAGCTCGACCGTATCCAGGCTGTCGGCGCCGAGGTCGTCGATGAAGCTGGCATTCTCGGTCACCTTGTCGGCCTCGACGCCCAGATGCTCAACGACGATCTTTTTCACGCGCTCTGCGACATCGCTCATCGTCTTCCCTCGCGTCCCTAGTCTTTTGCGCTTGCCAAGTTCACTCTATTAGCTCGTGCCGCATCCGCTAAAGGTACCTCGTGGCGCATCCGCTAACGGCTCCGATCGAATCGTTCCGCCCGCCCGCGCTTACATGATTCGCCGCGCCGCAGCGCCCGAGCCTCGATCGTTAGGGCTTTTCCCTGGGCTTCGCAGCAAAAAACGAGGCTCGTTAGCACATCTCCCCACCCTTGGCCAGCGCCGGAGCGAGCGCCGAACGCGGCTGAATGGGCCGCTCGGCCCGCATCTGGCCCCTACACCATCGCCATGCCGCCATTGATATGAAGCGTTTGGCCGGTGACGTAGCCCGCTTCGACGCTGGCGAGATAAAGCGCACCGGCGGCGATGTCCTCGGGGGTGCCGAAGCGCTGGGCGGGAATATGCTGCGAGATCTCGGCGACCTGCTTCTCGTTCAAGGCATCCGTCATAGCCGTCTTGATGAAGCCCGGCGCAATGCAGTTCGCCGTAATGCCGCGGTTGGCCACCTCGCGGGCCAGAGATTTCGTCATGCCGATCATCCCGGCCTTTGACGCCGCGTAATTTCCCTGGCCGGGGTTTCCGACCAGGCCCGAGATCGACGAGATATTGATGATGCGTCCGTAGCCTGTCTTGTTGCGCAGCATGGAGCGGGTGGCGGCGCGCATCAACATGAAGGTCGACGTCAAATTGACGGCAATCACCTCGTCCCACTGCTCGTCCTTCATCACCATCAGCAGGTTGTCCTTGGTCAAGCCGGCATTGTTGACCAGGATGTCGAGCCGCCCGAGCCTCGCCGCCACCTCGTCGACGAGCTTGCCCACCGCGGCCTTGTCGGCAAGATCGCACGGCGCTACGTGCACGCGATCCTCGAGCTCCTTGGCGAGCGCGTCGAGCTTCTCGGGTTTCCGGCCCGAGATGGCGACTTGGGCGCCGGCCTTGTGAAAGGCGCGTGCGATGCCGGCGCCGATGCCGCCCGTCGCGCCGGTGATGAGAGCATTCCTGCCGGTGAGATCGAACATGGTTTCCTCTGCAGACTGCCGATGGCGTAGCCGCCCGTTTCGTCTCGACCGGACCGAGCCCGGACGCTTGCGCGCATCCCTCAGCCGACGAGCGCGGAAAGGGCCGCCTCGAGCTCGGCCGGCGTGCCGATGCTGGTCGCATTCAAGCTCTTCTCGATGCGCTTGACGAGACCGCTCAAGACCTTTCCGGCGCCGATCTCATAGATATCGGTGACGCCGTTCGCCGTCATGTAGGACACGCACTCGCGCCAGCGCACGGTTTGGGTCACCTGCTCGACCAGGCGCTTCTTGATTTCCGTGGGATCGGTGATCGGGGCCGCCAGCACGTTGGCGACGAGCGGCACCACGGGGGCCTTCATCTCCACCTTCGCCAGCGCCGCAGCCATCGCCTCAGCCGCAGGTTGCATCAGCGCGCAGTGGAAGGGAGCCGACACCGGCAGCGCAACGGTGCGCCGCACGCCCAGCGCCGTTCCGGCCTCCGGCACACGGTCGATCGCCGACTTCGCGCCCGAGAGCACGACCTGCGTTGGCTCGTTGTCGTTGGCGACCTCGCACACCTCGCCCTGGGCCGCCGCCGCGGCCACTTTCCGGGCGGTATCGAGCCCGACCCCCAGAAGCGCCGCCATCGCTCCCCGGCCGACCGGGACCGCAGCCTGCATCGCCTGGCCGCGCAGCTTCAAGAGTCGTGCCGCGTCCGCCAGAGAAAAGGCGCCAGCCGCGGCTAGCGCCGAATACTCGCCGAGCGAATGGCCGGCGACGAAGCGCACGCGGTCCTCGAGCGAGAACCCCTTGTCGCGCTCGAGCACGCGCATGACGGCGATCGAAACCGCCATCAGGGCAGGTTGCGCGTTCTCGGTCAGCGTCAACGTCTCCTTGGGCCCCTCCCACATGAGCGCCGAGAGGTTCTGGCCGAGCGCGGCATCGACCTCCTGGAACACCTCCATGGCCGAGTTGTAGTGCTGGGCGAGATCCCGGCCCATGCCGACGTCTTGGCTGCCCTGCCCCGGAAAAACGAATGCCATGGCCATTCGGTCGCCGCCCCATCTTCCCGATTGAGTGCTCCCAATTGAGCAATCCGGGGCAGAAACACAGTGGCGCCGGCTGAGTCAAGCCGCCCGCGCCGGAAAGTCGCGATGGGGCCGGTCCTCATGGTATTGTTAGCCTCAAGGTCGATGGAGGAGGCCGGCCATGCGCGCCAAGCTCGCACCTGAGCTGCAAATGACTGTCGAGGAGTTCCTTGCGTTTACCGACAGCCGCCCGGACGAGGAGCGCTGGGAGCTGATCGAAGGACGGCCCGTCATGAACCCTTCGCCGACAAACTTTCATCAGCTGATTACTACCAACGTCGTCGCTGCGCTGGTGCGATTGAAGCTCGAGAATGATGCCTTGTGGTTGCCGCTGATCGGGATCGGAACACGCGTTCCGGCCTCGGCGAACAGCTTGCCGCAGCCGGACGTACTGGTACTCGAGCGCCCGCCGGGAGCCGAGCCAAGTCCGGTCACGGACGACGCGCTGGTGCTGTTCGAGGTGCTGTCGGAGAGCAACACGAAGGCCGATCAGGCCTGGCGCCGGCGCGTCTATGCCAGCGTCCCCAACTGCCGGCATTACGTGACGGTGTCGCAGAACGAGATCGGCGTAACCCGATACGATCGTTCCTCTCAATGGGAGCCGGCCACCATGAAGCGGCTCAAAGAGGTGCTCGCTCTGCCGGCACTCGGAGTGAAGATCGCAATTCCGCTCGCCGAGATCTATCGTTGGACCCCGCTCGGCAACGCAGATTGAAGCAGGTTCCCTCACGACGGCCACGCGCTGCCCGTCACCTTCCATTGAAACTCGAACCGTATCGGCAGTGTGCTAAGGTCGAGTGCTGCACGCCGGAATATGCGCCCCCGCCAGCCTCGGTCCACCGATCGCATGAGCCCGGGCGCAAGTGCCGGCTCGCGATGCGGATTGTTTTGGCGAAAAGGAGGCACAAGTGGCGAACACGAGTGAACTGGATGCACGTCGCCGGAGAGGGTTCATGATCCATGCGACCGCCTTTGTCATTGTCATAATCCTCCTTGCGGTGCTCGATTGGTGGACCGCCGAGCCCTATTGGATCCAGTGGGTGCTCCTCGGCTGGGGCATCGGCCTTGCCGCTCATGCCTGGGCCGCCTTTCGAGCCACGTCGGGCACCCCTCAGGCCTAGCCGGGGCGGATCGAGCACATCACGACCAAGGACAAGCATCCGATTGCGGCGGGTGGACAGAGCGCTCCATCCGCCGCTCCGATCCTTCATTTCCCCCTTGCTGCGCATGCGGAATTCCGTATATGACGGCGCATCACCCGCTCCGGTTGGAGGCTGAACGGGAGACCGCGCCGGTCCTTTGTGGCCGGCTCGGCGGGCATCCCTGCCCGGCTCCCGGTGTCTCCGCTCTTTGGGTCGTCTTTGTGGGCCTTGTCGAGGGCTCAACAGGGGCTATGCGCCGGAGCCGTCGGGCCACGCCGAGCCGCGTGGCCAACCGGAACAGAAAGGCCACCGCATGCCGCTTTACGAGCATGTCTTCCTGGCGCGCCAGGACGTTTCACCGCAGCAGGTCGAAGTCCTCACCAAGGAATACGCCGACGTCATCGCCGAGGGCGGCGGCAAGGTGACGAAGACCGAGTACTGGGGGCTCAAGAGCCTCGCCTACAAGATCAAGAAGAGCCGCAAGGCGCACTATGCGCTGATGAACATTGAGGCCCCGCCCGCCGCCGTCGCCGAGATGGAGCGGCGCATGGGGCTCTCCCCCGACGTGATCCGCTTCATGACCATCCGCGTCGAGGCGCTCGAGGCCGAGCCTTCCGTCATGATGCGCAAGCCGGATCGCGACGAGCGCGGAGAGCGTGGCGATCGCGGCGGCTTCCGCGGCGACCGTGGCGGCTTCCGCGGCGATCGCGGCGGCTACAGGGGCGACCGCGAGGGTGAGCAGCGCGGGCCTCGCGAGGGTGCCGAG
>DATETZ010000205.1:0-3174 GCA_035283385.1 Hyphomicrobiaceae bacterium
AGCCTCATTTTTGAGTTGCGCTCCTGAACATAATCTGAACGGTCGCCGCGGCCCTGGGTTCCGAATTGCATGCTTGCAGTCGACATCGGTCCGTGGCCGCCCCGAATCACGCGGTCAGCTCAACGCTCACCGATCAGGATCATGCTGTAGCGGATAATTTTTTGACGTCGTTTGCTGAAAAATGACCGCTTCGGGTCATCACCCCGTGGCGAGCGGCCCGGTTCCGCGTCGTCCGCTGAGGGATGCGAAGGCGGCGCCGCCTCAGCGCGGCGCCTTGCCGAGGTTGAGCGCACTCGCAAGGCTCTTCACCGTGTCGAGAGCATTGACTTACGCGCGGTTGGCCCCGTCGAGGATTGCCCGCGCCTACTCGGTGTAGCGCCAATACTGCCTGGTGCCCTGGACGACGGGCTTGAAGTTGATGTTGCGCACCGGCGGCGGACGCTCGCCCTTGCGGAAGATGGTCGAGATGTCGTTGAGCAGCTCCTTGCTGCCGGCGTAGCTGTCGTGGTTCCAGGAGAAGACCGACGAGCTGATGGCCGAGATGTCGATGGTATCGATGCCGCCGACGACGGCAGGGCCCGGCGGCACGATCGCCTCGCCGGCGCGCGGCGTGCCTTTGCGGGCCTGGCGCGCGAGCAACAGCGCGTTGTCGTTGGACGAGGCGTAGAGCGTCACGCCCTTGGCAAGCTTCCCGACGCCGGCGATGATCTGCTCGAACTCGACCTTGTCCACGTCGGGAGCGGCCAGGATGATCTGATTGATGCGGACCTTGGTATCGGCAGCCGCGATCTGTTGCAGTGCTCCGATGAGCGCGACATTGCCCATGCTGTGGGCGATGAGGTGGACGTTCTTCACTCCGGTCTTGTCGATGACCGTATTCAAGAACGCCTTCAAGTGAGGCACGGACAAGCGCGAGCTCTCTTCATCGTAGAGATAGGCCGTGGCGTTGCCGGCCGATGGCCAGGAATAAAGAAAGGCGGTGCCGAAGGGGACGCCATCGGGGCCCAAATCGTAGGCGATCTGGGCGGTCCGATAGAGCGCGCTCTCGTAGGTCGTGTAAAACCCGTGCACGAACACGAACGCGTGGTCCTTGTAATCGCCGGCGTTCGCCATGTGGGCCTGAGCCGCCGCAACGAATTCGTCCTCGCTGTCAAATACCGAGACACCCTTCGCCGGGATCGTGAAATGACGCGCCGGATCGCCCGCTTCCGGCACGCCGAGGACATATTTGTCCCACAGCGACGGCAGCGGAATCTCGCCCTTTTTGCGGTTCGCCTTGGGAACCGTCACAAAGGCATGGCCGAGCGTCAGCTTGTTTGCGCGCTCGCTTTCGAAGCCGAGCCGTTGCGGCCCCGGCTTCGAGTTGCGGTCGGTGCCGAAGAAGACGTCGACCAGCGTGCACACGTTCTTGTCGATGCAGGCGTTGGGCTGCTCGGGCGGCGTCGTGCTGGCGGGCCCGCTCGCGCCGCCCCCCCCGGCCGGTCCAGCGGACCGCGTAAGCTCCGGCCCGGATTCCGGCCCGCCTCCGATGCCGCGGGTCTCGGAATCCAGCTCGGACTCCAGGCTGCGCGTTGCAGTCTCAGACGTGGGCCGCACCGCTGCGGCCATCTCCGGGCTCTGCAAGCCCCAAATCTCGGCGGCGATCTTGGAACCGGGCACCGGGTCCGCCGACACAAGGACCACCTTGTCGATAAACCGGCCATCCTGGCGTTCGTCGATTGCCCGGCTGTGCTGGCCGGGCAGGAGATTGACCCGCCGAACCTGTTTGTGAACGGCGCCGTCCGCGTACGTCACCTCGACGCGATTGAGCGCGACGGTCTGATCCTTGGCTCGAACCCGCACCGCCCTGAACTGGCCCTTGGCTTGGGTGAGATCGGCGGAAGCCTTGCCGGTGACCGAGTCGATATTGACGGTGGCGAGCAGAACCCAGGTGTCGGCGGCGTTGGCTGTGCTCCCGGATTGCAAGGCAAGAGCAGCGGCGCACAGGACAAAGAAGGCGGAGACACGCAACATGGCGCCCTCTCTTGAGCGGCAGTTCCAAAATGGAAATCATAGTACATCACGTATGTCCGTCGTTTGACAACCGGCTATCGCCCTGGGCCGGGTGGGATGCAGGTCCTCGGGCGCATTACTCGGCATAATGGCGATGCGCCGGCAGGCTATCGGGCTAAACGCGGGCGCCGGCTCAGCGCAGCGCCTTGTCGAGGTTGAGCGCACTCGAGAGGCCCTTCACCGTGTCGAGGCCCTTCACGCCCGCGAGATTGGCGCCGTCGAGATCGGCCCGCGTCAAGTCGGCGCCGGAAAGATCGGCGCCGGACAGATCGGCCTTGGCGAGATCGGTTTCGGAGAGGTCGGCGCCGGCGAGCTTGGCGCCGACGAAGCGCGAGAACGTGAGCAGCGCGCGATTGAGATTGGCGCGCTCGAGAGTCGCGCCCGAGAAGTCGCAGGATCTCAAGACGTTCCTCGACAGCGTCGTGATGGTGCCCTGGCCGGCGCGCCATTCGAGGGGGGCGAAAACGGCGCCCGTGAGGTCGGCGCCGCGGAAGTCGGCACCCGACAGGTTGGCCATGACGTGAATGCCGGTGAGATTGGCGCCGGAGAAGCGCGGGGCGTCGGCGGGATCGTTGGCAAGGTCGCTGAAGACGGTCGGGCGGTAGATCGTCGCTTGCGTCAGATTGGCTCCCGAGAGGTCGGCGCGGATCAGAACCGCGCGGTCGAGGCGGGCGTGCGCGAGATCGACGCCCTTCAAGTTGGCGCCGGTGAAATCGGCGCCGTAGAGGTCGGAGCGGGCGAGGATCGCGCCCTTGAAGTCGAGGCCCGATAGATCGAGGTAGGTGAGGTCGCGGCCCGAGTAGTCGAGCTTCTCACCGGGCTTGGCCTTGAACAGCGCTAGCGAGATCTCGCGCACGGTGAAGTCCGCCCCCGGCGCGACGTTCTCCTCGGCGCCAGCCGCCGGCAGCGCCACGAGAGCGGCGAGACAAGCGCACCTCAAGTACCGGAGATCCATGCCTTTGCTCGTCGTATGCCGCCTCGATCGATCGCCTCATCATGCCAGATTCCGCAACGGCGGGGATACCGCCACCCTTCGGCCGGTCTGACCCGGCGGCGGTCCGGCCCGGGTCCCCACATCTAATGCCGGATCGGGTCCCGTTCTAGTATGGCGGTTCAGAAGTT